>JANMRB010000246.1:0-42450 GCA_031370825.1 Ilumatobacteraceae bacterium
CCAATCCTGGGGAAGCCGGCGCCTATCCCGAGTTGTCGGCTGTCGTGATCAGCGGCCTCTACCGGGTCGCCGGCGGGGGACTGGCGCTGAAGCGGGCACTCGATGCAATTCGTGCCGAGATCAGCAAGGCGATCACCGACGGGGCGCGCATCGTCGTGCTCAGCGATCGCAACAGCGACGACGTGTACGCGCCGATTCCGTCATTGCTGCTGACCGCCGCGGTGCATCACCACCTGATCCGCGAGAAGCAGCGCACCCAGGTCGGCTTGATCGTCGAATCCGGCGATGCGCGTGAGGTGCATCACATGGCTTTGCTGATCGGGTATGGGGCCGGGGCGATCAACCCGTACCTCGCCTTCGAGTCCATCGAGGACATGGTCCGTGAGGACTTGCACGGCCTCGGCGGCGTCGACCCGCACAAGGCGGTGAAGAGCTACATCAAGGCCGCGGGCAAGGGCGTGTTGAAGGTGATGAGCAAGATGGGGGTCAGCACCGTCGCCAGCTACACAGGCGCTCAGATCTTCGAGGCCATCGGTCTCGGTCACGAGCTGGTCGATGAGTACTTCACCGGCACCGTCAGCAGGCTCGGCGGCATCGGACTGGACGAGGTCGCCGCTGAGGTCGCGGCGCGTCACAAGGTGGCCCATCCGCCACGACCCGCCGAGCGTGCGCATCGCAAGCTCGAGCTGGGCGGCGAGTACCAGTGGCGCCGCGAAGGTGAAGTGCACCTGTTCAATCCCGAGACCGTCTTCAAGCTGCAGCATGCGACTCGTGCGAAGCGATACGACATCTTCAAGCAGTACACGGCGCTGGTCGACGACCAGGCCAAGAAACTGGCAACGCTGAGAGGATTGTTCGAGTTCAAACTCGGTTCCCGCCAACCGGTCGCGATCGACGAGGTCGAGCCCGTCAGTGAGATCGTCAAGCGGTTCTCGACCGGGGCGATGAGCTACGGCTCGATCTCTGCCGAAGCGCACGAGACACTGGCTATCGCGATGAACTCGATCGGTGGCAAGAGCAACACCGGCGAGGGTGGCGAGGACAGCGATCGTCTCTACGATCCGCAGCGCCGCAGCGCAATCAAACAGGTGGCCAGCGGTCGCTTCGGGGTGACCAGCGAGTACCTCGTCAATGCCACGGATCTGCAGATCAAGATGGCTCAGGGTGCGAAGCCCGGCGAAGGTGGCCAGCTCCCGGGGCACAAGGTGTATCCGTGGATCGCGGCAACGCGGTACTCGACACCGGGCGTCGGTCTGATCAGCCCGCCGCCGCACCACGACATCTATTCGATCGAGGACCTCAAGCAACTGATCCACGATCTGAAGAACTCGAATCCCGACGCACGGATCAATGTGAAGTTGGTCGCCGAGGTCGGTGTCGGCACCGTGGCAGCTGGCGTCAGCAAGGCAAAGGCCGACGTCGTGCTGATCAGCGGCCACGACGGTGGCACCGGTGCCAGCCCGCTGACATCGCTGAAGCACGCCGGAGCACCGTGGGAGCTGGGTCTCGCCGAGACACAACAGACGCTGCTGCTCAACGGCCTGCGCGACCGGATCGTCGTACAGGCCGATGGCCAACTGAAGACGGGTCGTGATGTGGTGATCGCCGCGTTGCTCGGCGCCGAGGAGTTCGGTTTCGCGACGGCTCCACTGGTGGTCAGCGGCTGCGTCATGATGCGCGTCTGTCATCTCGACACGTGCCCAGTCGGAGTTGCGACGCAGAACCCCGAGCTGCGCGCCAAGTTCAGCGGAAAGCCGGAGTTCGTCGTCAACTTCATGGAATACATCGCCGAGGAAGTTCGCGAGCACATGGCTTCACTCGGCTTCCGAACCGTGCAGGAGATGATCGGCCACGTCGAGGCGCTCGACACCAAGGCGGCGATCACCCACTGGAAGGCGAAGGGCCTCGACATCAGCCCGATCATGGAAGTCCCGTCGAACCCGTACGGGCAGACGATGTACCAGTCGGTTCCGCAGGACCATGCGTTGGAACATGCCCTCGATCAGCAGTTGCTCATCGCTTGCGAGCCGGCGATCGAACGCGGCGAACACGTCGCCCTCGATCTCGCCATTCACAACGTCAACCGCACGGTCGGCACCATGCTCGGCCATGCAGTGACCAAGCGCTACGGCGGAGCGGGCCTGCCTGATGGGACGATCGACATCTCCTTGCGGGGGTCGGCCGGCCAGAGCTTCGGTGCGTTCGTCCCGTCCGGTATCACCTTGCGGCTGGAGGGCGATGCCAACGACTACGTCGCCAAGGGCCTGTCGGGTGGACGAGTCACGATCAGACCGGATCGCCGCGCGCTGTTCGCGGCGGAGCAGCACACGATCGCAGGCAACGTGATCGGCTACGGCGCCACCGGGGGCGAGATCTTCCTACGCGGCCTCGTTGGCGAACGATTCTGTGTTCGCAACTCGGGTGCCACGGCAGTCGTTGAAGGTGTCGGCGACCACGGTTGTGAGTACATGACCAGCGGACGTGTACTCGTTCTGGGCCCGACTGGCCGCAACTTCGGTGCTGGCATGAGCGGCGGGATTGCCTACGTCTACGACCCGGACGACGTCTTCGCGGCGAAGCTCAATGGTGAGATGGTGCAATTGCAACAACTTGACGACGATGATCGCAACTTCGTTCGCGACACCGTGCAAGCCCACTCCAACCACACCGAGTCCGCGGTTGCAGCATCGATCCTGAGTGACTGGGAGGCGGAGGTCACCCACTTCAAGAAGGTGATGCCGATCGACTACGCCCGGGTCCTCGGCGTGATGAAGCAGGCCGAAATCGATGGTCTCGATGAGCAGCAAACCCTGGACCGCATCATGGAGGCCGCTCGTGGGTGAGGTCAGCGGATTTCTCAAGTGGCAGCGGGAGATGCCATCGCGACGAGACGTGGCCGTGCGGTTGCGTGACTGGAAAGAGGTGTACAACGACTTCCCGCTCGACAAGGTGCAGACGCAGGCAGGGCGATGCATGGATTGCGGGATCCCGTTCTGCAACAACGGTTGCCCGCTCGGCAACTTGATTCCCGATTGGAACGACCTGGTCTACCGCGAACACTGGCGTGATGCGATCGACCGTCTTCACGCGACCAACAACTTCCCCGAGTTCACCGGCCGCCTGTGCCCTGCGCCCTGTGAGGCAGCGTGCGTGCTGGGCATCAACGCCGACCCTGTGACCATCAAACAGGTCGAGGTGGAGATCATCGACCGGGCCTGGGACGAGGGCTGGGTGGAACCCCAACTGCCGAGCGTCAAGACGGGCAAGCGAGTAGTCGTCATCGGCTCCGGTCCAGCGGGACTGGCGGCGGCTCAGCAGCTGACCCGTGCCGGCCACGAGACCGTCGTGCTCGAGCGCGCTGATCGCATCGGCGGGTTGCTGCGCTACGGCATTCCCGAGTTCAAGATGGAGAAGCGCCATCTGACGAGACGAATCGCCCAGATGGAGGCGGAGGGAACCGAGTTCCGAACCAAGGCAACAGTCGGCGACGGCATCGACATCGAAGTGTTGCTTGCGTCGTATGACGCGATCGTGTTGGCGTGTGGCGCGACGGCAGCGCGCGATCTGCCGATACCGGGTCGCGAGCTGCAGGGCATCCATCAGGCGATGGAGTACCTGCCGTTGGCCAACAGGGTTCAAGAAGGCGACATCGAAGAGTCACCGATCGACGTGCGCGGCAAGCATGTCGTCATCATCGGCGGAGGAGACACCGGCGCGGATTGCTTGGGCACCGTGCATCGCCAGGGCGCTGCCAACGTGACTCAACTCGAGATCATGCCGCGCCCACCGGACCTCCGGGCCGATAACAATCCGTGGCCGCAGTGGAACCTCGTGTACCGCGTTTCGTCGGCTCACGAGGAGGGCGGCGACCGGGTGTTCAGCGTGAACACCGAGCGGTTCGTCGATGATGGCAACGGCGGGGTCCGGGCGCTCCTGCTCCACGAGGTCGAGATGATCGACGGTCGCTTCCAGAAGATCGAGGGCAGCGAGCGCGAACTTCTGGCCGATTTCGTGTTCTTGGCGATGGGCTTCGTCGGTCCTGAGAAAGGGACCTGGCTCGATCTGCTCGGCGTGACGTTCGACGACCGGGGGAACGTCAGCCGCGACGGTCGATTCATGAGCTCGGTTCCCGGGGTGTTCGTGGCCGGCGACATGGGCAGGGGACAGAGTTTGATCGTCTGGGCCATCGCCGAAGGTCGGTCATGCGCCGCAGGTGTCGACACCTGGCTGATGGGTGAGACCCAGCTCCCTTCACCCATCGCGCCGACGACGCGGCCACTCGCCTAGCAACAGCGCGTAGGCTGCTCATATGAAATCGAATGTCCTGCTGGTGGCGCTCTCTGCTGCGATTCTGGCCTCGTGCGGCGCGGCAAACGGCTCGTCGCCGGACCCGACGACGCTCGATCTCACCTCGACCAACTACGTGACGGTCACCCAGACGCCGACCACCCTTGTCGCCACGACACTCGCGGGGCAAAGCCCCAACCCGGGCACGGTGCACCCTGAGCAGGGCAGCTACGTGATCGCCAACGGTGACCTGCCATCGACGATCGCTCACAAGTTCAAGGTCAAGTTCACCGACCTCATGTCCATCAATGGATGGACGTTGGTGGGCAATCAGGTTCCTGAGTTCCCCGCCGTCGGGGCAACGATCATCCTCCCACCGGGCTGGACCGAGCCGGGCACAGCCACCACGACCGACACATCCGGCGCCTCGACACCACCCAGCGAGACCACCACGACGGTCGCTGGTGGGCAATCGACGTGCGCCCCGGGCGAATACACGATCGTTGCGGGCGACTACTTGGGCAAGGTTGCCAAGAAGCTCGACACCACCGTCGACGCGCTCAATGCGGCCAACGTCAACACCGCCGGCTACGCCAGCTTCTATGTCGGGCTGAAGATCAAGACACCGCCAAAGGCGTCGTGCTAGTTCAGCGCTGATCAAACCAGCCGAACGACCACCTGATCCAGCGTGACAGCGATCGCGCCGACGTTGCTGCGATCTGTCGCGGTGAGTTCGATCTCCGAGGTCGTGCCGCCCACGAACCGCACGGCATGCAGCAGCCCGAACATCGACCAGCACGTGGAGACTTCCGCCGGCTTGTCGGCGGCGATGACGTAGCCGGCGATCGACGTGGCAACGGTGTTGTCGGTGTGCGCTTTCCACCTGGGTCCGCCCCAAAGCCACGACCCCGGAGGATCTGTCTGATCGAGGCTCACGATCGCCCCGCCGATGTCTGCAGGGTGCAGATGCCTACCGCGAATCGCCGGGTAGTCACCGCTCCATACAGTGCGTACCGTCGCCTCGCCGAGCTCCGCCATGCGTGATTCGAGATCGTCGACCTCGAACATCACCATGTACGCGGTCACCTCAGCGTTGCGTCGGTCCAGCAGCCTGCCGGCCGCGCTGGTTTCCGCGATCGGCGAGACGATCTCGATGAACTGATCGCCGACACACAACAAGGCGTTCTGCAGGCCGAACTCGGCAACTCCCGGATCGGTGAAGCAGACCGGCACCTCGATGGCCGTGCAAAGTCGCTCGACGGTCGTATCGAGATCACGGGCAGCAATGACGACCTGGCGCAGACGTAACACGCCAGCATGGTAGGCATGGCACTGCGGAGCACGCAGACGCGGGTCGTCGGCGGTAGGTTCCACGCATGCTTAGCGTGATCGAAGGCCGTGTCCTCGGCTGCTTGATCGAGAAGGAACGGACCGTTCCCGATCAATATCCGTTGACGATGAATGCGCTGGTATCGGCTTGTAACCAGTCATCCTCGCGGGATCCGATCATGGCGCTCGACGACTTCGAGGTCGACGCCTCGATCACCTCGATGAAGGCCCAGGGGTTGTTGCGAATCGTCCATCCGTCGCATGGCCGAAGTGTCACCAGGTATCGACAGGTTGCGGTTGAGAAGTACGAGCTCGACGATCCCGCTGCCGCGGTCGTCGGCGTGCTGCTGGTCCGCGGTCCGCAGACCGTGGCCGAGCTGCGAACCCGCACTGAACGGTTGCACACGTTCGATTCGGCCGGTGAGGTCGAGGCCTGCTTGCACCATCTCCTCGACAGCGGTCTGGTGAGGCTGTTGGACCGACAAACAGGTCAGAAGGAGCAGCGGTGGCAGCAACTGATCGCCGAAGAAGCGGAGCCCGTCGCTGGGCCTTCTGCCGTCGTTCCGTCGGCCGTGTCGGGCAGCATGGCCGACCGCGTTGCCCAACTCGAGGATCGTGTGGCCAAGTTGGAATCGGCGCTCGCCGATCTCCTCTGAGGTCCGATGTACACCCCCACGGCATTTGCGGAGGACGATCCGAACCTGATTGCAAGGTTCTTCATCGAGCATCCCATGGCTCAGCTGGTGACGATGACCGGTGCTGGCCTCGTCGCCACACCACTGCCCATGCTGTACGAGCCGACCACTGACGGCTTGGGGTCGCTCGTGGGTCACGTGGCCCGTGCAAACCGGCAGTGGGCAGAGGCCACACCGACGGTTGAGGCACTGGCCATCTTCAGTGGGCCCGACGCCTACGTATCACCAAATTGGAGCCCATCGAAGGCCGAGCATGGCAAGGTCGTGCCGACGTGGAACTACGAGACGGTTCACGTCAGGGGTCGATTCGTCGCCCACGACGAGACCGATTGGAAGCGCGCTCTCGTGACCCGCCTGACGGCGCGCCACGAAGCGCAGTTCGACGTCCAGTGGACCGTGGAAGACGCTCCCCACGACTACATCGAGTCGATGCTGAAGGCCATCGTCGGCATCGAGTTGCAGATCACCTCAATTCAGGCGAAACGCAAGCTCAGCCAGAACAAGCCGCCCGGCGACATCGCCGGAATAGCCGACGGCCTCGCCAGGGCCGGCGGCCCATCGGCCCAGATCGCCGAAGCCATGCGCGCCGCGCGCGACGGCGCGTGATCAGCCGAGGTCGGGCCAGCGCCGCTTCTGCCGGCGGCGTATCCCGGCCTTGCCCAACTTGCGGTGCTCGGCGAGTGCCCATTGCCGTCGCCATCCGTTGTAATCGGGCCCGGTCAACTTCGGGTTCGCCCCTGTAGCGCGGCGTCGGCGCGATGTCCAGAAATCGGTCAGCGCCTCGTCGCCGAGTGTGGTCACTGCGGCTTCGATGCGGGCGTTGAACCGACGTGTCGATTCTCCCTCGACCGGAGGCATCGGCGATCCGAACACGACTTTGGTCTTGCCTGGTTTGGGCCGTTTCATCCCCTTGCCATAGATCGCCCCTGAGCCATCGATGAACATCGGCACGACTGCGGCTCCAGTGCGTGACGACAGATACGCAGCGCCGCCCTTGAACTCTTGGCCCCACCCGTCCGGTGAACGGCCGCCCTCCGGATAGATGACCAGGCTCCAACCGTCTTCGATCAGTCGTTTCAGTTGGTCACTGGTCTTGCGGCCAGTGACCTCTCGGTCGATGGGAATTGCGTTGAGTGAGAGAGCGGCAACCACACCTTTCCATCGGGTGTCGAAGAAGTAGTCGGCGGCGGCGGCAACAACAAGCCTCGACCGCCACGGCTCGGGGATGGCGATGATCGACAGCGGCGTGTCGAGGTGGCTGTGATGCGTGGGCGCGAAGATCAGCGCAGGCGTCTCATCACGCAATCGGAGGTCTTCGAGTCGGTCGACCCCGTAGATCTCAGGGCGTGTCAAGCCATAGACAAGCAACCGCAGCGGACCGTTGGTGATGGCCTTGCGCGTCGCCTTGGCCGGGCCACGTCTCGCCCACGCGGTCTCGAAGTTTGCGCCGAGCTTGGAGGGGTCCGGTGGGACAACGACACCCTTCGGCACACTCGGCTTGCGATACGGAAAACCGACGTTGCGCGCCGGTCTCAGCCCACGTTGCAGCGTTGCGCTGGCGATGTCGCCGATGCGGGTTGCGCGTCGCAACCCGGTTAGCGAGTACGGCACCGTTCGCTTGCTCATTGAACGTCTGCCACCAAGAGCGCGGGTACGTGGAGGTGACTGATGGTGGGCGCGTGACCCACCACGTCGCTGGCAATCTCGAACGCGTCGTCCATGGTCGACGCCGGTGTGAACCCGAGCCGTCGCACCGTCGGCGGATCGCCACCGACGATGATCACCTTGCCCGCGTGCTGAAGCCCGTGTGCGCCCCAGTACCACGCGTAGAACGGGTGCACACCGTGATAGGCGTTGCCGGTGCGGTACAGGTGGCGGTACCACTCGTCTTCGGCGTACTGCTTCTCCCACTTGAGCGACATCGTCGCCGGATCGGTCGTGTCGGCGAGCACCTGCTCGAAGAAATCGATGTAGCTCGGATGGTGGACCGGGTGGAACTCGCGGTAGGTGGGGTGGGTCATGATGATGACCCCGCCTTCGCGGACCAACGGCTTGTTGCGATACATGTTGAACAGGTAGCCGAGGCCCATGCACATGACGAGCACGGGGTTCATCACGCCGTCGGGGTTGTAGGGACAGACGTAGGGGATGCCGAGCGTCAAGATGTCGGTCTGCCCGTTCACGTGGACCAACTGCTGCTTGTGGACCCACTCGAGTGTGATCTTGTGGACGGCTTCGGTGTCGCCCGCCTGCACGCTGGTCATCTGGTGCGGGCCCTCGATGGAATGGAAGATCTTGCGCGCCAGTCGGCTTGGGGTACGGCTGAGTGATTTGGTCGTCGCCAGGTAGGTCGCCCGGTCCTTTGCCTTCCACTCCCACTCGCGCTTGGAGAGGAAGTCGAAAGGCGACGGAAACATGTCGGTGTTCAACGTCGACTCGATCTGAAACACCGGCGGGCCATGGTCGCGCATCACCTTGCCGAGTCGCCACACGCTCTTGTGCAGGTCGCTCTTGTGACGGTCCATCAGGCTGCGGGTGTTCTGCAGCGTCTCGGGATTGTGGTGGAAGGTGAGGCTGTAGTAGCTGGCCAAGCCCGTGGTAATGCTCTTCCATCCGCCATCCATCGCGACCGAGTTGATGTTGACGTAGACGATCAGGTCGCTGTCGGCGGCACGCTTGCTGATCTCCAGCACCTCGCCCTCCGGCGTCGAGCCGATGACCGTCAGGTTGTCACGGTCCTCGGCGTCGTGCTGATACAGGGTGCCTCGTGGATGGAACGCGTCGTACACGCGATCACCCAGCGCGTGCCGCAACTCGTACTCGTGCATCCGCCTGTGCAGCCCCAACGCGGCGATGATGTGCACGTCGTCAACGCCCGCCTCGGCGGCGAGGTCTAGCACGGCCTCGATGACCCGCTGGCGGTTGTCGGGGGTACGCATCTTCGGCAACGGCAAGCTGACGTCGTCGAACGCGATCGTCAGTTTCATCCCGGGGAACAACTGAGCCGGGAGCGGATCCTGGTCGTGTGGGTGCAGCAACGCGTTGCGGATGGCACCGTCGATGTCTTCTATTGGATCCAGCGGCTCGGGCGGATAGATCACTCGGCTGCGGCCCGCGGGAAGCGTCTCGAGGCTGAAGTTCTCGCCGCGCCAGAACATGATCGGGGGAGTGGAGCGATCCACTTCGAGGACGAATCCAGGGCGAGGCATCTGTTCAGCTTTCTCTCATGTCGAAGGCGACCTTGACAGCGCCTCGGCGGCCGGCCGAGGCAGCGTGCGTGATCGCGTCCTTGTAGTCGTCGAGCGGATACGTAGCCGACACCAGCCGGCCGAGATCGAAGAGGCGAACGACTCCGATGGCAGCCAGGAAGTCGTTGCGTGTGTACGCATAGCAGCCGCGAATCGCGGCCTCGCGGTGCCACAGCGACGTGAGCTCCAGCGACACGGTGCTGGGCATGCCGACGAGCAGCACCTCGCCGCCTGGCGCCACGACGCGCAGCGCCTGCTTCAGCGACTCGGTCGAACCGACGCAATCGACGACATGGCGAAAGCCGGAGCTGAGTTGGTCACCGAGGACCATCGATTTGGTCGTCGAGCGGACCCAGCGAGGCAACTCGTCGGGTGTGCACACGATGTCGGCGCCGAGCTCTTTGGCCAGCCGTCGCTGCTCGGCGTATCGCGCCGTGACGATCAATGGGCCACTTCGATCCTTGTCGCGAGTCGCGGTGATGGCGGCGAGGGTCAACAGCCCAACCGTGCCTGCGCCGATGATCACGGTCTCGTGGCCCTGATACCGAAGCGCTGCGTGCGCAGCGCACGCCGTGGGCTCGATCATCACTGCGGCCTCGTCGCTGAGATCGTCGGGCACGTCGACCAACTGGCTGGTGTGGGCGACCATCCAGGAGCTCCAACCGCCACCGGTGTCGGCACAGAAACCGCTCTGCAGGCCGGCCTCGATGTGGCCGAAGGCCACTCGCTCGCACAGGTTGGTTCGCCTTGCCGCACATTGCGGGCATACGGGAGTGATGCCGCGAGTGACGCATGACAGCACGGGGACCAGTGCGACTCTTCGCCCGCGTTCGGTCGTCGCGACGACCTCGTGTCCCGGCACGAATGGGTAGCTGACGAGGGGATCGAAGTAGGCCGACGCAGTGCCGTCGATCATTGCTAGATCGGACCCGCAGATGCCCGACAAGCGTGGCGTCAAGCGAACCCAGTCGGGTCCCGGCAAAGGCAACGGCTCGTTGGGCTCCAGCTTCAACGGGCCGACTGCGGCACCTCGACCCGGTGACAGGGTGCCGGCCAGTCGCGCCGCGGCGAACTTCATCGGCTTGCGTTCGAAGATCAGCCTCATACGAACTTGCGTCCTCGCTCGCGTTCGTGCAGCAGCGGGCCGATCGGCAGCAACGGCCGAGGACCTCCCGCGGCCTTCGACCAGTGCTCCACCAGCCAACCACGCTTGCGGGCGATCGCCGCCAAGCGCGTCTCGGGGTTGACGGCAACTGGGAATCCGACTGCTTCGAGCATTGGGAGGTCACTTGTCGAGTCGGCGTAGGCGATCGATTCCTCGATCTTGAGGCCTTCCGAAGTGCAGTAGTCCGCCAGGATCTGAGCGCGGGTCTCGCCGGTGGGCGGCACCTGGGAGAGGTGGCCGCTGTAGGTGCCGTCGGGCTTTACGGTCATCTCGGCGGCGATGATCTCGTCGAACAGCGGACGCAAGCCCTGTACGGCGAAATTGAGAGCACCGGTGATCAGAATGGTTCGATGCCCGAGTGCCCTGTGCTCACGTACCCGGCGGATGCCGCGAGGGAAGCTCTTCGTCAGGATCAGGTGCGTCAGCAACTCGTTGGAATCCTCGTCGATCTGACTGACTGGCGCGTCCTCGTAGCGCCGATAGAAGAAGCGCAGGAAGTCGCCACGGTCCTTGCGGTCCATCGCGCTGAGACTCGGTGCCTCGGCAAGGGTGCGCAGGACATAACGGATTCGTTCGGGCGCGTTCAGTCGACGAGTGGCCAGCCACGAGTAGCTCTCGACCACGTTGCTGGCGATCAGAGTGTTCTCGAGATCGAACGCGGCGACGTGGCGATCGGGCGACAGCACGCTTCGTCGCAGCCGGTCGGCGCGATCGTTGCGGCTCTTGCCGGGCTTGGTCTTGGCCCGTGAATGGTGAACGATCGACGGCAGGTGAATGGTGCTGACGTATGTCGGCCAGTCGATGCTGCGCGGGTCGATGTTGAACGCGGCTTGATCCGCTGCATCCAAGCCGTCGTGGATCTGCATCAGGTGATCGACTTGATAGATCGCTTCGCATTCCGTGTAGAGGCCGTACAGCTGCACGTATTGGAAGGCGCGGTCGATCTCGGTCTTCGTCTCGTCCAGCTTCGCTGCCCATGTGGCCTGCTTGCCGCGAAGCGGAAGGGCCTGCAGCACACGCTCCGTCTTCTCGGCCATCATCTTGGCTCGCTGCAGTTGCTTCTTCACCCGGCCGCGTGCCGGGAACTGCCACTCGGGAACGACGATCGGTTGCCCTTCCGCGTCGTAAAGCGGGTGCTCGGTGAACCACGACCGGACGTTGTCGACCAGGATCTTGTACTTGAGGGGATTGATGCCTCCGCTGGCTACGTGGGTGATGCGCGGCGCATCGACGGGACCGAGTGCTGCGACGGCGATGATCGCCGCGACCACGAGGTCGACGGGGATCACGTCGACGGTGCCCTCTGGTACACCGGGAAACTCCTTCAGCAGGCCGCGGGCGTAGCTGAGGATGACGGGCTCGGCCATGCGGAAGCCGCGGATCCATCCGGGGAATGGTTCGGCAAGCGCGGACTCAATGATCGATGGACGCACGATCGACACCGGCACATTGCCTTTGACCTCTGTCAAAGCCTGCTCACCGAGCGCCTTGGTGTATGCGTAGGCGTCCGGCCAGCCGACGCTGGCCGCGCGGGCGCGACCCGCCTCGACGAGTTGATCTTTGACCCAGTCCCCACGAATGCTCTCGGTCTTGGCTGCAAGAGCCGGCGCGCCCGCCGCGCCCAGCTCCTTGCGAGCTTCGCTGCGGAAGTGAGCAAGCTTGTCGGGCTGGCGGCTGATCGCTTCGGTGTCGCTGCGCAGCCGGCGCGCCGCGGCGACCTCTTTTCGCCAGCTGAGACCGATGTCGAATGGCCCCTCGCTGACCAGTTCCTCCGGCGCGTTGCCGCGACGATTGCCGGCGACGTAGCACGTGCTGACAGCGACAAGATGTGGCGCCACTCCGGCAGCGTTCAATGTGTCGGCAATCCTGGTCGGGCCGAGCAGGTTGATCTCGACGGCGCTGTCAAGGGGCGAGTCGAACGCCACGGCAGCGGCCGAATGGATCACGATGTCGCAGGACGTGAACGTCGCGAGCTCGGTTTCGCCGAGGCCGAGACCATCCGACGTGACGTCACCGGCGACAGCGACAACACGTCTGGCGACCATCGCCTCGAATGGTTCTGTGGTCTCGGCGAGCTCTGCGCGCAACCTGTCGAACGCGTCGTTCTTGAAGATCTCGCGACGCACGCGCTCGGTGACATCGTGGCGCTTGCTCGGGCGTACGAGGAGCACCAGTTCGCACTCGGGGACCGCCCGCAGCAGCCGTTCCACCAGCGCAGTGCCGACGAAACCGGTGCTGCCGGTGATGGCGATGCGCTTGTTGGCAAGGTTCTGGCGGATCATTCGGGTACTTGTCTAGCACATTCGTCTACCATTTGGTAGAGACATATGAAGACACCGACCCGCGACCGCATCCTGGACGCCGCGACCGATCTGTTCGGCACGCGCGGTGTCGATTCCGTATCGCTCGATCTCATCGCCGCGGACGTTGGCGTCGCCAAGCAGACCCTGCTGTACTGGTTTCCCAGCAAGGACGATCTCGTCCAGGCGGTCCTCGTCGCTGCAGCTCACGAGCTGTCCGTCGTGATCGACGCCGCTGTTCGAGCCGCAACCGACGATCCTCTCGACCGCATCGAGGCGGTGATCCGGGCCGTGTTCCGCCCGGCCGTCCGCCGCCCGGCGTTGCTGGGGTTGATTCGCGAGGTCAGTCGGCTGCCGTCCGCCGCGGGTGACCGGTTGACATCGGATCTCGCACCGCTGGTCGACCGCGCCGTGGCGTATCTACAGCACGAGATGGATGCAGGACGTTTGCGACGAGCTGATCCTCGGCTGATCGCGTCCCTCTGCTACGCAACGGTGACAGGCATCGCCACCGAGCCCGAGGCACTCCGAGTCGTTGGCTGGGAACCGTCGGCCGCTGGCTTGCGAAGGCTGCGCAATGAACTACTGGCCTTCCTACGCGCGGCCTTGGCGCCGCGCTAGAAGACCTTGGCGATCAGTGATGATGATCGGCGTGCGAGTGGTCGAACTCGGCATGATGACGGGCCAACACGTCGGTGCCGTAGTCGCCTCCGTTGGGCGTGCGCAGGATCGTGTGGATGTGGTGGTGTGACGGCTCGTTGTTGTCGAACACGACTCCGGGGTGGTGATCGAACTCGATCAACACGACCGGGCTGTGGATGCGGTAATAGAAGGGATCTTCGTCGCCGGTACCACCGAACCACGAGAACCAGGTCTCGTCCAGATGGTCATCGACTTCGGCCGCCCGGATCGCGGCGTGATCGTCGCGGCCCCAGCCGAGGTACGTGTCGACGGCATTGCGCAACAGACGTCGCTGCACATCGGTGAGATCATCGGCGCGGACCCCCTGGTAGGACAGGACCGCGTTGTCCTTGAACGCCCCCACCTGCATGCGCCCGTCGATCCAGTGCTGGAGGTGCTTGGGCATGACATCCGGCATGATCGACGGGTAGAGGACCGCCGCATCGTGCTGCTTCGCGTCGAGGGAGCGGATCAGGTCGATGCCGACCTGCTGCTCGGGGGCGAACACCTCGATCCCGGCAAACGGACCTGAGGTGACCTTGCACGGCTCGGAACCCATGAACGTCGGTGTCAACACGATCTCGTCGCCGAAGACGAAGCAGTTGACCGCGATGTGATGGCCGTCGAACTGCCAGCCCCACGGCTCGTCGGGCGAGGGAGCTCCGAACACAGAGATGAAGTACGGCCATTCTCCGAACTCCTCGGTGCTACCGCTCGACTGTGCCAGCACCTCGTTCAATCGCATGATGTTGCGCACCTGGGTGAAGCCGCGCGCCGAGAGGGTTGCGCGGAGCATGTCGAGGCCGAGCTCCCTCTGCTGCATGGGTAGGTTCTCGAGCATCACGCCGTGGCGGAAGAAGTTCATGTGCACGTTGAACCAGTCGCGACGCTCGCTCGCGTCGAGCGGGAAGATGACCGTCGATCGTTGGGCAGAGGTCAGTGATTGCAGAAAGGCAAGCGCGGCGTCGCGGATGGGTGCCGTGTCGACCGATCCGCGCTGCATGCCGAACAGTCCCGGAACCACTTTGCCATTGGTCGTGATGCCGCGCACGGGGACCGACAGCGCAGCACGACACTCGGCGTACAACGCGTCGATCGCGCCTTGGATCGGTGGCACCTCCACCACGCGCGACCGTGCAGACATCACCGGCAGCGGACGTAGCCCGAACTCGGTCCAATCCTTCACGACAACACCTCGACAGTTCGTGATCCCGGTCCCCCCGGCGTCTTCGAGCACGGTACTCGCTACCTGAACGACCAGAATGGTCGACAGATGCCCTACGACCCCAACGACCCTCGCTCCCAACTGACGACGGTCCGACCACGAAGCAAGGCAGCGACCGGGGCCGACATCGCTGCGCCTCCCGAGTACTTCGAGTTCTCGGATCTCGAGCCCGACACGGTGACGGCGTTCGGCAGCCGTTCGTGGTGTGTGCGCGGCCAGACGTGTTGCCTGATCTACTCGATGGCTGCGGCCGGCGAGCGACTGTCGAGGGCCGGCCAGCCAGACGAATACGTGACGTTGCTCGTGTCGACACCGACGCATCCGGCGGCGCACGCGGAGTTCCTCGCCGGTGGCGACCGGGTGGCTGTGGACTACGACGCCGTTGTCGTCGTGCCTCCTGGAGACAGCGAAGTCGTGGTGACGTCGCCTGGCGTCGTCGTGCGAGTCTTCTCCAACGTGGCAACCGATCTCGTCGAGCGAGCCCGCAATGCAGCCGCGCATGCCGTGGCGCATCCGCACGCCGCACCGTTTGCCCCATGGCCGGCGTCGCCCGAAGGAGACGGATTGCGCGTATATCGACTGTCCGATGTGCCCGTCGATCCGGCGAGGTTCGGCAACATCTTCAGGTGCCGGACGATCATGGTGAACGTGATCCCGGCCGATCCCGGAGCACGCAATCCAGCGAAGATGTCGCCGCACTTCCACGACGACTTCGAACAGCTCTCACTGCAGATCGATGGCGACTACGTGCACCACATCCGTACTCCGTGGACCACCAACCTTGCGGACTGGCGCGGCGACGAGCATCGGCGTTGCACCAGTCCGGCGCTGATCGTCATCCCGCCTCCGACGATTCACACAAGCCAGGGTGTCGGCGATCATCGCCACCAGTTGATCGACATCTTCTGCCCACCTCGACTCGACTTCTCGTCGAAATCGGGATGGGTGTTGAACCACGACGACTATCCGGAGCTGCCTCCGGCCGACTGACGCGGCACCCAGATGGTCCGCAGAGGACCATTCGGGCGCCCACGATCAGTGCGCGGTGTTTCGGCGCTGGCGGCCGTGGCGCTCCATGGCCAAGCGCACCAGTTCATCGATCAGTGCGGGGTACGCAAGACCGCTAGCGATCCACATCTTCGGATACATCGAGATCGGGGTGAAGCCTGGCATCGTGTTGACTTCGTTGCACAGGAACCCGCGCCCACTCTCTTCGAAGAAGAAGTCGACGCGCGCCAAGCCGTCACATCGCAACACTTTGAAGACCTGTACCGCAATCGCCCGCACGGTGTCGCTCTGCTCCGTGGTCAACGGCGCAGGGACCAGCGTCTGCGAACCCTCGTCGAGGTACTTGTCGGCGTAGTCGTAGAACTCAGCCCCCGGCACGATCTCGCCGGGGAGGCTGGCTCGTGGGTCGAGGTTGCCGAGAACTGCAACCTCGATCTCGCGACCGACGATGGCTTCCTCGACGACGACCCATTCGTCGTATTCGAGAGCAGCGTCGATGCCTTCGCGAACGGCCTCGACCGACTTGGCTTTGGACACGCCGACGGACGAGCCCATGTTTGCGGGCTTGACGAACAGCGGCAGGCCCAGTTCCCCGGCCAGTTCCACCGGCAGGCCGGGCGTGATCTCGTGGGCACGAAAAGCACGGTAGCGACCTTGGGCGATGCCGTTGGCGGACAAGACCTGCTTGGCCATCGCCTTGTCCATGGCCAACGCCGAGCCGAGCACGCCCGAACCGACGTAGGGAACGTTGGCCAGCTCCAACAGTCCTTGCACTGTCCCGTCCTCTCCCATCGGGCCGTGCAACAACGGCACGACGACTGTGTGCGAGGTCTCGCTGATCACATCGGCCGGCATGATCGCCGTTCCGGTCGGATCCAGGTGCCCGGGCAATGCCGCTGGTCCAGCGGCCAATGCAGCGCGCGCGCCCTCGGCAATGGCCCAGCTGCCATCGCGGGATATGCCGACCGGCGTGATCTCATACTTCGCCGGATCGGCGGCGCGCAGAACGTGAGCCGCTGTTGTGCAACTGACATCGTGCTCTGCGGACTGACCGCCGAACAACACCACCAGTCTGATCCGATCGCCTGTCGCCATGTCGTCCCGACGGTACCGTGTGCGGTGATGCGATTCAGGGCAAGCGATGTCGCCGGGGCAACCCGCGGGCGATTGGTCGGTCCCGACGTCGAGATCGACGGTGTCAGTTTCGACACTCGCGAATTGCGCGCCGGGCAGTTGTTCGTGCCGCTGATCGCCGAGCGTGACGGTCACGATTTCATCGGCGCAGCGCTCGACGCCGGTGCTGCCGCGTACCTCACGTCGAGACCCGCCGGGCTCGGCACCGCGATAGAGGTCGAGGACACGTTGCGGGCCTTGATGGATCTCGGTGCACACCATCGCCGGTCATTTGCAGGCACGGTGATCGGCATCACGGGATCAGTTGGCAAGACGAGCACCAAAGACATGGCGTTTGCAGCGCTTGGCGTAAGCCGTCGTACGGCGGCCAACGAGCGCAGCTTCAACAACGAGCAGGGTCTGCCGACGACCATCCTCAACGTCCCCGACGATGTCGAGGTGATGGTTCTGGAAATGGGCATGCGCGGGTTCGGTGAGATCGCCTCGTTGTGCCGCATTGCGTTGCCGCAGATCGGTGTGGTCACCCGGGTTGCCGAAGCGCACAGCGATCGTGTCGACGGAATCGAGGGTGTCGCTCGTGCAAAGGCGGAGCTCATCGAGGCCTTGCCCGCCGACGGGATTGCCATCCTCAACGCCGATGACGAGCGTGTGCGGACGATGAGCGAGAGGACGTCGGCAAAAAGCTTGTTGTTCGGCGAGAGCTCCGACGCTGATGTGCGCGTCGGCAACGTCGTTCTCGACGATCTGGCGCGGCCGTCGTTCCTCGTCTCGACACCGTGGGGCAGCGCCAACGTTCGCCTTGGGGTCAGCGGCCGGCACATGGCCACCAACGCGGCCGCTGCGTTGGCATGCGTGGGTGCCGTCGGCGGTGACGTGATCGCCGGCGCGGACGCGCTGTCGGCGGTTGGCCTGACCGCGATGCGCATGCAGATCGAGCGGGCCGCCTCAGGAGCCATCATCCTCAACGATTCGTACAACGCCAATCCCACGTCGATGCGCGCGGCCATCGACGCGCTGGTCGACCTGTCTGCGAGTCGTCGTGTCGCGATCGTCGGCGTGATGGCGGAGATCAGCGATGCCGCAGCGGAGCACCTCGCCATCGCGTCCTATGCCGCCGAACGCGGTGTCGAGTTGATCGCGGTCGGCACGGATCTCTATGGCGTCGTGCCTTCGGGCGATGCGGCGACGACGCTTGGCTCTGTCTCGGGCGACGATGCCATCCTTGTCAAAGGCAGCCGTGTGGCCGGGCTGGAGAACCTGGCCGCGCGCCTCATCGCTCGCTGATCCGGGAACACGAGCGGATGGCGAGGCGTTGTCGTCGTCATGGAGATTTCAGAAGCCATCAACTTCGTTGCCGCCCGTCGGAACGGTGTCCTGGTCACCAAGAAGCGAGACAACCGTCCGCAGTTGTCGAACATCGCATATGCCGTTGTCGATGATGTCGTCAAGATCTCGATCACTGCTGGCCGCGCCAAGTACTGGAACCTGGTTCGCAGTCCGCAGGCATCTCTGTACGTCAGCCGTGAGGATTTCTGGGCCTACGTGGTCCTCGAGGGTGATGCGGAGCTTTCGGAGGTCGCCACCAAGCCGGACGATCCGGGCGTCGACGAACTCGTCGAGCTCTACAAGGTGATCGCCGGAGAGCATCCTGACTGGGACGAGTACCGCCAGGCGATGGTCGCTGACAAACGAGTGGTCGTGCGCCTCAATCCGTCGCACGCGTACGGCATGCTCGACCGGTGATGGCCCGCAAATCGTGGCTCAATGACCAGCCGCAAACGTGATCGGCATGTGCGCCGGGCCGAAGATCCCGACGCCTTCCGGCTTCCACGTGACATGACCATCGATCGCCAGCTTTGGCATCCGTTGGGCAAGTAGCGGAAGGGCCTCTTGCAGCTCGGCACGGGCTAGAGCGGCGCCGAGGCAGTAGTGAATTCCTGAACCGAAGGTCAGCTGTGGCTGCGCCGCCGCCTCGGAGGTGATGTCGAAGGTCTCGGGCGCACTGAACACGGCCCCGTCCCGGTTGGCTTCGGCGAGGCCCACAGAGATGAACGTGCCAGCGGGGAACAACACGTCGCGATACTCGATGTCGCAGCTGGCGAAGCGAGCCGTGCCGCGCACCGCGCCGAAGTAGCGCATCGCCTCTTCGACGGCGCGTGGTGCGAGCTCTGGCTGCTCTGCCAGCAGCGCCCACTGCTCGGGGTGGTCTGCGAACAGCGCCACGGCGCAGCCGAGCTGGTTGCGGGTCGTGTCGGTGCCGCCGACGATGACTGCGTTGACCATCATCACCAGCTCGTCAGTCGTCAACTTGTCGCCGGCCTCTTCCGCCGCGATGAGATCGGTCAGCAGATCCTCGGCCGGCTTGCTCCGGCGCTCGGCGATCAGACCGCGGGTGTAATCGCCGAGCTCGTCCTGCGTCCGCATGATCAGCTCGATCTTGTCGACAACGTCGACCGAGAAGATCTCGAGGATGTCGCTCGCCCAGCGGCTGAACAGCTGCCAATCCTTCTTTGGAGCGCCGAGCAACTGGCATATGATCGGGATCGGATAGGGCTCGCACACATCAGTGGCGAAATCTGCTCGGCCGGTGTCGGCGACGTTGTCGATGAGGCCGCTCATCACCTCACGCATGAACGGCCGGAGGCGGTCGGCGGCCCGAGGCGAGAAGGCGGGGGCAACCAGCCGACGCAATCGCGTGTGCATGTCGCCCTCGGCCGACAGGATGCTGACCTGCTGGCGTTCGAGGAAGTCGGGATTGGTGATGCCCATCAGTTCGGGAATGCGGCTGACCGCGCTGTGCCAGCGCTTGTCGCGAAGGATCGCGGTCGCGTCGTCATAGTGCAGCACCGCGTAGCCGAACATGTTGCGAACGAGCCACTGGTCGGCTTCCAGCGCCATTCGCCGGGCGAACCGTTGATCGAAGGTGCCATCGGAAGCCGAGATCTCGGGAAGGTCGAGTTCCGAAGCAAGCGTCGCCATGAGGGAACGCTATGTCGCCAATGCTCAGTTCAGCGCAGCGAGCGGCTCGATGAACGGCGAACCGAGGAACTCGGCGACGGGAGCGTTGGTCACTTGGCCGCCGTAGGTGTTGAGGCCGTAGGACAGGGCGGGGTCGCGTCGGCAGCTGCCCGCAGCCCCGTGAATAGCAACCTCGAGCTGATACGGAAGCGTCGCATTGGTGAGTGCATATGTGCTGGTGTGCGGAACTGCACCGGGCATGTTGCCCACGGCGTAGTGCAACACTCCGTGCAACTCGTAGACCGGCTCGTTGTGAGTCGTCTCATGGATGGTCTCGATGCACCCACCCTGATCGATGGCCACGTCGACGATCACAGCGCCTGGCTTCATCAACCGCACCATGTCTTCTGTGACGACCACGGGAGCGCGGCCGCCGGCCACGAGTACAGCACCGATCACCAGGTCGGCGTCGGCGATGTTTCGCTCCAGCGCGCCACGGTTCGAGGCCAACGTCACGATCCGGCCCTTGTTGATCTGGTCGACCCAGCGCAAACGGTCCAGGTTCTTGTCGAAGAGCACGACCTCGGCCTCCATGCCGGCGGCTATCCATGCCGAGTTCCACCCGACGTTGCCCGCACCAAGGACCACGACCTTCGCAGGCTGCACCCCGGGTGCGCCGCCCATCAACACGCCGCGGCCGCCGTTGTGCCGTTCTAGGTAGTGCGCGCCGATCTGCGGCGCAAGTCTGCCGGCCACCTCGCTCATCGGAGCCAGCAAGGGGAGTGCGCCGGTGTCGAGTTGGACGGTCTCGTAGGCGAGCGCGGTGCATCGCGAGTCGATCAAGGCCTTTGCGACGACTGGATATGCGGCCAGGTGCAGATATGTGAACAGGGTCAGGTCCGCACGCAGGTACTTGAACTCCTCTTCCATCGGCTCTTTGACCTTGACCACCATTTGCTGCGCCCAGGCGTCGGCCGCTGCAGGCACGATCTCGGCACCGGCAGCGCGGTAGTCGGCGTCGATGAAACTGGCGCCGACACCGGCGCCGGTCTCGACGAAGACGTTGATCCCCAAGCGTTCGAACTCGCGCACACCGTCGGGTGTCATGGCCACCCGATACTCGTTGTTCTTGATTTCCTTCGGTACTCCGACGGTGCGGATCACGGGTGAGGTCATGGTGGCATCCTGCCCCGGATGGCGCCGTTGATCTACGACCAATACTGCGGCAAGATGACGGTGTGGCCGACAAAAACATGGTGATTGATCACATCGACCGTGAAATCATCGGCACGTTGCAGCAGAACGGTCGAATCAGCTGGCGAGATCTCGCTGAGTCGGTGCACATGGCCGCCAGCTCCGTGGCCGATCGGGTGCGAAGGCTCGAAGCCACAGGGATCGTTCGCGGGTACCGGGCCACGATCGACCCGGCCGCGCTCGGCCGCGACGTGCGCGCCGTCATCGATGTCAGTCTGCCCGCCGGGGGAGATCCCGCTGAGTTCGAGGCTCGGTTGGCCGAGCGCGACGAGGTCGAGCTCGCCCTCTACGTCACCGGGCCCGCCGACTACACGGTCATCGTCGACTGCGCGGGAGCCGAGGGCCTCGACGCGTTCATTCGCTGGTTGAAGGCCGAAGGCGGTGTCGCTCGAACGGAGAGCAAGTTCGTGTTGCGCCCAGTAATCGGATAGGTCAAGATCGGCGGCGGTTCGCAACGAGGCGAGCACGCCACCAAGGGGATACGAGACGCATGAAAGCGTTCCAGAACTTCATCAACGCCAAGTACGTCGACGCGGTCGACGGTCGCACCACGCCCGTCATCAATCCCGCAACAGGTCAGCAGTATGCAACCGCGCCGTTGTCGGGCGAGGCCGACATCGACATCGCGATGAAGGCGGCGGCAGCGGCCTTCGAGACCTACCGCGAGACGACACCCAGTGAGCGTTCGCTGGCGCTGTTCCGACTGGCGGACGCGGTCGAGGCCCGCGCCGAGGAGCTCATCGAGCTGGAGGTCGAGAACACGGGAAAGCCGATCCACCTGACGCGCAGCGAAGAGATCCCGCCGCTGGTCGACCAGATCCGGTTCTTCGCCACGGCCGCTCGCCATCTGGAGGGCAAGAGCGCCGGTGAGTACATGCGCAACATGACATCGTTCATCAGACGCGAACCGATCGGGGTCTGCGCTCAGGTGGCGCCGTGGAACTATCCGATGTTGATGGCGGTGTGGAAGTTCGCGCCGGCACTGGCGGCCGGCAACAGCGTCGTGCTGAAGCCCAGCGATACGACTCCTGCCAGCACCACGAAGCTCGCCGAGATCGCGGCCGAGTTCTTTGCGGAGGGCGTGTTCAACGTCGTCTGTGGAGATCGCGACACCGGCAGGGCGATGGTGTTGCACGACATCCCGGCCATGGTGAGCGTCACCGGTTCAGTGCGCGCCGGCCAAGAGGTTGCCGCAGCAGCCGCGCAAAGCCTCAAGCGTTGTCATCTGGAGCTGGGTGGCAAGGCGCCCGTCGTTGTCTTCGACGATGCCGACATCGCCGCTGCAGCCGAGGCAATTGCCATCGCCGGCTACTTCAACGCGGGCCAGGATTGCACGGCCGCCACCCGCGTGCTTGCCGGCCCGCGGGTCTACGACGACTTCGTCGACGCCCTCGCCGAGCAGGCCAAAGGCACTCAGACGGGCATGCCCGACAACGAAGATGTGCTCTACGGCCCTGTCAACAACTCCAACCAACTCGCCCACGTCGGCGGCATGGTTGGCCGCGCTCCCGACCACGCCAACGTTGCTGCCGGCGGAAACGCGGTCAAGGGAAGCGGCTTCTTCTTCGAGCCGACGGTCATCAGCGGGCTGCATCAGGACGACGAGATGATCCAGCGCGAGATCTTCGGCCCGGTCATCACCGTGCAGAAGTTCAGCGATGAGGAAGAAGCGGTCCGCTGGGCAAACGGTGTCGACTACGGGTTGGCCTCGAGCGTGTGGACCAAGGACTTCGGGCGGGCGATGCGGATGTCGAAGCGACTCGATTTCGGGTGCGTCTGGATCAACACCCACATTCCCCTGGTCGCCGAGATGCCTCACGGCGGGTTCAAGAAGTCCGGCTACGGCAAAGACCTGTCGTCGTACGCGCTCGAGGACTACACCAGGATCAAGCACGTCATGGCGAATCTCGACAGTTAGGCCTATTGCAGGCCTAATGCGCGCCGTAGGTGAACGTCTGCTTGACGAGGTCGAGGTAGATGAAGGTCTCGGTCGAGACCACTCCGGGCACGGAGCGGATCCGATTCGTCAGATCCAGCAACGCGCCGTCATCTTCGACCACCACCTCGCACATGAAGTCGAACGACCCCGCGGTGACGACCAGGTAGTCGATGTCGACCATCGACTGCAGGGTCTTGGCCAGGTCGTCGGTGGGTCCCGCTGTGCGCACTCCGATCATCGCCATGCGTCGAAGACCAAGTGACAGCGGGTTGGTGACGGCGACGACCTGCATCACCCCGGCGTCGGTCATGCGCTGGACTCGCTGGCGCACCGCGGCTTCCGACAACCCAACGGCCGTGCCGAGGCGCGTGTACGGGATACGGCCGTCGGTCTGCAGCTGGACGATGATCGCCCGGTCGGTGTCGTCGAGCTGCGTACCGGTTCGATCCATGTCTACGGATACTGGCGTCTCCGACGGCCTCATGCAAGGGAATCCGTGGCGCGCGCAATGGAAACATACGCTTTCCTTGCTTTGTGAGCGCGCGGCGTGCAACGGTGTGCGAGTGGGCAACGCCGTCGACGCGACATTCGACGGTTGCAGCGGGGGCGTTCGCCGCGGGGGTTCGCTGGGGAATAGTGTGCGTCGAAACAGTTATGGGGGAATCAATAGTGACTGACATGTTTGCGCCGCCGAGAGGTGCGAACTCGGAGCGTGGCGCGGTTGAACTGACCGACGTCACCAAACGCTTCGGCTCAATGGTCGCCGTCGACCGGCTCAACTTGATGGTCGAGCCGGGAGAGTTCCTGTCGTTGCTCGGTCCTTCAGGCTGTGGAAAGACCACGACACTGCGCATGCTGGCCGGGTTCGAACAACCCGACGAGGGCTTCATCCGGATCAGCGGCGAGTACGTCCAGGGCGTTCCGCCGTACAAGCGCGATGTCAACACGGTTTTCCAGGCCTACGCACTATTTCCGCACATGACGGTGGCCGAGAACGTTGCGTACGGTCTTCGGCAAAAGCGCGTGCCGAAGTCCGAGATCGCCAGCCGGGTCAACGAGGCGCTCGGCATGGTCAAGATGACGAAGCTCGCCGAACGCCGGCCACGGCAGATGTCGGGCGGCCAACAGCAGCGGGTCGCGGTTGCGCGGGCGCTGGTGAATCGCCCGAGCGTGCTGCTGCTCGACGAGCCGCTCGGCGCACTCGATCGCAAGCTTCGCGAAGAGATGCAGATCGAACTGAAGCTGCTGCAGAGCCAACTCGGCATCACGTTCGTCTTCGTCACTCATGATCAGGAAGAAGCGATGAGCATGAGCAACCGGATCGCGATCATGCTCGAGGGGCACATCGAGCAACTCGGTGATCCCGAAACTGTGTACGAACGGCCGGTCTCGGCATTCGTGGCCGGGTTCATCGGACGCAACAACTTCTGGCGCGGCGTCGCAACTCCGGGCGGTATGGCGGCGGATGACGGCATCGTCTTCGTCGTTGATCGTCCGGACGAGCGCGTCGATTCCGGTCAGCGGGCGCTGTCGGCCGTTCGTCCGGAGAGCTTCACGCTCTCAGCCACCGATCCCGGATTGAGCGCGAACGTGCTCGACGGTGAGGTCGCCGGCGTCTCGCACTTCGGGGACACGCTGCAATACGTGATCCGCACTCCTTCTCGAGACGTGATCGTCTTGCTCCCTCGCCAGAAGGCGCCGAACCTGTATCCCGGCGACGTCGTGTGGTGTCAGTGGTCGCCGAAAGACGTCTACCAGTTCTCGGCTGCCCAAGAGAGTCTTGTTCTCGCCGAGCCAGCGTCCGAAGTAGCCATCTAACTCAAAACCAAGACCCGTTCCAAGGAGCGTCATGTCATCCAATGAAGAACCCATCAAGATCCTCGCCCCGGAGAGTTTCCGCAGCAAGCTGACGCGCCGTTCGCTGTTCCGAGCCGGTAGCGCCGCTGCCGGGATCGCCATCCTCGCCGCGTGCGGCGACGACAAGAAGGTTGCCAGCGACGCCACCTCCGCAGCCGGCACGGGGGCTCCGGTCGGAACGACCGCAGCAACTGCCGCCAGCGGAACTGCAGCCGCGGGTGCAGCCGACGTCGGGGACAGCGGCACCGGTCTTGGCGTCGCCAAGGGCGACTACAGCCGAGTCACCAACAAGTCGTCCGGCACCTTGAACATGTACACCTGGGGCGCCTACAACGATCCCGACATCGTCGGTGCGCTCGCCGAAAAGGACCTCGGCGTCAAGATGCAGGTCAGCTATTACGTCAGCAACGAAGACCTCATCACCAAACTGCAGGCGTCGAAGGGCACCAGCGGGTTCGACATCGTCGTGCCGACCGGCCCCTACATCCCGCAGATGATCCAGAACGGGCTGCTCGAGAAGTTCGACAAGACGAAGCTGCCCAACATGGTCAACGTCGACCCCGTCTATCTCGCCCAGGCGTGGGACCCGACCAATGACTACAGCGTCTGCAAGGACTGGGGCTCGACAGGGTGGTTCTACGACAAGACGAAGATCAAGACCGAGATCAAGACCTGGGGCGACTTCATCTCCGTGTGTCAAGGCGAAGGCAGCAAGAACTGTTCGGTGCTCGATACACCGGCAAACATCGCCGGCATGTACTTCTGGGCAAATGGCATCGACTGGAACACCGAGAAGAAGGAAGATCTCGACGCCGCCGAGAAGTTCCTCGTGGACGACCTCGCCACGCACATCAAGGCGTTCGACAGCTATCCGTCGACCAAGATCGCCGAGGGTGCCTTCACGGTGTCCATGATGTGGAACGGCGATGCCCGCGCGGCATATGCGGCCATTTCAGACGCCGGTGGAAACCCGGACGACTGGGTCTGGGGCCTCGGCTCGCCAGAGACTGAACTGTGGATGGACAACTACACCATCCCCACTGGTGCCCCGAACCTCGACGCTGCGCATGCCTGGATCAACTGGATCCTCATCCCCGAAGTGTCGATCAAGGATCTCGACTTCCACGGCTACAACTCCGGCATGTTGCACATGGACCAACTCCTCAAGGATCTCAAGCCCGACCTCAAGTACGCCGACATGATCTTCTTCACCGACGAGCAGGTCAAGTCGATGAGGACCCAGAAGATCACCTCCTCCCAGGATCGCTTGGTCGACATCTACAACAAGCTCAAGGCCGCTGCTGGGGCGTGATGGAGCCGAGGGGCACGAGACGAGGGTGAGATGACGACGACGGTGCCCGTGGCGCGTACGGTGCCCGTGGTCACGACCGCGGCCCCGCCGCGCCGGTTGAGACTGCGGGCGCCGTCGTTCTCGCTCGCCATTCCAGCGATCCTCTGGTACGCGTTCTTCTTCGTTCTGCCGATCGTGCTGATCGTGTGGTACTCGTTCGGTGTCAAGAACACGATCTCAGGCACTGGCGTGCCGGTCGACATGGGCCACAAGACGTTGCAGAACTATCGAGACGCCTTCAGCCCCACCTTCTTCACCGTGTTCAAGTCGACGTTGAAGATCTCGATCCTCGCAACCACGCTGTGCTTCGTCTTCGGCTTCCCAGTGGCCTACTTCCTCGTGTTCAAGGTCAGCGAGAAGTGGAAGGCCATCATGCTGGCCCTCGTTGTGGTGCCCAGCTTTACGAGCTTCCTGATTCGTACCCTGGCGTGGCGCATCCCTCTGGCGGCAAACGGGGAGCTGTCGACATGGCTGCAGGATTTGGGGCTGATCAGCGGACCGATCAACGTCCTTGAAACCAAGACTGCGGTGCAGATCGCCATCGTCTACAACTACCTCGGGTTCATGATCCTGCCGCTGTTTGTTGCTCTGGATCGCATCGACCATCACATGCGCGAGGCCAGCAAGGACCTGGGCGCCAATCGGCTGCGCACGTTCCTTCAGGTGACTTTGCCGTTGGCGGGCCCCGGCATTGCTGCCGGTGTGCTCCTGACGTTCATTCCGATGTGCGGAGACTTCGTCACGGCGACGCTGCTCGGCGGCACGTCGGGCAACATGATCGGGGCGATGATCGACAGTCAGTTCCATGTGGCCCAGAACTGGCCCCTGGGCTCGGCCATGGCGGTGATGATGATCGGTGCCGTCCTACTGGTGCTCCTTGTCGGAAGCCTCGTCGTGTTCGGAGTGCAGTGGATCCTCCGTCGGCGCCGTCACATCGAGATCGCGGTGTCCGCATGACGGCCGTTGCACCCATCGGAAGGCCGACAGCGAACCGCGCTCCGCGTGACGGCGCCAAGATCATCATGGCCGTCTGGTCGACGATCGTCCTGACGTTCCTGTTCGTCCCGATCCTGCTCGTGATCCGCCACTCGTTCAACCGCGGCGGCTCCTTCATCGTCTGGGCCCATCACTACTCCACCAAATGGTGGGGTTTGCTGTTCAACGTCCACCAGACCTGGAACGCGATCCTCATCTTCGTCTTGGTAGTCCTTGTCGCTTGGTTGATCGGCCGCTTCTCAGGAGTCCGGGTCCTGCGGCATTGGGCTGTCCCTCTGGGGGTAGCCGTCGGGATCATCATCGACGGAATGCGCACCAACTGGTACACCGACCTGTTCAACGAGAGCGGTCTCGGCTTGGCGTTGCGCAACTCGTTCACCGCGGCCATCGGTGGAACGGCGATCGCGGTGGTCCTCGGCGGACTGGCCGGTGTTGCGCTGGCTCGGCGTACCGGCTCATGGTCCAAGCCGTTCATGTTGGTGCTCTTCCTCATCCTCGTGACGCCTGAGATCATGGACGCAATCGCATTGCTGGGTTGGTTCGTGCGAATCGGTGACTTCCAGCTGGGCGGGTACCACCCATTCCCGTTCAACAACCCAGTCGGTCCGATCAACAACGGCATTCTTCGCCTTTGGGTGGGTCAGTCGCTGTACACCTCCGCGGTGGTAACGCTCATCGTTCGTGCTCGTCTGGCGGGCCTCGATGAATCGCTAGAGGAGGCCGCGGCAGATCTCGGCGCGCCGCCGGCTCGGGCCTTCCGTCAGATCACGTTGCCGTTGATCAGCTCAGCGTTGGTTGCCGGGGGCCTGCTGTCATTCACCCTGTGTCTCGACAACACGATCGTTGCCAACTCAGTCTCGACTGCCGGGTCCTCGACGTTTCCCGTGTACGTGATCGGCAGCGCCAAGAGCACGACCAAGCCCTTCGTCGGCGCAGCGGCCGTCGTTCTGTTCGGCATCACCATCATGTCACTGGCATTCGTGTACTCGGTCTTGAGACGCTCGGGTGACTCCTCGTCGAAGATCGCGTCGACGCTCGCCGGCGGCTGAGCTTCCTCGGCATGCGAATCGCAGTCGTCGGGGCCGGGGTGGCCGGCCTCGCCGCTACGCGAGCACTCGTTCACAACGGTCATGACGTCGCTCTGATCGAGGCGGGCTCACGGCTCGGCGGTCGGGCTCGCACCGTTCGGGCGCCGTTCCGCGGCGGTCAGTACGTCGAGAGCGGCGCCGAGTGGATCGATACCCATCACCACCGGATGCTCGCTCTCCTTCGTCGTCACGGGATGGATCTGCAGGGTGAGGGTCAGCAGTGGACGACCATCCGGCGCTGGCTGTACCGAAATGGGCAGTTACAGAGCCCCGCCGATCTCGGCGACGACGTGCGTCGCCAGCTCGACCTCTTCCAGTCGATCGTCGACGACGCTGCTTCGAGCGTCGATGATCCGGCGAATCCCCAACGGAGTCGGCGCGCAGCCGAGCTTGACGCGACCTCATTGGCGGATGTCGCCGACTGCGCGGCGCTCGGCGATCTTGCCCGCTTGTTCCATCGTCGCGATAGCCAGGGCGAGTTCGCAGCGGAGCCTTCCGAGGTGTCGTTGTTGTTCGTCGCTCAGCAGCGAGCAGTCAGCGCGGCCAGCAGCGCTGATGGCGTGATCCGCGCCCACCGCGTGGTGGACGGTGTCAGCACACTCGTGATGCGAATGGCAGCTGACGTGGCAGACATGATCTCGACGGACGAGGCGCTGCTGGGCGTGAAGCAGCGCGCCGATTCAGTGATCGTCGTGACGTCGCGCCGTCAGCTGCAGGTCGATCATGTCGTGCTGGCTTGTTCTCTCGTTGCTTTGCGCGAAGTTCGCTTCGATCCGTCGCTGCCCGACGTGTTGCGCCGTGCGATCGACGAGCTGGGGTACGGCACCGTGACGAAAACAGCGATTCAATTCGCCGAGCGCCAGTGGCCCAATGGATACGCGACGACCGAGGGCCCCTCGCAGCGAATCTACGAACCAACAGCGGACCAGCCGGGCCAGGCGGGAGTGCTGATGTCATATGTGGGAGGCGACGCAGGACGCAGATCGGCAGGCAAGTCGGAGGTCGATCGGATGAACGCCATCGAGTCCGACATGCGAGATGTTCACGGCATCACCGCCCGATTCACCGGGGGATTCTCGCGGGCGTGGTCGGCACATCCCCGCTACGGCGGGAGCTACGCGGTCTACCACCCCGGCCAGATCACTGCGTTCTGGGAGGTTTTGCGACGCCCGCACGGTCGCGTGTGGCTGGCAGGCGAGCATGCGGCAACATGGACGGGCTATCTCGAAGGCGCCGTCGAGAGTGGCGAAAGCGTTGCGGATCGGATTCATGCTGCGAGCTAGCCTCGCGGTGCATGCCCCCAAGTAAACAGGCCGCGTCGGATTCGAAACGCCGCACCGGGCCACCTCGAATCGCGATCGGCCCTGATCCTGAAGGTGGGCAACACTGGTTGAGAGGCGCCATCACGGCCGGCGGCGGACAGGTGGTGCCGGTTGCCGAGGCAGAGGCACTGATGTGGACGCAACCCCGCTATGCCGACGAGCTCGAGACCGTGCTTGAGGCGCACGAACAGATCTCCTGGGTGCAGTTGCCGTATGCCGGCATCGAACCATTCGTCCACCTCGTTCAGGACGATCGCATGTGGACGTGCGGTAAGGGGATCTTCGCCGAACCGGTCGCCGAGCTCGCCCTCACGTTGGCCTTGGCGGGCATGCGCAGCCTGGGTACCTACGTCCGATCGACTACCTGGCTGGGTGAAGCAGGGCGCAACTTGATCGGCAGCAAGGTCACGATCCTCGGAGGTGGCGGCATCGCTTGCGCGTTGGTGCGAATGCTCAAGCCGTTCGACTGCCATGTCACCGTTGTCCGCAACCGGATCGAGGAGATGGATGGCGTCGACGAGGTTCTCGCCGCCGAGCGCTACATCGACGCGCTTGCGGGCGCGGATCTGGTGGTGCTGGCCCTTCCGCTGACGGCTGACACCGAAGAGATGATCTCGCTGACCGAGCTCGAGATGATGGAAAGTCATTCGTGGATCGTCAACATCGCGCGTGGCAAGCACATCGTCACCGATGATCTCGTGTGGGCACTGCAGAATGGCGTGATCGGCGGCGCCGGACTCGACGTCACGCATCCGGAGCCTTTGCCCGACGACCATCCACTGTGGACACTGCCGAACTGCATCATCACTCCCCACATCGGCGCCACCCTGGAGATGGAGGAGCCGTTGTTGGCCGAGCGCATCACGACGAATGTTCGTCGGTTCGGTCAGTCCAAGGAGCTGCAGGGCGCGGTCTATCCCGACCTCGGGTACTGACCGTGGCCGAGCTCGACGCGGCCGCATTGGTCGGGCTGCTCGCGGATGATCACCGAAGACGAGTCGTGGCGGCAATCGAACTGGGCGCGATGCGTGTGGACGACGTTGTGGTTGCAACCGGACTGACACCCGTGCACGCTGCCAAGGCGATCGGCAGGCTCGTCGAGGCCGGCCTCGTCGTGAATAGCAACGAGGGACTGTTGCTGGACGGTGATTCGTTCCAACGCGCTGCTCGGCGAGCCAACATGCGAACTGGATCGACGGAGTTCGGAGATGCGCCCGATGACGCGCGCAGGGTTCTGCGTGCCTTCGTCGTCGACGGCCGTCTCCGGTCGATGCCGGTGGCTGCCGCCAAGCTGACGATCATCCTCGATTGGCTGGCACAGGACTTCGAGCCTGGTAAGACCTACAGCGAGAAGATGGTCAACCTCATCCTCGGCAAGCGTCACGCCGACACGGCGGCATTGCGGAGGTCTCTCGTCGATCATGGATTCCTCGGTCGCGCCGCCGGCGAGTATTGGCGAACGGGCGGTACGGTCGAACCGTGACCCACTACGAGGTGTTGGGTGTTCGCCGTGAAGCGTCGACAGCGCAGGTTCGGGCCGCGTTTCGCCGTCTCGTCCGTGCGCATCATCCCGACACCAGCGCCTTGGGTTCCGCCGAAGCTCTCGCCCCGATCAATGAAGCATGGCGGGTCCTCGGCGACCCGGCGTTGCGACGTGAGTACGATAGGTGGCTCGCAGACGACGATGTCTACGTCGACGTCGAGCAGGATCCGGCTCCCTCGCCAACTCTTGTCCCACCACCGCCGTCCAGCTTCCCGTGGCGGTTCCTAGCCGGGATGGCGGCAGTCGGCATCGGGATCGTTCTGCTGGGCGTCTTCACCTACAAGCCCTCAAAACCCGGCCCACCCGACAACGTGCTGGCGGTAGGGTCGTGCGTCGTGATCGGAGACAACGGCGATGCCTCCGAGGTCAACTGCGACGCCGATCACGACGGGGTCGTCGAAGGCCTCCTCGTTGCGAATGAGCTGTGCCCGGTGGGTCTGGAGCCGCATCGCGACAGCCAAGGGCTCGGCGTCGCGTGCATCCACTTCGACATCTGACCGCGGCGATTTCAATGCCGTTGAATTCTTGCCACTGATAGTCTGTCGAACCGCAAGGGCGTTTAGCTCAGATGGAAGAGCGCTACGTTCACACCGTAGAGGTCGGGGGATCGAGACCCCCATCGCCCACCATAAAACCCCAGGTCAGAGCATGTACACGGGGCTTCCGTCCGAGGCTTCGTCGTCCCAGGTGCACACCAGGTGCACTGGATTCTTCGGTACTGAACATCACAATGCGGATCTGGACGGACGCAACGGCACCGATCGCCACTGGCTGAATGAGGCCGGCAACCCAGGCAATGAAGCGCGTAAGCTTGGGATATGTCGATCACGATCGAGGAACTCGCTACCCGGTTGAACGCCGAAGCAGCGCGTCGGGGTATCACGGTAGATGCTCTGATCGATGAGTTGGCCGGCAAGGTCGTCGAGCCGGAAGCCAAGCCGGTCAAACGTCGGTTGGCGTTCGTTGGGATCGGCGCGTCGACGTCGGGACGTGGCGCTCGTGAAGCTGACGAGATGCTTGCCGAAGGCTTCGGGCGACCATAGGCGTGTTGATCATTGACACTGGGGTGCTGGTCGCTGCCGCCGATCGCAATGACCCCGACTATTAGGCATGCAGCGACCTACTCCAGACCGATGACGGCCCGCTGGTCACGACCGCGCTGGTGATCGCCGAAGCCGCGCATCTGATCGACCGTCAGGTCGGAGCGGTCGGAGAGATCGCCCTCTACGCCTCGATCGTGGAGCAGACCCTCTCTATCGAGTCGTTGATCGAGACTGATTGGCAACGGGTTCGCGAGCTGGTCGACCGCTACCAGGATCTGCGCCTCGGTGGCACCGACGCCAGCCTCGTCGTCATCGCTGAACGCCTCGGTGCCACACGAATCGCCACCTTGGACCACCGCCATTTCCGTGTCATCCGTCCACAGCATTGCGACGCGTTCGAGCTGATCCCGAGCACATAGGCATCGTCCTCGTCGCTGCGTGGCGACTTCACCAGGTGTGAACTTCGTCATGGTCAGTTGTCCGTTCTGTACCGTGGTGAACCCCTATGTACCTCTGCGTACCGTTCAGTTCGCGCAGACCAACCGCCGTAGATCACATCCTCTTGCGAGGCGAATGACAGAGGTGTAGTTAGGACAGTCCATGCGGTCACTGGACTCGGTCGACGAAGCGGAGAAACTCCACCCACTGCTCACCGTCGACGAAGCAGCGCGGCAGTTGCGAATCGGTCGATCACGGGCCTACGAGCTGGCCAACGGGTAACGGGAGCGGACCAGTCGGACACAAGAGACCTGTTCAACATGGGTACACGGAGGAACCCCCAAACTCGACAGGAAGGGTGATTCACGTTCACACCGTAGAGGTCGGGGGATCGAGACCCCCATCGCCCACCATTTAGTCGCCGTCGGCGTGCCCGCTTTTGCCGTACACAAATCTGGGTGCAGCCTGTGATGAAGCCGGGGCGACGGGCGTTCCTCGGGTACGTTATTGGTAATGACGCGGCTGTGTGAACGACCTGGATGTTCGCAAGTTGCCGAGCTGACCTACGGATTCGATGCCGAGCTCCTCATGGTGTGGATCGACTCGTACGAGCGCGTCTCGACCGATCGGGCCGGCGTGCTGTGCCGGCGCCACGCAGATGCGATGGTGGTGCCGCTCGGCTGGATGCTCGACGATCGTCGTGATCCCGTGCCCCGGCTGTTCAAGGCACCCGCCCAACCGACCACCGCCGTACCACGACACCGACGGAGCCCAAGCCATCTGCGGACTGATGCCGAGCAACTGCAGCTCGGCGCCGATGTGGTCGCGGCCGATGGCGAATTCTATGAGGTTTCCGAGGGCCTAGACCCTGACCACATCACCCATTCGCCCGACGATGACGTGCTGCCGTGGAAGCCGACCTTCGATCAGACTGACGATCTCGACGGTCTCCTCGAGGCGAGAGGCCCCCTGCTGGCCAGAGCATTCGGTGGCCAGGAGCGGCCTCGGCCGAACACCTAGCGATACCGGGCACTTGGCGATATGGACATCACAGCGTCGCTCGAAGCGCCCTGCGCGGCGGCACAGTTGTTCGAGTTGGTCGATGACCTCTCGACGTATCCGCAGTGGAACGGCTTGGTGCACAGCGCGGTTGCCGAGCCGGGTGACGGCTCCGCGTGGGATGTCGAGCTACGCGCTCGGCTCGGCCCGCTCGCGCGCAGCAAGAGGTTACGAATGGTCCGCACGATCCGAGACGCCGAGACGTTCAGGGTCGTCTTCGAACGAGATCAGGCGGATGGTCGAAACCACTCGCCATGGGTGCTCGATGCGTCGATCATCGAGCACGACGGGCTGAGCAAGTTGACGATGCGACTGCACTACGGCGGGGGGCTGTGGACCGGAGGGGTGCTGGAACGAGTGCTCGCCGAGCAGATCACGTCGGGTCGTGAGCGCCTGCTCCAGCTCGTGGCGACCAAGCACTGAATCGGCCGTCGTCACGTTGCTCCAGAACCAACGGCATCCCGAAGCATTCGCTGAGGTTGGCCGATGTCAGGTCCCGATCGATCGGACCGGAAACCACGACTTCGCCCTCTCGCAACATGAGCACGTGAGTCATTCCGGGTGGAACCTCGTCGAGGTGGTGGGTGACGAGGATCAGCGGCGGCGCTGCCGGATCGGTCGTCAACTCCGCGAGCGCTAGCACGAGTTGCTCGCGGCCGCCCAGGTCGAGACGTGCGCTGGGCTCGTCGAGTAACAAGACAGACGGATCGTTCATCAGCGTGCGAGCAAGCAGGACGCGCTGTTGCTCGCCGGACGAAGTCGTGGCGAGTGACCGCTCGGCAAGCCAGGCGACGCCCATTCGGTCCAAGCAGGCCAGCGCGCGCGCTTCGTCGGCCTGGTCGTAACGGTGCCACCAGGGTTCCAGAGCTGCGAACTTCGCGGTCATCACGATGTCGAGGCAGCGAAGTTCCGGGCGAAGTTGAACGGAGAGCGATGGGGACATGTAGCCGATGCGCCGCCGCAGGACGCGCACATCGGTGCGACCGAGCGTCTCACCCAGGACCGTTACGTCGCCACTCGAAGGATGCTCGTACATGGCGGCTATGCGCAGCAACGTCGTCTTGCCGGATCCGTTGGCACCGAGAACTATCCATCGCTGATCGGGCAACACGCTCCACGTGAGCGGGGCAAGGATCATCCGCTCGTCGCGCCTGAAGCTGACGTTTGCGAGTCGAAGTACTTCGGCGGTGTCGCGGGATCCGGGACGCGGCGACGACATGAAGATGTGACGATATCGCCACGCAGAGTAAGAGATGCCAGTTGGAACGACGAATCCGCTGGTACCCTCACGGCGGGATGCGTCGAATCTTGGTGATTGTGTCGGCGGTGTGCTTTATCGCGCCGCTGTTGTCGACCACGGTCAGCCGCGCCGACGATGCCCAAACCGAGGCCGAGAAGGCCGCCAAAGAGATTGCAGATGCCCGCGAACGAGCCAACGCGGCGGCCGACGCGTACTTCGCGTCGGAGTCGAGAATCGATGAACTGATACTCCAACAGAATCAACTGCAGACCGAGATCACCGCGCTCGAGGGTGATGTCAAGGCGCTCCAGTTGTCGGTCGAGAACGTCGCTATCGGGCGCTATACGAGGTCGGGCAGCACGGGAGTTCCGCTGTTGACAGGTTTCTCGGCTCCAGAAGATCAGGTCAAGATCGACGCTCTGCTCGACGTCATCTACGACTCGTCGGCCAACGACTTCGACCGATTCGACGCACTCAACGCTGACTTGGCCGACAAGCGGCTGAAGCTCGCAGACAAGAAGGATCAAGCGGAGAAAGAGCGCATCAACCTGGCATCGCTGAAAGATGCTGCGTCCGCCGAGGTTCAGCGGTTGAAAGATGTCGAGGCGGATCGCCTCAAGGATGAAGCAGTTCGCACCGCGTTGATCGCCGAGCAGGCACGACGAAAGCGCGACGCCGACCGAAAGAAGTTGCTCAGCGCCCCCACAGTCACCACGCCGGCGCCCGTCGACACATCGAAGGCGGCTCCCGCAGCGGCGCCCTTGGACGACAACGGGGGCGACTCAGGTGACAACCTTGCGCCGACCGGGGTCGCGACCCGGCCGTCGTTGCCCAGCGGCGGCGGTGGTCAAACCGGTGGCGGCGGCAACGGCAGCTTTCCGGGCGGAGGCGGCAACGACTACGGAACCTACCCGGGCTGGATGTGCCCGACCGGCAGCGCGCCCGCACCGTTCGCCGACACCTGGGGCGCGCCGCGCAGCGGTGGCCGCCGGCACCAGGGCGTCGACATGATCGGCCAGCGTGGCATTCCCGTTCTTGCCGTTGTGGACGGCGTCGCCGAGCCGCGGACCAACGCGCTCGGCGGGACCACGATCTGGTTCAGCGGTGTCGACGGCAACAAGTACTACTACGCCCACCTGGATGGCTACGCCCAACTCGGGTCGGTGAAGGTCGGAACACCGATCGGGTTCGTCGGCCAGAGCGGTAATGCGCAGTTCAGCATTCCGCACCTTCACTTCGAGGTGCATCCGGGAGGCGGTCCAGCGGTCAACCCGTACCCAACGGTCGCCGCCCACTGCCCAGCCTTCGCCGCCGCGGCGTAGTGCGAGATGGACCTCGACAACGGACTGGCCTCCGTTCTCGGGGCAGCGGAGATCGTCGGCCTGACACGACTCTCGGGTGGTGCGTCGCGCGAAACATGGCGATTCGAAGCCGACGGGCGGCCGCTCGTGCTGCAGATGCAACGCGAGGGTGATGACCGCGACATGGCAATCGAGATCGCCGCGGTTCTTGCTGCCGCCGGCGCAGGGGTGCCCGCGCCGGCGGTCGTCGCCGGTTCGACGGATCGCTCACATCTTGGTGCTTCGTACATGATCCTTGACTGGGTGGCAGGGCAGACGACACCGCGCAAGATCCTGCGCGACGACGAGTTCAGCGGCTCTCGCCGAGTCATGGCCGAACAGATGGGTTCGGCGCTGGCGAGGATTCATGCGATAGATCCGAGCGCGATCGCCGGCCTGACCGATGTCGATCAGCTGGAGGAGTATCGCGAACGTCTGGACACCCTCGGGGATCCACATCCCACCTTCGAGCTGGCCATGCGGTGGCTCGAAGCCAACCGCCCGGCGGCGGCGGGTCGCGGCGTCGTGCACGGTGACTTTCGGCTCGGCAACGTGATGGTCGGCGTCGAGGGCCTGCGCGCCGTGCTCGATTGGGAGCTGGTCCATCTCGGCGATCCCATGGAGGACCTCGGCTGGCTGTGTGTCAAAGCTTGGCGATTCGGCTCACCGAAACCCGTCGCCGGCCTCGCCGACTACGCGGAGCTCTTCGAGGCGTATGAGGCGGCGGGGGGATGCACCGTCGATCCCGACGTCGTGCGATGGTGGGAAGTGCTCGGCACGATGAAGTGGGGCATCATGTGCATCGTGCAAGCCAACGCGCATCTCTCCGGGCTCGCGCGCAGTCATGAACTGGCCGTCATCGGTCGACGGGTCTGCGAGAACGAACATGATCTGTTCCTCGCCCTGGAGGGTCGTTGGTGATCCCTCATGACGCCCCGTCCGCAGCTGAGTTGGTCGAGTCAGTGCGCGAGTGGCTGCAAACCGACGCGCTTGCGGTGTCGGATGTTCGCTTCCAGTACCTCGCCCGAGTGGCGATCAATGCATTGTCGATCGTCGAACGCGAACTTGGGATGGGCGCGGAACAAGCCGCAGCTCATGAACACCGGCTGCACGCGCTCGGAGTCGCCGATGACGCTGACCTTGCCGCGGCGATCAGGTCTGGTGAGCTCGACGATCGAATGGACGACGTGCGCACGCTCGTGTGGCAATCGGTCCGCGACAAGTTGGCTGTCGCGAACCCGAAGTACCTCGCGTCACCGTGACCGGTTGAGCGTCACAGGCTGGCCGGCGGCCAGCTGACCGCACGCCGCATCGATGTCGGTGCCGCGGTTGCGTCGCACGGTGGCGTTGACTCCGAGCGCCTCGAGCGAGTCACGGAACTCGTGGACGCGCTTCAACGGTGAGCCAACGGTCGGATACCCAGGTGTCGGATTGAGTGGAATCAGGTTGACGTGAGCCGGTAAGTGGAATCGACGACACAGCTTGGCGAGCTCCGATGCGTCGCTCCCTCGGTCGTTGACTCCGTCGATCATGGCCCATTCGAAGCTGAGCCGCCGTCCCTTGACCGCAAGGTAGTCCGCGCATGCCGACATCAGGTCGTCGATCGGGTAGCGCTTGTTGATGGGAACCAACTCGTCGCGTAGCCGGTCGTTGGCGGCGTGCAACGACACGGCGAGATTGACGGGTAGCGGCCGCTCTGTCAGCCGGCGAATGCCCGGCACCAACCCGACTGTGGAGATCGTGATCTTGCGTGCCGACAACCCGAGATCATCGTGCAACCGCTCGACCGAATCCCACACCACGGCTTCGTTGGCCAGCGGCTCGCCCATGCCCATGAACACGACATTGCCGAGCCTGCGCTCCATCGAGCGCGCCTCGCGCGCTGCGACCGTGACCTGTTCGACGATTTCGCCCACAGTCAGATGGCGTGTGAAACCGGCTTGTCCGGTGGCACAGAACCCGCATCCCATTGCGCAGCCGACCTGGCTGCTGACGCAGACGGTGACACGATCGGGATACAGCATCAGAACCGTCTCGATCCGTTTGCCGTCGTGCAGCTCCCACAGGTACTTGACCGTGTCGCCGCCATCGCTGACACGACGTACGACGACTCCGAGCGCTGGTACCAATCGCTGACTCAGGGTCGTTCGCAGACTCTTCGGGAGATTGGTCATCTCGGCAGGTGTGGACAGGTTCTGGTACAGGCCCTGCCAGATCTGGTCGAGCCGATAGCGCGGTTCACCTTCGAGCAACTCGGCCAGTTCGACCCGGCTCGGTTGGTACAACGAGGTCGTCACACCTCGGCGGCCAACGCCGTGTACTGATCGATGTGGTCACGGAGGACGTCGAGGCTGGCTGTCCAGAACGAGGTGTCCGACACATCGAAACCGAAGACGCTGGCAAGTTCCTCTGCCGTGTTCATGCCGGCGCGAGACAGCACGTCGTCGTACGACAGTTGGAAGCGTTGCGGATCCTCTCGATATTTGGCGTAGAGGCCGACCCCGAACAGGAAGCCGTATGTGTACGGCCAGTTGTAGAAGTGCGATCCGTAGTAGTGAGGTTTGACTGCCCACATGTACGGATGGGCCGTCGACTGGTCGAGACCATCGCCATATGCGTCTGCCTGCGCGGCGAGCATCATCTCGTTGAGCTCTGACACGCCGATGGTCCGACGTTGCCGGCGGGCGAAGACCTCGGTTTCGAATATGACTCTGCTGCGAATGTCGACGACGGTTTGCACCGCGTCGACGAGGTTTACGTCGAGAAGCGCCAGACGATCGAGTCCGGTGAGGTGCTGCAGCCCTTCCTCGACGACGAGTGTTTCGCAGAAGATGCTCGCCGTCTCGGCAAGGGCCATCGGCATGCGACGTTGGAGGGCCGTGCGTTGGGCAAGTTGTGTGTTGTGATACGCGTGGCCAAGCTCGTGCGCCGTGGTCTGGGCCGAATCGACGCTGCCGCTCCAGTTGAGAAAGACCAACGAGCGGTCCTCGACGAATGGCATGCAGAACGCACCACCGCGCTTGCCTTCGCGCGGTTCGGCATCGATCCACTGTTCGTCGATTGCACGATCGACCAGACCACCGAGCGGCTGGCTGTAGGACGCGAATGCGTTGCGGACCATGTCGAGGCCGTCCGACCAGGAGATGCCGCTTGGTGCGAAGGGGAGCGGCGCGACCAGGTCGTACCACGGCAATGCACCGTCGTGCCCATGCAGCCGAGCCTTGGCGCGCATCCATCGTCGGAAGTCCGGCAGCGATGCATCGACCGCCGCCTGCATGGCATCGAACGTCGCCCGGTTGACGTTGTTCGCGAACAGCGACGCATCGATCGGCGTTTTCCATCCACGTCGCCGGTTGACGGTGTTGGCGTCACCTTTCACTGCATTCAACGCGGCAGAACTGGCAACCGCGACGGTTGGCCAGGCACGAAGCTCGGCCTCGTACGCGGCCTTTCGAACCTGCGAGTCGGCGTTGGTCGCGAGTCCGCGGATGGCCGCCATCGGCAGCATCTGCGCGCCATCGGGAAGCTCGACCGGCTCTTTCAGCTGCGATGTCACGTCGGAGTGCAGGCGTTCCCACGCAGTCGCTCCCGTCGTGCTGAGCTCGGCATAGAGGCCTTCCTCGGCCTCTGCCATCTGGTGATCTGCTCTGGCCGCCAACAAGGTCAGAGGTCCCCGATGTTCGGCGACCTCGGAGCTGACCCCGGCGAGCGCGTCGACGCCGAGGCAGCCCACCCATTCCGCGAGGCGGCCGAGCAGCGGTCGGTGTTGCGACTCGAACACCTCCAGTTCGCTGAGCAAGCCCTGGGCCCGTTCGTCGAAGCTGTTGGTCGTGACTGTGGCGTAGACGTATGCAGCGACGACGTCGGTGCGCTGGGCGGTGTCGTTGACGGCCCGGATGATCGCGTCGGCGGCCTCCCCGTCAGCCGAGGTGACTGCTCGTGGCTGACATCGACGTACATCGTGCTCGTCGAACAGTGCCGCCAATCGTGTCGTGTCCGCACCGACCTGCTCGAGCGCATCGACGAACGAACGTGACTCGAAGGACTCGTGCACGTCGGCGACGCTCCAGCGCGGGAGTCCTTCGAGGGTGTCGGTCATGGGTGTGCTCCGCTCATGGTTGCGGTTGTCGTTGCTGCCGGCACGTAGCCGAGGTAGGCGTGATCAGCGTGATGGACGACGAAGCCCAGTCGCTCGTACATTCCGAGCGCAGAACCGTTTGCCGCATCGACGTGCAGCATGCCGACGGTGAGACCATTCGCGGCGAGGTGGTCCAGTCCGGCAACCGTTAGTGCCTTGCCGAGTCCGAGGCCGTGAAACGGGGGATCGACGGCGATCACGTAGATCTCTCCCATCGGCGGGGTTGTGTCCCCGTGCACCTTCGTCCAACAAAATGCGGCGAGCACTCCTTCGCGCTCGTGGAGCAGGAAGCCGGCGGGGTCGAACCACGGCTCGGCTTCGCGCAATCGCAGCGTGTCGAGTGTCCAGCCTCCCTGCTCCGGATGATCGTGAAACGCGGCGTTGTTCACGCGCAGCCATTCCGCCTCGTCGCGGCCAACGTCGAATGGTCGGGTGTCAACAGTGGTGGTTCCCTCGATCGGCAAGCTCCGCCGCAACTGGAGGAGCCGTCGTCCCAGTTGGAGCCCGACCTCTGTCGCCGCTGCATCTGCGCCCGCGTCCGGGCGATGGACCCACCAGTTCACTCGGCCGCCACCCTCGCCGGCCACCACCTCGAGCGCTGCTCGCAACAAGAGCGTCGGTAGGGCTTCGACGTGAGCTCGCTCGTCGGGTGCAATGACGATCTCCATCGCTGTCGACATGTTGGCTCTGGCCAGCTGGGCATAGCCCACCACCTCAGCGTCTTCGTTGAACGCCAACACCGACGCGAAGCCCGGTGAAGTGCCGCGAGCGGCCAGGTCGAGTTGGAGATGATCCGAAAGCGCGGCAAAGCCGTCGTAATCGGCAGCGTCAGCCAGCAACCGGCTGATCGCGTCGAATGCGTCGTCGTCTACATCGCGTCTGGTCTCGAGGCGCCACATGATCACCGAGGCTAATGCCGGGTCCAGCCGGAGGCTCCCGATGTCTTGACCCGGTTGAATAGTGTCGACCCCATGGCTAAGCCGCGCACGCCGAAGGGCCGAGCAATCGAGGTTTGTCGGCGGCTCGCCGAGGCGTATCCGGAGGCCGTCTGCGAGCTCGATCACCGCAACGCCTTTGAACTTCTTGCGGCCACGATCTTGTCGGCTCAAACCACGGACGCACGCGTCAACATGGTCACTCCCGTTCTGTTCGACCGGTACCCGACCCCTGCCGACCTCGCCGCGGCCAACCCGTCGGATGTCGAGGAGATCATTCGCTCGACGGGCTTCTACCAAAACAAGACCAAGAGCCTCTTGGGCATGGCCAATGCGTTGATCGAACGCTTCGACGGTGAGGTGCCCAGCAGCCTCGACGATCTGGTCACGCTGCCGGGGGTCGGCAGAAAGACCGGCAACGTCGTGCGCAGCGTTGCGTTTGGCCTACCCGGTCTACCGGTCGATACTCATGTCCTGAGGCTGTCAAGGAGATTGGGTCTCAGCGACCTCGACGACCCGGTCAAGCTGGAGCTCGAGTTGAACAGCTTTCTCCCACCCGCGGAGCGGGGCCCGTTCAGCTTGCGGATGATTCTGCACGGCCGACGGGTATGCGATGCGAAGCGCCCACGCTGCGCAGAGTGTGTGCTCGAAGACATCTGTCCGTCGTCGCGCTTGCCGCGCCGAGCGTCACGAAAATAACCGGATTGCCACGTAGGGTGGCCGGTTGCACGGTTTTAGAATCGGTGTATAGTGACCCCACCAACCAGGTTCCCGCCACCTGGTTTGCGGGCGATGCCGGGATCCGCCGCCTGGCATTGCAGAGCGACGGCCCCGTTCACCGGGGCCGTTGCCGCGCGTTGACGGGCCAATGTTTTCA
>JANMRB010000251.1:0-7560 GCA_031370825.1 Ilumatobacteraceae bacterium
GTTCCCGAACCGATCCGTGCCGACGTCGAAGCGTGGATGGCCCGCGGCGCGGCCGTGTTGTACCACGTCTACGAGGACGAGATCATCGGCGCACTCGCGCTCGAGGACAAGATCCGCCCTGAAGCAGGTGAAGCCGTGATCGAGCTTGATGAGATCGGAATCGAGCGGGTCGTGATGATCACCGGTGACGCCCGCCAGGTCGCCGACGCTGTCGCCACCGAACTCGGAATCGACGAAGTGTTCGCTGAGGTGCTCCCCGAGGACAAGCAGAACAAAGTCGCCGAGCTCCAAGCACGCGGCTACAAGGTCGCAATGGTCGGCGACGGTGTCAACGACGCGCCGGTCGCTGCCCGTAATGGGATCCTCGTCAAGGACCGGCTCCTGCAACACCTGTGACCACGTGGCGGCCCTCGGTGAGGGTGCCGGTCTTGTCGAACAGCACCGCGGCATCTCCGCCGACGAGGTGTTGCGCCTCGCCGGCGGCGTCGAACTCGACAGCGAGCATCCGCTCGCCAGAGCCATCGTGGCCGCTGCGCGGTGATCGTGCGCATCCGTTCCAAGGCGAGCCGGGCGCTCGCCCGGGCGGATGTCGGACTCGCCATCGGCGCGGGCACTGACGTCGCGATCGAATCCGCTGGCGTCGTCCTCGCGGGCAACGACCCGCGTTCGGTGACCGGCGTCATCCGACTCAGCAAAGCCTCGTATCGCAAGATGCGCCAGAACCTGGCGTGGGCCGCCGGTTACAACCTCGTCTCTATCCCACTCGCCGCAGGCGCGCTGTCGTGGGCGGGGATCACGCTCGCGCCAGCGGTCGGCGCGATCCTGATGAGCGTGTCGACGATCGTCGTAGCCCTCAACGCCCAACTCCTGCGCCGCGTCAAGCTTCGTGCCGTGCGCGTGAGCGCGCAACCGATCCCGGCGCGCCGTGATTCCCCATTTTCTCGGAGCGTCTGATCACGACGATTCCTTAGCAGGGTTGTTTCGGTACCAGAGGAGGGTTGACTCGATTGCAGTGGTGAGCGGCGTCGAGAGGTCGCCGAAGGTGGTGCGGAACTTGGTGTCGTCGACAACCCAGTGTTCGGTGAATTGGTAGAGCGTGTGGCGGAGCTCTCTGAGTTCCGGCTTCACGAGGCCGAGGAGGGCGAGCGCCGTGCGGCCGGCCGCGGTTAGACGTGTCGGGTGGTTGGCGGCTGTGTAGATGGCATCGACAAACTCGCGTGTGGTGAGTGTCTCGGCGATGGGGAGATGCCAGATTTCGCCGCTGGGTGCTTGCGTTGTGCCGAGGGCGATGAGGCCCTTGGCGACGTCGGGTGTGTAGGAGTAGCTGTGGCGCTTGTGGGGGTTGCCCACGACCTGCGCCCGTTTGCCCATCAGTGCCGGGCGCATGACTTGCTCACCGAGCGCAGATTGGGTGACTCCTGGACCGAAGAAGTCCGACGCTCGCCCGATCGTCACGTCGAGGGTTCCTCGACTGTGGGCTTCGAGGAGCTCATTCGTCATAGCGATGCGGGTGAGCGCCTTGGCCGATGTCGCGTTGGCGGGCAGGTCCTCGGTGAGAGTTCGTCCGCCGGTCGGCCCGTAGGAGTACAGGTTCTCGAGCACGACGAGCCGCGCACCGACGCGGGTTGCTGCGTGCACTGCGGCACGTTGCAGCGGAGGGAACTCTTTGGGCCAGCTGTGGTAGTTGGGGGCGTTGAGGCAGAAGTAGATGACACCGGCGTCGTCAGCGGCGGTTGTCGCGAACTCGGCATTGGTGAGGTCGCCAGTGATCGCGCGTGCGCCCGTCGGGACCGTGCGGCCAGTCCGGCTGACAACGAAGACTTCCTGCCCCGAGTCGAGCAGCTGGCTCGCGACATGGCCGCCGATCTGGCCGGACCCGAACACGACGTGGCGGGTCATCGCAGTGCGCGTTGCTGTGGGCGGGCGCTGTCGGCAATCGATCGGGCGGGGGCCGCGTACGCCTGGCGCTCCGTCGAAGGCACTCCTCGGAGAAGTGACGCGCCCATGGCTGCGAAGGCGAGGTCTCTCACGCCGGCAGACAACGTACGTACCACTTCGGGAAGCTCGGTCGTGACGGCCATCAGTACCATGCCGGCGATCAGGGTTGTGCCGGTCCAGCGCGGCAGTACCTTCGCCCGCGCCACGGCGACACCGAGGGCCACTCCCGCGACCACCATCAGCGCCGAGTGGATGGTCATCCATGCGCCGAGCTCCTTCTGCAGCATCTCCCAGTCGCTCGTGTGATTGATGAGTGCGTAGAGCACGGTGCCGGTGAAGAAAACGAATGTGTACGCGTACGACACCGCAGCCGCGAACCCGAGCCGTCCGATCTGGGGTCGCTGCGCTGTGTACAGCCCGAGCACGAGGAATGGAATAGCTGCCTCTGCGGCGTAGGTGAGCGCAAGTTGGAACGTCGAGAAGCCACCTTGCGACAGTTCGATGATGTCGCTGATGAAATACAGCGCCGAGAACAAGATCGCGCCGATGCCGAGCAGCGCGGCCATTCCTGCATCCTCGGCTCGGTTGCCGGTCAAACTGACACCTCGAGATCGCTTGGCTGCGTTCGCAATTCCGCTCGGACCTTGATGCCGCGAAGCATCCTTCGCATCATCGCGAAATCCCCCAACTCCATGAGAACGACACCAAAGAACGCGTTCGCGGGGTGTCGCCAGTCGTACGCGGCGTGGATGCGGGTCACGAGACGTGTGCCGCTCTCGGCGGTCGGGGTCAGTTGCCACGACCAGGTGCTACCCGGCTTCGTCCACAGAAGCCAACGGTTCAGCTCGAATGAGTCAACCTTCAGTGCTGTCCGCTCGGAGGGAGGGCCCTTCGGAGACATCGGCACCCACTGCCCGACAGCGAGGTGCTGGAGTCTCGGCTCGATCGTGGTTGCACTCGGGCGACCGAGGTTGTCGAGCAGATCGTTGCTGTACCACCCGGCGCGCAAGCACCCCACTTGTACGAGCCATGGCCAAACGTCGTCTGGCGATGCGTCGATTGTGATCGCCCTGGTTGCTCTGAACTGCGCCGCCGGCAGCACGGCATCGCCGGGCATCGTCGCGAACACCTCGTCCGGTGTAGCGCCCCAGCGCAGATGCCACTTTCGATAGAGCGGCGAGGTCAGGAACACAGGCAGATCGAACAGAACGTCCCGAATCTGACCGACCAGCGCACGGCGATCTCTGGCCACTCGTTCACGCATCCTTTGTAGCGACGACCGAAACGGGTCGCAACTGCAGCGTGTGCCAAACGACTGGCCACGGGTAGAGCCAATTGTCCTCTTGTTCGTGGCCAAGCGGCCCGAGGATCTCCGGACCATCGCTTCGTAGGGTGAACGTGTCAGGAGATCGACATGAAACCAAGCACGACAGCGACGGTGGAACTCTTGTGGATCCCCTTGGGCGCCGGCCAACACGTCGTTCGACTGAGCGGCAGAGCGTTCGAGGCGATCTCGGCATTTGTCCAACGTCGCCAAGTATTCGACCTCTACCACTCGGCGCTCGTGGTCACCGTTCCCGGCGGTCGCTATGTGATCGAGATGACACCGATTCCAGATGGGCACGGGATCGACGTGGTGTAGTCGCAGAAGGCGCCGTCGGCTCGAAGTGGCTGGGCAAACTTCGGCGGTTCCGGTACGAGATCCACCGATGGTCCAGCGGCGTCATCCCAGACGCCGATGACGCGGTCGCGACGATGACCTCGCACCTCGCACCTCGGCCTCGCCGACGCGCAACGACTCCTAGACGTCGTGCCATACGTACCCACACCGGTGTGGGGCAGAGATGAACTCGGCGCCGGCGAGATGTGGAACTCGAACTCGGTGACCTCATGGATCCTCCACCGCGCTGGCATCGACACGGCGCACATCGCACCGCCCATCGGTGGCCGAGCACCTGGGTGGAAGGCAGGTCTAATCATCGGAAACCGGGACCACCAGAGCATGCCTTGAAATTGCGACCCCGAATCTTGCGCGAGACTTGGCAGTGGAACCTCGAGCAAGGGAGCCGTGATGAGTGTTACGAAGATCATTGAGGTGGTCGGACGGTCAACCGTCAGTTCCGACGACGCTGTCAAGTCTGCGCTGGCAGAAGCGAGTCGCACCCTGCGCAGCGTCAAGGCGCTTGACGTAGTGTCGATCGGGCTGCGCGGCGACAATCTCGACGAATGGGGAGCGCTGGTGCGGATCTCATTCCTCGTGGAGAACATCACGGACTGAGCTAACGGGCTCGCATCTGACGCGGGATTGGTTGACATCGGTCGGATCCACATCCGTGTCGAGGGTCATTCGACCCTGGTGCACGTCCGCGTGCCGGTGGACAATCAGGGCCGATCGAGGAGGTCGCGCCATGAAGGCAGCAGTCGTGCACGAGTTCGGACACCCACTGGTCATCGAAGACATTCCCACCCCGTCACCCGCGCCCGGACAGGTCCTCGTACGCGTCGAGACATCCGGGCTGTGTCACACCGACATTCACGCAGCCGGAGGCGACTGGCCCGCCAAGCCGGCACCGCCGTTCATTCCCGGCCACGAAGGTGTCGGCATCGTTGAGCGTGTCGGCGCCGGCGTCACTCGCATCAGCGAAGGTGATCGTGTTGCAATACCGTGGCTCGGTTGGGCGTGCGGAGCCTGTGAGGCATGCGCGTCAGGCTGGGAGACCCTTTGCCCGTCGGCGCGTTACACCGGCTACTCGATCAATGGCGCGTTCGCCGAATATGTCGTCGCAGATGCAGCGTTCGTGGGTGTTGTCCCTGTCGGGATCGATCCGCTCGACGCAGCGCCGCTCACATGCGCCGGTGTGACCACCTACAAAGCAGTCAAGGTGTCCGGTGCGCGTTCATCGGACCTCGTCGCGATCTTCGGTATCGGCGGTCTCGGGCACCTCGCGTTGCAATACGCCAAGATCGCCGGTGCGACGGTCGCAGCGGTCGATCTTGTCGAAGCCAAACTCGAGGTCGCCAAGCACCTCGGTGCCGAATACACCTTCAACTCCAAGACTCACGATGTGGTCGACGAGATCCAGGGCCTCGGCGGTGCGAACTGCGCGATCGCGTTGGCCGCCTCGCCTGTGGCCTGCGAGCAGGCCTGGGCCAGTTTGAGGCGCAACGGCACGCTCGTGCTCGTCGGGCTTCCCAAGGACAACATCATGAAACTCCCGATCTTCGAGACAGTCCTGAAGGGGATCAAGGTCGTCGGGTCGTTCGTCGGGACCAGACTCGATCTGGCTGAAACGTTCGCTCTTCACGCTGCAGGCCGGACCACGATCGTGCGTGAGTCACGCCAGCTCGACCAGGTGAACGAGGCGATGGCTGAGGTTCTCAGCGGCTCCGTGGAAGGCCGGCTCGTGTTTGACCTTCGAAACGACTGACGGCTACGCAGACCCGGATCTCGGTCCAGTCGAGATCCGGCCTCAGCTGACCGACCAGAATGCGGCGCATGAAAGACGGATTGCCGAGTCGCGCCCGAGTAGTGATCGTCGGCGGAGGTGTTGTCGGTTGCAGCGTCGCGTATCACCTCGCCGAGCGAGGCTGGACCGATGTCGTGCTGCTCGAGCGCAACCAACTGACGTCGGGCACCACATGGCACGCTGCAGGCCTCATCACGACGGCTCGTCCGACCTCGGGCATGCGTCAGGTCGTGAAGCGCAGCATCGAGATCTTCAAGACGCTGGAGGCCGATACCGGTCTGTCGACCGGCTGGGAGCCGACGGGGACTCTGCACCTGGCGACCAATCCGGACCGGTGGGAGGAGCTCCTGCGGCAAGCATCGGTGAGCAAGCACGATGAGATCGCCGTCGAGATCCTCGATGTCGATCGCACGATCGACAAGTACCCGCTGCTCAATCGCGAAGGGCTCGTCGGATCGTTGTTCTATCCCGAGGATGGGCGTGGCAACGCCACCGACACGACGATGTCGCTAGCGCGGGGCGCTCGGCAGCGAGGTGTGCAGATCTTCGAGAACACACCGGTCGAAGGGATTCGACACGACGGCCGGCGAGTCAGCGGTGTCGACACTGCCAGTGGATCGATCGAAGCAGAATATGTGATCAACTGCGGCGGGATGTGGGGCCGGCAGCTGGCTGCCCTGGCCGGCGTGCACGTGCCACTGCAGGCGCTGGCCCACTACTACGTCGTCACGGAAGGCATCCCGGGGCTGACCCGCGGCCTGCCGACCATCAAGAGCTCCGACGACTGGATCTACGTGAAGAACGAGGGCGACGGCCTGATGGTCGGGTTCTTCGAGCCGGGCAGCTACCCATGGCAGTCCCGTGGGATTCCCGACGGTCCGGCATTCGTGCAGCTCCCGGATGACTGGGAGCACCTCGGGCCGTTCTACGAGATCGCTATGCAGCGCATCCCCGCGCTGATGACTGCCGGCATCCGGTTGTTCTTCGGCGGCCCGGAGAGCTTCACGCCCGACGGCGTGTACCACTTCGGTGAGGCTCCCAACTTGCAGAACTTCTTCATCGCCGCCGGGTTCAACTCGACGGGCTTCCTCACCGGGCCGGGCATTGGCTCGGTACTGGCTGACTGGCTCGTCGACGGCCGCCCGTCGATCGATCTGCCGGAGGCGGATCCGGCGCGGGTCATGCCGCACGAGACGAATCGGCGTTTCCTCGAGCAGCGTGTGAAAGAGACGCTCGATGTCGCCTACGACATGCATTGGCCGTACTTCCAGCGGCAGAGCGCGCGGCCGTTGCGTCGCAGCCCGCTGCACGATCGCATCGCGGCAAACGGCGCGGTGTTCGGTGAGTTACTGGGCTGGGAACGGCCCAATTGGTACGCGCCCGAGGGTGTCGATCGCGAGTACGTGTACTCCTACGGTCGCCAGAACTGGTTCGAGCACGCCGCAGCCGAACATCGAGCGGTCCGCGAAGCGGTCGGCGTCTTCGACATATCGACGTATGGGAAGTTCTCGGTGCAGGGCCGTGATGCGGTCACCGTGCTGCAGCGGATCTGCGCGGCCGACATCGATGTGGAGCCCGGCCGCATCGTCTACACCCAGTGGCTCAACCGGTTCGGCGGGATCGAAGCCGACGTCACCGTCACTCGCCTCGCTGACGACGAGTTCTTGGTGCTCTCGGCCCCGGCCACCTCGCCTCGTGACCTCGCTTGGATGCGCCGACACATCGCCGACGACGAGTTCGCCACGGTCACCGATGTCTCGGGGACGATGGCGATGATCGCCGTGATGGGCCCCGAGTCGCGCCGGCTGTTGCAGCCGCTGACCGACTGTGATCTGTCGAACGAGGCGTTCACCTTCGGCAGCTCGCGAGTGATCGATTTGGGCCTGGGGTTCGTCCGCGCCACGCGCATCACGTACGTGGGCGAGCTCGGGTGGGAGCTCTTGGTTCCGTACGACATCGCCGCCCACATCTACGACACGATCATCGCCGCGGGAGGCCGCCCCGTCGGCTACCACGCGCTCAACTCGCTCCGCTTGGAGAAGGGCTACCGGAGCTGGGGTCACGACATCTCCGCCGGCGACTCACCGCTGGAGGCCGGCCTGGCCTTCACAATCGTCTGGGACAAGCCGGATGGGTTCATCGGCAGGGACGCTGT
>JANMRB010000260.1:0-8496 GCA_031370825.1 Ilumatobacteraceae bacterium
CCACGATCGCGCGGTGCCGTTGTCGCCACTTTCGACTTCGAGCAGGGTGGGCGCGCTGCGCAGGAACGGTGAGGGGAAGTTGAGGGTCACCCGCTTGTCGGGTCCGTAACAGGCGAACTCCATCTTGTAGTTGGTGAAGCCGGGGAGGTCGAGCCAGTGGATGCTGACCGGCAGGTTGCCGAAACGAAGCATCGCGGTGAGGCTTGATGGCTGCAGATCGACGTAGTCGAGGCGATCGGGTTCACCCAGGACCGCGCGCAACGTGTTGATCTCGTGCACGAGGCTGTCGACCAGCACGAAATGATAGGTCTTGCGCAGGAACTCGTCGGCTTTCCCGATGGCCATCGTGATGCTCGCCGCGGTCTCCGCCTGCCAACGTTCGATGGCCTCCGCAGGGACCGGTGCGACGGGTGCCAGCGGATAGTGCCTGACGTATGGGATGAACGGTGCTTCGAAGGTCGTCACGCGCAGCAGCCTGGGATCGGTGATCCCGGCGACCTCCTCGCGGAATCGTTCGAAGGCGGGGTCGTATCGCTTGGGGTAGGCAACCATCAATGTGGTCCCGGACTCGGCGACCGCGTCGCGCATCTGCTTGCCCTCTGCCACGGAGAAACACATCGGCTTCTCGACCAACACGTGCTTGCCTGCCTTGGCTGCCGCGATTGCGATCGGTGCGTGGCTGCCCGATGTCAGGATCAGCACGACATCGATGGACGCGTCGCTCAACATCTCCCGCCAGTCGGTGAACACGGTCGGAATCGCATGTGACGCGGCGTTGACTTCGGCGTTTTCGGCAGCGATGTCGCACAGCGCGACCGTCTCGAAATGATCGGCCAGTTCGCGTAGATAGTGGAGGTGCATCACCTGGGCGATGACGCCTGCGCCGACGACACCGACCTTCAGCCGCTGCGTCACGACCGCGGCTGCGTCAGTGGAAGTCGTGGGTCAACAGCTACCTGCATCGCCTCTCCCGACTGGGCAAGCATGACCGCCTCCTGGGCGCGGTCCATGGGCAGGATGTGCGTGGTGATCTTGGTCAGCGGATAGCGATCCAGGTTGGCGGTCATCAGACGCATCGAAGGTTCGTACTCGGTTGCCAACTCGCCGCCGATTCCCAGAACCGCGACGTTTCGGGTGCAGATGTCGGAGTTGGGATTCATCTGGACCGGGCCCATGTCGACGAACGCGCCGGCCTCGACCACAACGCCGCCGGTTCGAACGGCCCGCAACGCCTCCGTGAACGTCGAGGGCACGCCGCTGCAGTCCAGCACCAGATCGACGCCACGGCCATGGGTTGCATCGAGAACTGCTTCAGTTCGCTGAGCGGCGTCTGTCGCGCTTGCATCCAACGCCAGGTCGACACCGAACTGATCGGCGAACTGCAGGCGCCCGGGCAGGACGTCGGTTGCGATCACCATCCCGGCGCCGAGCATCCGGCTCTTGATCAGATGGCAGAGGCCGAGGGGACCGGTCCCGAGGACCGCCACCGAAAAGCCCGAGCGAGATCCGCCTTGCAGGCCCAGCACCGCGATGCCCTTGTCGACACCATGGGTCACCGCCATCACCTCGGTGATCACCGCGACCTCGTCGGGCAATTCGTCGGGCACCCGGAAGATCGGCGTGCGCGGCAGCAGGTACATGTACTGCGACCACCCGCCGAAGAGACTGGGAGCCCTGCCGACGTTCAGGCTGTTGCCGTAGTCCTCGAGGTGCTGGCAGAAGTAGTAGGGGTAGCTGTTTAGGCAGTAGTAGCAACTACCGCAGGGCACGTTGGCGCCCGGCACGACGCGGTCGCCTTCCTTCAGTTCTACGCCGTTCGTGTCGAACGCCGGTCCGCCGGTGGCGACGACTGTCCCGACGTTCTCGTGCCCGCAGATCAGCGGGTATTCGAGATCGCGTTCGTGGGCGGTCCCGGCATACTGCTTCGACTCGCCGCGAAACGTGTGCTTGTCGGTTCCGCAGATGCCGGAGAGGTGCATCGCGATCACCACGACGCCAGGTTCCGGGTCCGGGACGTCGAACTCGCGAAGTGCGATCCGACCCGGCGCTTCCATCACGGCAGCATGAGACGTTGTCATAGGACTTCCTTCTTGGCGATGTTGATCGCCTCTCGTAGTAACCGGGCAGCCTCTGGCACGCCCACCGAAGCCGTTACGAATGGGTCCTCGTGCTCGATCGACACCACCTTCGCGGGTGAGCCGGCGAGTCGTTTCATCAGCTCGACCCACCACGGGAGGCCATGCCCACGGCCCGGAACCGAGAAGTTCCACGGCATCGATTCCGGCGAGGTCGGCCAGCGGTGATCGAGCACTCCGTTGAGCGCGAGGTTCTGCTCGTTGAACGTCGTGTCCTTGCCGTGCACATGCCCGACGCGATCGCGGATGCGTTCTGCGATTGCATGACCGTCCATTCCCATCCAGAAGAAATGACTTGGATCGAAGTTTGCCGACAGCGACGGTCCAAGAGCGATGAACTCCTCGAAGGTGGCAACGTTGTATACCGCGGTTCCAGGGTGCAGTTCGATGCAGACCGACAAGTCGGGATTCTCGGCGCGTGCGAAGGCCGCGAGATCGCTCCAGTACGGCGCAACAACCTCGGTCCACTGTCGGTCGTGGATTCCCTCGAGATAGGGGAGCCAACCGCCGGCGCCGAAGTGGGGCGTGTGGTCTGCCGGATCGCCGCCCGGACATCCCGCCATAGCGACCACCCGATCGGCACCCAACTCCGTCGCCAGTCGAATGGCCTGGCGCAGTGCTCGATCGTGCCGCTCGGCGAGCTCACGATCGGGATGCACGGGGTTGCCCCAGGCGTTGAGTGCGTCGAGACCGATGTTGTAACGCGCGAGCAGCGACAGCCAGTCTCGGCGGGCGTGCTCACTGGTCAGAAGGTCGTCGACATCGCAATGAGGATTCGGTGCGTAGCCTCCCGCACCAACCTCGATCATCGAGACGTCGGGAGCCTCGGTCGACAGAAACGTCAGCGTGTCCTCGAGGCTGAGGTCGACGAACGCCTCGAGGACCACCCCGATCCGCAAGTCTTCAGTTGTGGGCATGATCAGTTACCAGCGGCTTCCTAGGCACCCGGTGCGCCAGCGTTATGTCGGTGAAGTTCGTGCGCAAGCGTCGCGAGCTCCTCGCCTCCGGCCATCTCTCTGATGAGTTGATCGACGGTGATCTCGCTGCGCTTCGCATCGAGGCTCATCCGTCCCAAAGTCAGAACCATGAAGTGATCGCCGATCAAGAACGCGTGATGAGGGTTGTGGGTGATGAACACCACCCCGATCCCAGCCGCCCTCGCGTTGTCGATGTACTTCAACACGACTCCCGACTGCTTGACACCGAGCGCGGCGGTGGGCTCGTCGAGGATCAAAACCCGTGCGCCGAAGTAAACCGCGCGGGCAATCGCCACACATTGGCGCTGACCGCCGGAGAGCGTTGCCAGTGGTTGATTGACGTCCTTCAGGTGAATCCCGAGCTTTGCCAGTTGCTCTGACGTCGTCGCCCGCATCCGGGCGATGTCCATCGGTTTGAAGACAGGAACAGGTTTGCGGATCTCTGAGCCGAGGAAGAAGTTGCGCCACGTTTCCATGAGGTCCACGACCGCGAGGTCCTGGTACACGGTGGCGATCCCAGCATCCAACGCGTCTCGAGGCGAGTCGAACTGCACTTCCTCGCCATCGATCTTCATCACACCTTGGTCGGCCCGATGGAGACCGGAGATGATCTTGATCAACGTCGACTTGCCGGCGCCGTTGTCGCCGAGCACACATGTGACCTCACCCGCTCGAACGGTGAGGTCGACACCCACCAGCGCCTGGATGTGGGTGTACGACTTCGTGATGCCGATCATCTCGATGAGCGGAGCCGACGTGGTCATCGCTGGATCCGAGCCGACATCTGCTTGACTTTCAGGTTCAGCAACACCGCACCCAGCAACATGATCCCCAAGAAGAACCGGAACCAGTTCGGGTCCCAACCGGCATACACGATTCCCTGCACGGTCATGCCATAGATGAATGCACCGATGGCGGATCCGATGGCCGACCCGGACCCGCCGGTGAGGGCGCACCCGCCGACAACGGCGGCGATGATGTACAGGAACTCGCCGCCGATCCCTGACCCGGCTTGGACGCTCTTGTACGCAGACAGTTGGTGCATCGCGTAGAACCACGCCGAGAATCCGACGAACATGAACAGGCCGATCTTCACCCACTTGGTCGGGACGCCGACCGCGCGAGCGCTGGCCGCGTTGCCACCGGACGCGAGGATCCAGTTGCCGGTCCGAGTGCGCAGTAGGATGTACGTGGCGATTGCGACGAGTATGAGCCACCACAAGATCAGGATGCTGAACTGTGGGCCGCCCCTGCCGCCGAGGTGCAGCCGGTATGCGAAGAACCCGCGGATGATGCTGTAACCGGCCTCGCCCGACACATCGGAAGTCGCGACCGTGTTTGTGACCAGCTTGTTGAACCCAAGGTTGAGACCGAACAACATGAAGAGCGCGCTGAGCGTGATCAAGAAGCTGGGAATCCCGGTCTTGGTGACCAGCCATCCGTTGAAGAAGCTGATCAACAAGCTGACGCCCAACGCCAGTGCCATGCTGACGAAGAGGTTCAAGCCGACGTGCACGGCGAAGATCGATGTGCTCATCGATGCGGTGACCACGGCGACGCCGGACGACAGGTCGAACTCGCCGCCGATCATCAACAACGCCACGCTCACCGCCATCACGCCGATGGTCGCGCTCTGGTACAGAACCGTCGCCATTGCTGCCGACGATCGGAATGGCGGAGCGACGATCCAGAAGAAGACGAAGATCGCGATTGCCGCGACCAGTGCACTGAGTTCGGGCCGAGTCAGTACCAGCTTCAATACTGAAGTAGCCCGAGGCTTACTGGATGCGGGGGCGGCCGCCACTGATTCGACTCTTTGAACTGTCACGCGTGCTCCAATGTTTGCACCTCAACGATGACCGGTCGAGAGGCTCGGGGGGTGGCACAACGTGCGGCCAATCCCCGAGCACCACTCAATGCGAGCTGCGAACTAGCGGGTCCCGCCCTCGGCGAACGGTAGGACCTTGTCGATGTTCGAAGAGTCGACGATCGATGGGCCGGTCAGAACCGCTCCGCCACCACCGAGATCATTGCCATTGGTGTTGAACAACCAGAGGGAGTCGACCGCCTCGTAACCCTGTGCGTACGGTTGGGCGTCGACCGCCATGGCGATCGTGCCGTCCTTGATCGCCTTCGCTGCCGCAACGTTGAGGTCGAATGTCGCCACCTTGGCGGAGCTACCAGCAGTCTTGATCGCGTCGAGGCTCACCAAAGCGACGGGGGCACCCATCGTGACGAGCCAGTCGATCGACGGATCCTGCTGGAGCTTGGCGGTGATCGAGGCGTTCACCGACGCGTCGTCGGAGCCGTTGACCTGAATGTTCTCGCTGGTCGCGCCACCCTTGCTCTCCTTGACGCCCTTGCAGCGAGCCTCGAGGGCAACAGAGCCCTCCTGGTGGATGACGCACAGGACGTGCTTGCCACCAGCTGCACCGATGCGATCACCGAGGGCTACGCCGCCCAGGTATTCGTCGGATCCGAAGTACATCATTGCCCCGAGCTTCTTCCAGTCGTCGATGCCCGAGTCGAACATGACGACGGGGATCTTCGCTGCGTTCGCCGCCTTCACCACATCACCCAGCGCCGACGGACCGGCGGCAGTCATGGCGATTCCGTCGACACCCGAGTCGATGGCGTTCTGGACAAGAACGGCCTGCTTGGTGAAGTCCGGATCGCTGGAGTACTTCAGGGTGATGCCGTGCTGCTTCGCAGCTTCGTTGGCCCCGGCCTTGACGATGTCCCAGTACGTGTCACCCGGCGTTTCGTGGGTGATCATGGCAATTGTCAGACCGCCATTCGTAAAGCCTCCACTTGCTGTCGCGGTCGAGCCCGATGAGCTCTTGGCGTCGCTCCCGCATGCGGCCAAGCCGACAGCGAGCACGGTTCCCACAATTGCAGCACGACTGAATCTTGAAAATTTCACAGTTCCCCCTCGGATTAGGTCATCCTCGGTGGGAGTGTGGACATCGAAAGTGCCTTTGTCAAGGTCTGGTCAAATCCTCGTTCGGAGCCACGCCGCTCTCTGCAGAGGCGTCTGCGGGGCCCGGATACGATGGGGCGATGTCGTCGTCCGTTCGGACGTTGTTCTTCTCCGATATCGAGGGTTCGACGGGTCTCCTAGAGCGGGCTGGCGAGCAGTATCCGGGTTTGCTGCTGCGCCATCGCGAGATCGTCCGAGCGGCCGTGCGGGCTACCGGCGGGACTGAACATGGCACCGACGGTGACTCGTTCTTCATATCGTTCGACTCGCCATCGAGCGCGCTCGCCGCCGCGGTGCAGGTGCAGCAAGGGCTCGAAGCGTGCGAATGGCCTGACGGCTTGCGGTTGCGCGTGCGTATCGGCATTCACCTCGGTGAGGTCGAGGATCTCGACGGCAATCTCGTCGGTCTGGCGCTGAACCACGCGGCACGCATCGCTAACGCTGGCCACGGCGGCCAGATCATCGTCAGCGAATCGGTGCAGGCGATGGCACGGGTGCTGCCTGCCCAAACGTCGTTGCGCATGCTTGGGCAGCATCGTCTGCGCGATGTGGGTCTGGTGACACTTTTCCAGGTCGAGCATCCCGAGCTGCAGGAGTTCTTTCCTGAGCTGCGCGGGGTGATCGGCAACCGCACCAACCTTCCGCGCGTCGCCACAGCTTTCGTTGGTGGGGAGCAGTTGTTGACCTCGATCGGCGAGCTGGTGGACCGAGCGCGGATCGTAACGTTGACCGGGACCGGTGGGGTCGGCAAGACGCGTGCCGCTGTCGAGTTCGGTTGGCGTCGACTCGACGACTTCGCAGACGGGGTGTTCTTCGTCGATCTAGCGCCGATCTCCGATGCCGGAGCGGTTCCCGCGGCGGTGGCGGCGACGATTCCGACGATGGCGGCGGGTGGTGAGTCGCTGCTCGATTCAGTTGTCGACTGGTTGGCCAATCGCCGTCTGTTGTTGGTCGTCGACAACTGCGAGCATCTGCTGGGCGAGGTCAGTGATCTCGTCAACGCTCTGATTCGTGGCTGCGAACATGTGCGCGTTCTGGCCACGAGCCGGGAGCCGCTCGGTGCCATGGGGGAGCGCGTGTGGCGGGTGCCGTCGCTCGACATGGAGGGTGACGCAGTCGATCTCTTCTGTGACCGGGCCGCGGCGGGCGACTCGTCGTTCGAGCGCGACGGACACGAGGCGGTGCTGATGCAGGTGTGCCAGCGGCTGGATGGCATTCCGTTGGCCATCGAGCTCGCCGCGGCGCGGATTCGTTCGCTGTCGCCCGAGGAGCTGCTCGTCCGTCTGCAGGACCGGTTCCGTCTGCTGCGCGGTAGCGGGCGTGGCACCCTGGAGCGTCACCAGACGTTGCGGTCGACCGTGTCGTGGTCCTACCAGTTGTTGACCGACGCCGAACGCGTGCTGTTCGACCGGCTCTCGGTGTTCGCCGGCGGGTTCGACATGCTTGCTGCCGAGGTGGTGTGTGGCACCGATCCCCTCGACGATTCTGATGTGCTCGACCTCCTCGGCTCGCTTGTCGACAAGTCGATGGTGTTGGCCTTGCATCCAGCCGGGGGCACGCGCTTCCGATTGCAGGAGACGCTTCGCCAGTTCGGCGAGGAGCAGCTCGAGGTGCGAGACGAGACCGCATCGCTGCGCCACCGGCACATGGCCCACTACACCGAGCGAGGCCGGGAGTTCGACCGATTGTTTCGAAGCATTCGCCAAATCGAAGGAACCGCGAACTTCAACATCGAGTGGGACAACATGCGCGCCGCGCACGAATGGGCGCTCGCGTGCGCGGATCTCGACACCGCGGAGCGTCTCGTCGAAAGCAGCTACTACTACGCGGTCGGCCAACTGCGTCACGAACACGGCGAGTGGACCCAACGAACTGTGGAGCTTGGCGACGCCGAGAACCGGCCATCGTCGTACACGCTCGGGATGCGGGCAGAGTGGCTGAACCTTCAAGGGCGCGAAGCGGAGGCGCTGCGCACCGCACAACGCGGGATCGACGTCGCTCCCGCACCCGACGATCCATCGACTGCAACCTGTTGGTTCATGCTGAGTGGAGCCTCGCCGCTGCTGTCAAAATCATCTGACGAGGTTCGGGATGCATTCCGGCACATGGAGGCAGCCGTGGCCAACGTCGCGGATCTGGACACCGACTGGTTTGCGCTTGTCGATCTTGTCGACGCCGCACCGAACGCCGACTCGATCGCCTTCAAGAAGTATCTGCGACAGCTCAGCGAGGTCGCTGCTCGTGTGCAAGCACCGCTCCTGGTCACGTACACGTGTTTGTTGGAAGGGCATGCATTCCTGGTCGGGCAGTCGGCTCCCGACTATGAGGCCGCGACGACGTACTACCAGCGCGCGGTTGACCAGGCGCGGGCAGCGAGCGACGTTCAGACTGAAGCGATCGCGCT
>JANMRB010000267.1:0-2904 GCA_031370825.1 Ilumatobacteraceae bacterium
ATGCCGGTCTGGTGACCGTGACACAGCAGCGAACCGTCGCCGGCATCTTCGACTCCGGCGCGTACCTCATCGCCGTCCCCGACTGCATCACTCTCAACGCGTCGACCCAATCCTCTCAGCGACCACGCGCCCGCGTCGAACTGTCGCCCGCCAGCGTGATGGGACCACCCCTGCGCCAGTGTGATGGGACCGTTTCCGGGGTGTCAGTGTCGGCGTCGTGATGATCGCCGAGCGGTGGGTGTGTCGTCAAGGCCTGTGTCGTTGTGGTCGATGATTTCTGGTCGTTGGCGTTTGCGGTAGGACTCGCCGTCGAGGACGAGTTCGTGGGCGGCGGATTGCAGCCGGTCGATGGCGGATTGGGCGAGGAGCGGGTCGGCCATCAGTCCGAGCCATTCGATCGGTTCACGATTGGACGTTGTCACTGTCGCCGCGCTGCGGTGGCGTTCAACGATCAGTTCGTAGATGTCGGCAGTGTCGAGAGCATCAAGTGGTTGAAGTGCGAAATCGTCGATCAGCAGCAGGTCGACTCGGAGCAGTTTGCGCATCTCGGTGTCGTGGCTGTTGTCCAATCGGCTGGTGCGGAGGCGTTTGAGGAGCCGGTCGCAGCGTTCGAAGTGGACGCTGAACCGGCGGCGGATGGCGGCGTGGCCGAGGGCGCTGGCGAGGAAGGTTTTGCCGACACCGACGGGGCCCATGATCACCGCGTTGTGACCGGACTCGATGAACCGCAGTGAGCACAGTTCGTTCCAGATCCGGCGGTCGTAGGTGATTTTGGTGGTGTCGTCCCAACGGTCCAGGGTCATCGTCGGGTCGAGTCCGGCGGCGTGAGCGCGCCGGTCAGCCGAAGTGGTTTCGCGGCGGGTGACTTCGTCGGCCAAGACGAGTTCGAGGAACTCGGCGTGTCCGAGGCCGCCAGTGTGGGCCAGAGCGAGTCGTTCGGGGAGGGTGTCGAGACAGCGGCCGAGCTTGACTCGACGCAGCAACGCCTTGAGCTCAGGAGTGACCGCCGGGGCGTTCATCGTCCACCTCCACCGGTCGCGGTGTCGAAACCGGGCTCCACGATCGCCTGACACGCTCGTGACGGGTCAGGGTCGGTATCGGGGTGCGGACGATTCGTGGCGGTCACTGCGAAATCGGCGGGGTCGCGAGCGAACCGTCCGGCGATCACCGTGCCCGGCAACGCCGGCTGGATGGTGGTCTGTTCGGTGCCACGCTCGAGCATCCGCCCGATCAGACCGACATTGACGACCTCGTGGGCCAAGGCGCTGGCGCAGGCGGTGTTGACCCGGGCGGCGCCCCATTTCTTGACCAGACCCAACAGGGCGTACACCTGGCGCATCTTCGTCCACGGCAACGGGATGTCCAACAACGCGCTGGCGTAGACACCGATCGCTTCGCCGTGGGCGGCGGCCATGGTCTGCAACCTGTCGAGATCGCGCATCGCGTACACGGTCTTGTGCGTCGGAAGATCGTCCGGATCGGTGATCCGCCGACCGGGTTGTTGGCGGGGATGGACCTTGACCAGTTGACCACGCTGGAACACACGCACCAACGCCCGATCGGCACGGACATCGACGCGGGACCCGATCAGGTTGCCGGGCACCGAATACAACGCTCGGGCGACTTCGATGTGATGATCACGATGCACCTTCGCCGTGGCATAGATCGGCAAGTCATAACGCTCGGCCGGTGCCGACAACAGGCACGGCTGCTCGTCGGCGGTGAACACCTCGATCGGACGGGCCTGGATGGTGCCATGGACCCGCATCCCGGCCCGCTGCCGGCACCACAGTTCGGCGCGGCGTTGAGCGTCGTCGAGATCGACGAAGGTCTCACCAGCAAAGAACGAGCGGCGCACGAACGGCACCGTGCGCTCGACACGCGGTTTGTCTTGCGGGCGACGCACCCGAGCCGGATCGATGCGGAACCCGCGGGCTTGGGCGTACTCGACGAAGGCCTGATTCAACCTCGGCTCGATCGCGTCGGCGCTATCGACGATTGCTGACATGTTGTCCGGGATCACCGTGCGAAAACACCCGCAGAAGAATCCCCATGCCGCCTCGCAGCCATCGATCACTACCTCGGTCGTCTGGCGGTGGGTCAACCACACGAAACAATGCCGCGACCAACACGCCGTGAAAATCAACGCGTACACGATCCGCCGTCGACCGGTGCCCGGGTCACAGATGAAACCCATCCGACCGAAATCGATCTGCAACTCGTCGCCCGGTTCACCATCAGCGACACGCACCGTCGGACCACGACCACGGCTGCGACCGCATACCTCCAACACATAGCGCTGCACTGTGCGCAACGGCACGTTGACACCGCGACGCTCCAACAACTCGTGGACCTTCACCGCCGTCAACTCGTCGTTCACCCAGTCGGCGACCAGCTGGTGGTTGCCGGCCAGCAGCTGCCACGCCTCACCGCGGCCATCGCTCCGGTGCGGGCGCACCGCCTCGACGACCATGCCGATGAACACATCCGACAACTGAGCATTGTCGCCATCGCGGACCAGACCCAGACTTTCCGCCGCCGACACGTAGCGGCGAACCGTCTTGCGGTCCACCTGTGAGTGCCGCTCAATCGAGCGGATCCCTTCCCCGGCCAACCACAGCCGCAGCACCTCTCGAACCTCGAACACACGAACCTCCCGGAATGCCATGGCCGCCTCTCCGAACCCGTTGATAGGAACGGCAACCAGTGCACCCTCAACGGCACCGGCGCTGGTGGACCCCGGAAGGTGGTCCCATCACTGGCGCTCAGGTGGTCCCATCCCACTGGCGCAACTCAGCTCAAAGTGGTCCCATGCCGCTGGCGGGCGACAGATGCTCGTAAGCACGTTGGCGACAGGAATGGTTGCAATACAACCGCGGGCGACCCGGACGACGAATCACGACG
>JANMRB010000290.1:0-2199 GCA_031370825.1 Ilumatobacteraceae bacterium
GTGATGATCGAGAATCGGGGAGTGATGGTCGTCGATGCTAACGACCACTGGTACTGTGACGGCCGATGTGCCGAGTGTTCGTGAGCGGGCGCGGCAACGTCTACATGAGGGAAATTGCCGAGCACTTGGTCGAAGCCTTGGTACTGATCGGCCGGTCCGGCGAGCTCGTGATCGACGATCTGCCCGACGCTTCGGGCGACCCGATCGACAACCTGGTCGTAGCGCCGCACGAGTTCTTCGTGTTGTCGCCGTCATCAGAACCCGATCGGCTGCGCGCCGCGTCGGCATCCGTCTGCATCAACACCGAGCAACCGGGCACCCCCTTCTTCGACCTGGCGATGACGTACGCCGCCCGTGGCCCGGTCGTGCTCGACATCAACCGCTATTCGCTCGACGCGTTGCATCGAATGGGCATCGCGGCAGTGCATCTCCCGCTGGGGTGCACGCCGTCGATGGATGCGTGGGGCGGCGACTTGCGGCAACGTCATGTCGACATCGGTCTCATGGCGGGTCGCACGCGACGGCGCGAGCGGTTCATCGGCGGCGCCGGAGGCATGCTCTGGGAGTGGCAAACGGACCTGCGCTTCTTCAGCTGGCACCGGCCGATCATGAACGACGACCCCGCGTTCGCGACCGGCGACACCAAGTTCGCCGAGCTGGCAGAGACCAGGATCCTCCTCAACGTTCACCGTGGCGAGGAGCCCTATTTCGAGTGGGCGCGGGTGGTCGAAGCCGTCGCCAACGGCTGTGTGGTGGCAAGCGAGAACTCTGTGGGGATCGAGCCACTGATTCCGGGTGTGCACTTTCTGATGGCGCCGTTCGAGTACCTCGCCGAGCAGGCCATCTCCCTTGCCTTCGACGAGCCGCGCCGCGCCGCGATGGCGGATGCCGCGTACAAGCTGACAACGACCTCACTGTCGCAAGGTGAGCTGTTGCAGACGGCGCTGACGGAAGCCGCCACGGTTGCGAAACGAAGTGGCAGCCCACGAAATCGGTCCAATCGCCGGCAGCGGCGGGCGAGGAATGAATCGACGATGTCCGACGTGCACGGCCTGGCAAAGACGGCCAGCGATCTGAAGGTGGCCTACATCGCACAACTGCAGACGACTCGCTCGATCGAGGCGGCGATCAGCACGATCCAGCACGGCGACCGTGACTACGCGGATGTGGCCGTCACGTCGACGTGGCAGGACTTCGACCCGGAGATCTCCGTGGTCATCGCCCACTTCAACCAGGATCACTTTCTCGCCGAGGCGGTGCGGTCGGTGATCGCCGCCGGTGGTGAATCGGGCCCACGAACGGAACTGATCCTCGTCGACGATCATTCGACGGATGCGTCTCGTGTCGCGGCCGAGGAACTGCTGGCGGAGATCGGCTGGTTCCCTGCGCAGCTGATCGCAAGAGCCGCGAGCGGTGGGCCGCCCGTCGCCCGCAACGCCGCGCTTCACAACGCACGAGCGCCCTATGTGTTGGCCCTCGATTCCGCGGACGTGCTTTACCCAACCGGGCTGCGGCGATTGCTCGACCAACTCGTCTCCGCTCCGACCGATGTTGTCGCGTCGTACGGGATCGTCGAACGGTTTGATCCAAGCGGTTCGGTCGGCCTCACCAGTCACCTGTCATGGGACCCTGACCTGTTGATGAGGAGCGGCTACATCGACTCGATGGCGATGTTCAGGCGGGACGCTCTGGTGGACCTCGGCGGATACCCGACCGCCGAGCTGCTCTACGGATTCGAGGACCACGACCTGTGGCTGTCGGTCGCCGAGCGCGGGCTGCGAGCCGACCTCACCCGATCTGTGATCGGCCGGCGCCGCGAGCAGTTGGACCTGATGCACAAGATCAGCGATGTCGACCCGGCGTCGAACTTCGTCATACTCCGAGAACGACACCCGAGGTTGCCATGGCCGAGCTAGATCTCTCAACCGAACGCGCCCTGCGGGCGCGAATTCTCGAATTGGAAACGTTGCTGGAGGCGCGGACGCAGGCGATCGTCGGCCTCGGCGCACAGCTGGCAGAGTTGCGCGGCGACGGCTCACCCGTGATGGCCGAGCGGCTACGCGAAGCAGAACGTCAACTGGCCGAGCTGCGCGGCACCAAGGTGATGCGCTACACGGCGCGGGCTCGACGGGCCTATTCGATGCTGCGAGGGACGCATGGCTGATGATCAATCCGCTGACCTCGTCCTCCCCGAACTGC
>JANMRB010000307.1:0-15998 GCA_031370825.1 Ilumatobacteraceae bacterium
GGCGGCGGCAACTGAGGCCGGGCAATAGCTCCCGACGCGTCACCGAACAATCCGGCATTCGGCAAGTTGATCGGTGCTGGACGCGGCAGCTTCTCCGCCGCCTGCACGAGCGCACGTCCGAATTCGGCAGGTGAGTAACGATCTTCCGGCAACGGCCGGCCGGCGCGTTCGAGAACGGCCGCGAGCGGACCGAGGTCGGCCGATACCGGCATCAACCGGCCGATGCGGTTCGACAGGGTCGCCACCGTCGAGTCGCCGGCGAACGGCACGGAACCCGACATCGATTCGAGCAGGGTGAGGCACAGCGAGTACACGTCGCCCTTCGGCCCTCGCCGACCGCTCTCGGCGAGCTCCGGCGCGGCGTACATCGCCAGCGCGTTGCTGACATGCGCCCGTTCGGTCCACAGCGCCTCACCCACGACGTTGGCGAGGCCGACATCGGTGACCCGCAATCGCTCGTCGTCGCCGAACACCAGCGTGGACGGGCGAATGTCGCCGTGCGTCATCCCCTGCCGGTGGATCGCATCGAGCGCCTTGCACGTCTCGAGGCCGACCATCAATGCCTGCGATGGTGACAGCGTTCGGCCGCGGTCGAGATACTCCCGAAGGCTGCCCCCTCCGAGATGTTCGACGATGACGTACATCGCCTTTCTCTGGTTCCAGGAGTCGGCACCCCAGTCGTATATCTCGGCAATGTTGGGATGCTTGATCGATGCACCCTGCTCGGCGGCGAGACGAAAGGCACGCTCGAAACCCTCGGCCGAGCTGAGGTCCGGATGGACGACTTTGATAGCAACCACGCACTGATCGACGAGATCGAAGGCGTCGAAAACCGCCGCGTCGACACCACTGCCGCGGCGAGGCCCGAGTTGATAGCGACCCGCCACGACGCGACCGTTGAACTGTGCAGCCATCACTGTCATGGGGTACTGAACGTTAACGCAGCATGAGCGCGGTCGTCGGTCATGTGTGAAATCGGCCGCTCTGCAGCAGAATGCGTGAAGAATGACGCAAGAATCAAAACGATGAAGCGCCTCGATTCCCAGCAGCGGCGTTTCCTGGTCTGCAGCTTCGTCATCGCCGCTGGACTGGTGCTGGTCATTCTCGGTTTCCGATCGTCGGTCACAGGCCGCAAAGCGTTGGCCCTTCCGCCGACGATCGAGGACATCGATCCGGTCCGCGGTGCCGTGCGCGTGCCCGCGCAGACCGAGGTGTTCGTCGATCTGCTTGCCGGCTACACCGGCGTGTTGATCATCGACGACATCGAGTTGAAGACCGTCGATCGCGGCGAGCTCGGCGCCGCCACCCCGGTGCCTGGTCAACAGGTCTCACTTCCCGCTACGACGATCTACGAGAAGGGCAACGCCACATTGACCTTCGTGCCGACAAAGGGCGCCGCGATCGAATCGTTCACGCAAGGCACACACACAGCGACCGTCGTGTTCTGGAAGGTGCTTGAATCACGACAACGATCCCAGTCCTACACGTGGACGTTCTCGGTCTTCTGAACGGCTAACCGGAAGGCAACTCGCCGGTCTCGAGCAGTTGGTCGAATCCATCGTCGTCGACGATGGGCACACCCAGCTGCTCTGCCTTGGTGAGTTTGCCGGCACCAGGAGATTCGCCAACGACGACCGCGAACGTCTTGGCGCTGACGCTGCCGGGGCTCTTGCCGCCACGCGCCTTGATCGCCAGCTCTGCTTCCTCACGTGTGTGCCGCTCGAGGGTTCCCGTTACGACCACGGCCTTCCCGGCGAGCACCTGCTTCACTCGACTGACCTCGACCTTGCCGAACTCGACGCCGGCACGCCGGAGCTTCTCGACGAACACCTTGTTGGCCTCGAGCGCGTACCAGTTTCGGATCGACCGGGCAATCACGGGGCCGACGCCATCGGTCGTTGCCAAAGCCGTCTCGTCGGCGGCGAGGATCGAATCGAGGGTGCCGAAGGCAGTGCTCAACGACTCGCTGGCCGATGGCCCGAGGCCTTTGATCCCGAGAGCTGTCAGCAATCGCGGCAGCGGTCTGGTCTTCGAACCCGCTATCCCGGCGAGCAGCTTCTCCGCGCTGATCTTGGCGAAGCCTTCCAGCCCCAGCAGCTGTTCGGCGGTCAGCGAGTAGATGTCTGCCGGGTCGGTGATCAACCCGGCTTGACTGAGCTGAAAGACCGTGCGCTCGCCGAGCCCCTCGATGTCCATCGCGCCGCGCGAGGCGAAGTAGATCACTCGCTGATCACGCTGGAAGGGGCACATCGGCTCGATGCAGCGCGTGTCGGCCTCACCCTCCGGACGCACAAGTTCTGTCGCCAGGGGACACGGGCAGATCTTTGGAAACTGCCACGGCTCACTGCCGGGCTGTCGCAAGGACAGCACTGGTCCGACGACCTCGGGGATCACGTCGCCCGCCTTGCGCACAATCACCGTGTCGCCCGGACGGACATCTTTGACACGCACCTGATCCTCGTTGTGCAACGTTGCCATGCGTACCGTCGAGCCGCCGACGAAGACTGGATCGAGCACGGCGAAAGGTGTTGTGCGCCCGGTGCGCCCGACAGAGATCTGGATGTCGCGTAGGACAGTCGTGCGTTCCTCCGGCGGGAACTTGAACGCAATTGCCCACCGTGGAGCGCGAGACGTGAAACCGAGCAGTTGTCGCTGCGCCAGCAGATCGACCTTGGCCACGACGCCGTCGATCTCGTACGGCAGATCGTGACGATGCTCCTGCCAATGGCCGGCGAACGAGTAGACGCCGGCGAGATCGGTGACCACACGCACTTCGGGGTTCACCGGAAAACCGAGCTCACCAAGGAACGCCAGGGTCTCGTGATGGCTGGCGAACTCGGGCCCGCCGATCACTTCACCCAGCTGGTACGACCAGAAGCTCAACTCGCGACTGGCGGTCACTCGCGGATCCTTCTGGCGAAGGCTTCCGGCGCCAGCGTTGCGAGGGTTGGCGAAAAGCGGTAGTCCCGCCTTCGCGGCGCGCTCGTTGAGCGCCTCGAAGCTGGCAACGGGCATGTACACCTCGCCGCGCACTTCGACCACCTCGGGTGCGCCACGTGGAAGCCTCCTGGGGAGGGCCTCGATGGTGGCGACGTTCGCGGTGACATCCTCGCCGACGCGGCCGTCGCCACGTGTCGCAGCTTGTACGAACTTGCCGTGCTCATAGCGCAGGCTCATCGCCAGGCCATCGATCTTGAGCTCGCAGACGAACGTGGCCGGAGCGCCATCGAGCCCTCGCGCGACGCGGTCGCCCCATTGCTTCAACTCGGCCTCATTCATCGAGTTGTCGAGGCTGGTCATCGGGACGCGGTGCACCACCGGAGCAAATGTTGCCGACAGCGGTGCACCACCGACCTGAGTGGTGGGCGACTCGGCCGAGGCCAGCTCGGGATGCTCACTTTCCAGCGTCAGCAGCTCGCGCACGAGCATGTCGTACTCGGCATCGGCGATCTCCGGGCTGTCGAGCGTGTGGTACCGCTCGTTGTGATGAGCGATCTGCTGGCGAAGGTCGGCAACTCGGTCAGCAACCTCGGTCATGCCTGCGAGTGTAAGCAGCTAGGCGCCGAGTGAGAAGCGCTTCGTCACGCCCTGATCCCTGACGCGTTCGCTCAGTTCGGCGGCGAGCCGATGGACCCGTTCTGCAACTGCAGGAGTGTGAGTTCCGAGCCCGCACTCCGGCGTGATGATCGACTGCTGACGGAGTTGGGCCGGATCGGCACCACGTTTCACGAGCTCGCACCACAGGTCGTTGAGCTTGCGCCACGGGCGCTCGACCGACATCGCGATCGGTCCTTCCGTTGAGATCGCACCCCAGGCGATGGTCCCTCCGTCGCTGATGAAGCGGGCCAGGTAGCCGGCGGATTCGAGCAGCCGGAGATCAACCGGGACCGACAGGACGTCGGGACCGATGGCCACGAGCGACGCGATGTCGGCAGTCGCGCACACGTGCAATCCGGTCACGGCTACCGGCTCGATCGCCGCGAGAGCGGCCGACACCAGATCGACCGCTGTGTCGGGAGCGATCGGGAACTTGGCTCCCATCAGCTCGTCGAGGGTCGGCTCGTCGATGAACACCACCTGGCGGCATCCGGGCAGCGTTTTCCTGACATGCTCTGCCAGCTGGCGAACGCGACAGCGGACGGCGCGCACCGACACCTCGAAGGCAATGTCGCTGCTGAGACCGGCACGAACCAGCGCAAGCCCGAGGGTGACAGGCCCGACGAACTGCCACTTCACGGGCGCCTTGCGACCAGCGGCAGCGGCGAGAAACGCTCGCCAACCCCCGAATGCGTCGTGCTGGAGATCGGTGATGACCGCAGCCTCAGGATCGAAGCTCGTGGCGTCGAAAGCGATGCTGCCGTATTGGCCGACACTGATGCCGGCCATGCCGACGAGACCCTGCGGAATCATCCCCTCGGCCGGCGACCGCTTGGGCAATGTCGGGATCGCTGGAAGCTCGAGCGTTGCCAGTGAGAACCGGGCAGCCGCCCCTGCGTCGCGATGAGGAAGGCTGCCGATCCCTGTGGCTATGCCACTTGGTAGCTGTGCACGATTCACCCCGGATCACTTCCTCGCGACATCGTTCCACCCGTGGCGGCCGGCGGACGAGCCGAGCAGTGCAACTGTTCTTCGGCGGTGATCTTTGGCTAGACGACCCACGAATAGGCAAGTCTTGGGGCGTGCATCTTGCCGGGCCGCGTCTGCTCTCGACGGTGACCGGGTCGTGGGGACCGAGAATCATGTGGGCAGCGCTCGCGCCTGCCGGAGCCTGGTCGCTCGGCGACGCGCTCGATGGACGGTCCGCAGCGGTGCGCACCACTGTCGCGATCGGCGCGTGGTTGATGTGGGGCATCGGCGTTGTGGCGCTGGTGGTGCCGTCGCCGCTGGGCCTGACAACCCTACGGATGGTCAGCGCTTTGACATGCGGCGTCGCGATCGTCAGTTGGGTCGGTGGAGCGCCACCGACATCCGGCGCGGTGTTCGTAGCGTGCGCCTTGCTGTGCGCCCTGCTCGTCGGCGGTGCCAATTTCGGACAGCGATGCGTGCAGGCGTCCGCGTACGGCGACGAGCAGCGCTTCTTGCTGCGCCCTCCTGCGGCGTTCCTGCCCCCAGTTGCCCTCGCGGGGTTGATCTGGGTGGCTGACGTGATCACCGCACCGCTGCTGTTGGCCGGCCGCACGTGGGCTCTTGGTGGCTTCGCCGCGATCCTTGCGGTGCTCCTCACATGGCTGCTGCTTCCACGGTTCGACACCCTCTCGAGACGGTGGCTGGTGTTCGTGCCGGCTGGCATCGTCGTGCACGACAGGGTGGTGCTCGGCGAAACGCTGATGGTTTCGCAGGCCGACATCGAGGGGATGGAGCTGGCGCTGGCAGGCACCGAAGCAGCAGATCTTTCGGGTCCGGCAGCGGGTCACGCAGTCGAGATCGAGATGCGGTCGATGATCATTGCGCTCCTCAGGCCGACCAAGGCTGCTCCAAGGGGAACGGCTCTTCATGTCCGGTCGTTCATCGTCGCCCCGACACGTCCTGGCATGGTGCTGCGCGCGGCGGCCCGCGGAGCGTGAGCCAGGCGCGATGGCGTCAGCGGGCGATGCCGCCACCGAGGACGTAGCGATCCGTCCGGTCGAAGAACACGACGCTCTGGCCGGGTGCAACCCGACGCTGGGGATTGCGCCAATGCACCACGTCATCGTGCAGTAACGCTGGTTCGGCGACGCCGTGGGCGCTGCACTGGACCATCACCTCACCCGCATGCGGCTGGTCCGCCCACACAACATCTCCGACCGATACGTCGTGGGTGCACAAGTCCGTCTCATCGCCGACGACAACGGCCAATCTGTCGTGGTCGATTCCGGTCACGTACCGCTTCGGCCCTCCGCCTGGCAGTCCGATGCCGCGGCGCTGGCCCAGCGTGACCATCTCGATCGCCGGCACGTCGCCGAGCACCACACCCTCGGAATCGACGACCGTTGCCTTTCGGAACGGTATTCGTGCGCCGAGGAACGTCTCGCGCCCGCCCGTCTGGGTGATGAAGCACACGTCTTGGCTGTCCGGCTTCGCAGCGGTTCGCAAGCGGAGGGAAGTCGCACGATCGCGGACCTCCGCTTTGGTCATGTGCCCGACCGGGAACAGGGTGCGGCGCAGTTCGCGTTGCGGGAGCATGTGCACCACGTAGCTCTGATCCTTCGCCGAATCGGCGCCACGATGTACGAAGTAGCGACCGTCGACAGCGTCGACGCGTGCGTGATGGCCGGTTGCGATCGCGTCGAAGCCAAGCAGGTCCGCACGCTCGCTGAGTCGATCGAACTTCAGGTGCCTGTTGCATTCGATGCACGGATTCGGTGTGAGACCGCGGCTGTGTGCTTGCACATACGGGTCGACGACGTGGGTGTTGAAGTCGTCGGAGAAGTTGAAGACGAGGTGATCGATGTCGAGCTGTTGGGCAACACGACGGGCATCGTCGACATCGGCCACGGAACAGCACCCTGTGTCGCTCTCACCACCCCACAATCGCATCGTGATGCCGACGACGTGGTGTCCGGCATCGACCAGTTCGGCCGCGGCGACCGACGAATCGACGCCGCCGCTCAATGCGACAAGAACCTTCACGCGGCACGACCCGCGCGGAGGCGACGTACGGACTCGACGATCACGGTCGTGGCCCGGGCAACGTCGTCCGACGTCGTTGTTCTACCGAGCGTCAGCCTCAGTGCTCCGCGGGCCCGTTCGTTGGGCACACCCATGGCCGCCAAGACGTGCGAAGGCTCCATGGCCCCGCTGGCGCACGAGGACGCCGCACTGGCGCACACACCGGCCTCGTCGAGCAGATATAGCAGCGCCTCGTTCTCGATCCCGTCGATGCAGATGTGCGCCGAGCCCGGAACCTTGTAGGCGCGCTCGACCGTTTCGTGGGTGTCGTAGAGCTCTGCCCGCAGACCGTCGACCAGCGCGTCGCGCAGCGCGGCAACACGCACGTTCTCATCGGCTCGTTCGCTGTCAGTGGCCCGCAAGGCGACTGCCAAGGCGATGATGCCGGCAACGTTGTGAGTACCACTGCGGCGCTCACGTTCTTGACCGCCGCCGATCAGCATCGGAGCGATCGCCGCACGACCGCGGACCACTAGGACGCCGACGCCCTTCGGACCACCGAACTTGTGCGCCGACAGCGCCATGAGATCGACGTGCGGCGTGATGGCCCGCAGATCGAGCCAACAGGCTGCCTGCACCGCGTCACTGTGCACCACGGCATCGGGCGCGAACCGCCGGACCACGGCTACAACCTCGGACAGATCGGTGATCGTGCCGACCTCGTTGTTGACCGACATGACGCTGACGACTGACACACCGTCGAGCGAGGTCGCCAGTCGATCCAGGTCGATCCGACCCGTCTCGTCGACACCGACCACCCGCCCGTCGCGGGCCTCGACCGCGTGCAGCACGGCATGGTGTTCAACGGCCGAGCACAGAGCCAGACCGCCGTGGCGATCGAGCGTGCCGAAGATTGCCGTGTTGTCGGCCTCGGTGCCGCCGCTCGTGAAGATCACTTCACCGGGCCGGCAACCGAGCAAGTCGGAGACATCGTCGCGCGCCTCATCGACCGCCTTGCGAACCTGGCGCGCGAAGCGATGGGAGCCCGATGGGTTGGCGAACTGCTCCGTGAGAAACGGGAGCATCGCCTCGACAGCCTCGGCGCGCATGGGCGTCGTTGCTGCGTGATCGAGGTACGTGTAGCCATCGTGCACCGCATCAGGCTACGCCCGCCCCATTGGCCGTCAACAGCCGTCGTGGTCGAAGATGTGTTGCGATGGATGGTTACACCGACTCGACCTATGGAGACGCCTTCGCCGACGTCTACGACGAGTGGTACCAGAACATCAGCGACGTCGACGCAACCGTCGACCTTCTGGTCGACATCGCCGCTGAGTTCGCCCCCCTCCCGGTGCTCGAGCTCGGGGTCGGCACCGGACGTCTTGCCGTCCCGCTTGCGGCGAGAGGCGTTGAAGTCATAGGCCTCGATACCAGCGCGGCAATGATCGCCAAACTGTCCGAGCACGACAAGGCGCGAGCGGTTTGGGGTTGCCTCGGCGACATGGTCGACGACCAGCCGGCCGGGCCATTCGGGCTCGTCTTCGTCGCGTTCAACACGTTCTTCAACCTGCGCAGCGAAGGCCGTCAACAGGCATGCTTCGACGCCGTCGCCCGGCGACTGGTGCCGGGGGGCGCCTTCATGATCGAGGCGTTCGTGCCCGAACCACAACCCGGTACGTCGGTCGGTGTTCGATCGATGACGGTCGACTCCGTCGTCTTGAGCGTCACCACCCACGACGATCAGGCGCAGACCGCGCACGGCCAGTACATCTCGTTCAGTGAATCGGGTGGCGTGCGCATGCGACCGTGGGCCATCCGCTACGCAACTGTCGATCAACTCGACGCGATGGCCGTTGTGTCTGGATTTCGCCTAGCGGAACGATGGGAAGACGCGCAACGCGCGCCGTTCACCGCCGACAGCGCCCGACACGTCAGTCTCTATCGCACAATTCACACCCCCGTCCGTCCCTTACAGACCGCAACGTCCTAAGCTGAAGAGCGCTGTGAGTCAACTGCGTCTGAATCCCCTTACCGGGCGGTGGGTAACGATCGTGGCCGAGCGTGCTGAACGTCCGACCGATTTCGCTCCCCGTGTCGTCCAGGTCGAAGCTGATCCTGGTCGCCCATGCCCGTTTTGCCCTGGCAATGAAGAGGTCACACCTCCTGCCCTCGAGACCGTCGACAAGGGCGGCACGTGGCGCATGCGAGTGATCCCCAATCTGTTTCCGGCCTTCGATGGCGATCAACCGTTCGCTGTTCACCACAGAGGTCCGGTGCACGTCGAGGCCGAAGCCAGTGGCACGCACGAGGTGTTCGTCCTCACCCGCGATCACAACGCCGGCATCCACGCCATCAGCGATGCGGATGCAGCGGAGATGATGCTGGTGCTCAAGCGTCGCTTCCTCGAGCATGCTGCCACTGCCAACGTGCGGTACACACAAGCAATCATCAACCATGGCCGCGAAGCGGGCGCGTCGATCGCCCACCCTCACGGTCAATTGTTGGGACTGCCCTTCGTGCCGGGAGAACTGCTCGAAGAGCAACGTGCGTTCAGCCGGTTCGAGGGCGGCTGCATCCTGTGCGCAACCGTCGAGGCCGAGCTCGGCGAGGGCGAGAGAGTTCTCTTCTCGAACGACGACGTGGTGTGCGTCTGCCCGTACTGGAGCGGCACTCCATACGAGTTGCTGATCATCCCGCGCAACCACGAGCTCCATCTCACCGACGCAAGCGATGACTCGTTGGCCTCGGTCGGTCGGTCCATCCGCGACGCGATTGAGGTGTTGCGCGATTCACACGGCGACGTGGCATACAACGTCGGGTTCCACACGGCTCCGCACCACTACAACGGTTCGTTCCACTGGCACGTTCACCTTTGGCCGAAGCTCATCACGACCGCAGGGTTCGAGCGCGGCACCGGTGTGATGATCAACATCGTGTCGCCCGAGGCGGCTACCAAACAGCTGCGCCGCCAATCCGTCAAGGCGTGAGCCGCACGACGTGACACGGCTTCGTGTCGCGATCGACATCTCGGCATCGCCAGACGAGGTCTGGAACGTCGTCGAACCCATCGAGGATCACGTCACCTGGATGCACGACGCTGTAGCCATTCGGTTCCAGACCGACCGACATCGCGGTGTCGGTACGTCGTTTCTGTGCGATACGAAGGTCGGTCCGTTGAAGCTCGTCGACCGCATGGAGATCACAGAGTGGACAGCGGATGCCGCAATGGGTGTTCGCCACGTTGGCATCATCAGGGGGACTGGTCGGTTCACGCTGACCCCAATCGATCTCGGCCGTCGCACCAGGTTCGCCTGGGACGAGTGCCTGTTCTTTCCGTGGTGGTTGGGTGGTCCGGTCGGTGCACTGATCGGCGGTCGGCTGGTGCTGCGTTGGATATGGAAGCGCAACCTGCGCACGCTGAAACAGGTCGTCGAGTCCGGAGCCGCTGGCCCGCGCGAACGCGCTTCACCGAACCGTTAGGCGACCGCTCGCACGGCTGCAGTGACGACAACGCCGATGACGATCACGAGTACCAACGGAGCCCTCCGCCACGCGGCGAGGATTGCCACCGCGATGCCGGCGGCCCTGGCATCGATCTGCAAGTGCCGGCCGACACTGAGGGTTCCACTGACGATGAGAGCCGGCAGCAACGCGGCGGGGATCAGGGCGACACATCGCTCGACCACCGGCGGAAGTGGGCGGTCGCCGATGATGACCAGACCAAGGACCTTGAAGCCGTAGGCGCCCGCTGCCAGCAGCAGGATCAGTGTCCAGGTCATCGAGGAACGCCGACGAGGATCGCTAGTGCTGCACCCAGAATCGGCAGTCCTACGGGCACGAAAGGGATCAACGCAAGACAGATGATGGCGCCGAAAGCCGCCGCCAACCGAGCCCGTCGTTCGCGCAGCAGCGGCCACAACATCGCCACGAAGCCGGCCGGGAATGCCGCGTCGAGCCCGTACCTGGTGGGATCGATCGCCGTGCCCGCAAGCGCGCCGAGCAGGGTGCCGAGGTTCCAGAAGACATACACGCTGATCCCTGTGATCCAGAACGCCGTGCGCTGTGCCGCCGGGTCGGTCTGTGCCGCCGACATGGCCGTCGTCTCATCGACCGTCAGTTGTGCCGCGAGCAGTCGTCGAGCGACAGAGCCGGACACCCGACGAGACATCGTCAACCCATACACCCCGTTGCGCGCCGCGAGCAACAGCGCTCCACCCAACGCCGACGCCGTGGAGCCACCGGCCGCGATGACCGTGACCGCCGAGAATTGTGTGGCACCGGTGAAGACCAACAATGAGATTGCGCACGCCTGCAGCACCGATGCACCGGCGCTGACCGCGCCGACTCCGAAAGTGACACCGAACACTCCGACCGCAAAGCCGAGTGTTGCGCTGGATGTGATGACCGGGCGCAAGCGCGGGTCGCGCCACGCTTCGATCACGGGCGAGCCGACCCGAGCAGGACGACGCCAAGAGGTGGCAGATCGAACTCGGCCGAGGCAGGCTGACCTTGCCAGGTGAATTGGGTGGTGGCAGTGACGGTTTCCAGTGCGCCGCGATACCCGGAGCCGCCGAACTGACCGCTGTCGGAATCGACCAACACCCGCCACTCGCCGGGCCACGGCAACCCGACGCGGTGCCCGGGCCTCGGCACCGGCGTGAAGTTGGCGACACAGGCGACCGCTTCGGCACCAGCGTGTCCCCAGCGCAGGAATGCGAACGTGGAGTGAAGGGCGTCGTCGGCATCGAGCCATTGGAAGCCTGTCGGCTCGTGATCACGCTCCCAGAGCGAGCGCCACTGGGCGGCCGTTCGATTGAGCTCCGCCAGCAGGTCGCGCACACCCCGATGTGGCGCGTGATCGAGCAGATGCCACGGCAGGCCACCGGCGTCGTTCCATTCTGTCCACGGCGCCAGTTCGGCACCCATGAACACCAACGGGGCACCGGGCATGGCCCACATCCACGTGAACAACGAGCGCAGATTGGCGAACTTCTGCCAATCGTCTCCGGGCATCTTGCCGAGCAGACTTCCCTTGCCGTGCACGACCTCGTCGTGACTGATCGGCAGCACGAATCGCTCACCGAAGGCGTACAGCAATCCGAACGACATCTCGCGGTGGTGCCAGCGGCGATGAATGGGATCCGTGCTGGCGTAGCCCAACGTGTCGTGCATCCAGCCGAGGTTCCACTTGTGGGTGAAGCCGAGACCCCCGTGTTCGATCGGGTGCGTGACTTTCGGCCAGGCGGTGCTCTCTTCGGCGATCATCATCGCCGTGGGCACGTCGTCGCGGACGGTCTCGTTCAGCTGGCGCAGAAACCCTATTGCGTCCAGGTTCTCGCGCCCGCCGTGCTTGTTCGGTACCCAGCCCCCGGGCCCGCGCGAATAGTCGAGGTAGAGCATGCTGGCCACCGCGTCGACCCGCAGACCATCGACGTGGAACTCGTGCATCCAGTAGAGGGCGTTGGCGATCAGGAAGTTGCGTACCTCGTGGCGGCCGTAGTTGAACACCAACGTGCCCCAGTCAGGGTGCTCGCCCTGCCGGGGGTCGCTGTGCTCGTAGAGCTTGGTGCCATCGAACAGGGCCAGGCTCCATTCGTCGCGGGGGAAGTGGGCGGGCACCCAGTCGAGGATCACGCCGATGCCGCGCTGATGGAGCTCGTCGACGAAGGCCCTGAAATCATCGGGGGTGCCGAATCGGGCGGTCGGCGCGTAGTAGCCGGTGACCTGATACCCCCAGGACCCGCCAAACGGGTGTTCGGCGACGGGCATCAACTCGACGTGCGTGAAGCCGAGTGCGGCGACGTGATCCGCAACCTTGTGAGCCAGTTCTCGGTAGGAATAGACACCGTGTCGCCACGAGGCAAGGTGCATCTCGTAGATGCGCAGCGGCTTACCCGGACCATGCTCGCGAGTGGACATCCACGAGTCGTCACCCCACACATGGGTACTCGGCGAAGCGACGACGCTGGCCGTGGCGGGAGGGCACTCCGTGGCGAGCGCCATGGGATCGGCCTTCATCATGACGTGGCCGTCACGCGATTCGATGGCGTACTTGTAGCGGTAGCCGGCCGCGGCTGACTTGGAGATTCCGGCCCACACGCCCGAGGTTCCCTGCGGGGTCAGCGGGTCGCCGTCGACCCAGCCGTCCCAATCGCCGATCACCCGCACCGATTTCGCGTTCGGTGCCCAGACGGCGAACTGTACGCCTCCATCCGCAAGCGGATGGGCGCCGAGCCACTCCCACAGGCGTCGATGTGTGCCCTCGCCGAAGAAGTGGAGATCGTGTTCACCGAGCAGCACGACGGAAGCGTACGTGACATGACCGGCGACTACGGTCAACCACTGATGCGCATCTTGATGTTGTCGTGGGAGTACCCACCGAGGGTCGTCGGTGGGATCGCTGCGCATGTCGACGGGCTGGCCAGGGCCATGGCACGCGCCGGCCATGACGTGGTCGTGTTCAGTTTGGATCACCCCAAAGCGGGCGATGACGAGATGATGGAGGGCGTGCGGGTGCTTCGTGCCAACGCCGACCTGCCATGGCTTCCCGACGACTACCTGGTCTCGAAGATGGCGTCGGCCAACCACCAGTTGACCCAGTTGGCCGCACGCCTCGGTTCATGGCGGCCCCAGGTGATCCACGCCCACGACTGGTTGGTCGCCTGGTCGGCTGACACCCTGAAGGCGTTGTGGGGCGTGCCGCTGGTAGCCACGATCCACGGCACGGAGCGAGGCCGCCACGGAGGCTACGTCCCGCAGGGAACGCCTGCGGCGATCAACGCCGTCGAGTGGTGGCTCACGTTCCAGGCCCAGCAAGTCATCGCCTGCTCGAGGTTCATGGTTCGTGAGGTCACCGAAGGCTTCGAGCTCGACTCCGAGAAGGTCAACCTCGTCCCCAATGGGATCGACATCGGCCAATGGCTCTCGCCCGAACCCCGTTCGCCACGTGGACGCGAGCCGTTGGTCGTGGCATGGGGCCGGATCCAGTACGAAAAGGGCTTCCAGGTGCTGACGAGGGCCATCGGTCACCTCCGTCACCGCCTTCCCGACATCCGCTGCGTGATCGCCGGGCGCGGCACCTATCTGGCCGAATTGCAGACCCAGATCGACATGGAAGGTGTCGGCGACCTCGTCCAACTCGCCGGTTTCGTGCCGGACGACGAGCTGCGGCGACTTCTTCAACGCACCAGTTGCGTCGTCATCCCTTCGCTCTACGAACCGTTCGGGATCGTCGCCTTGGAGGGAATGGCCGCCGGCGCACCGACCATCGTGGCCCGCACCGGCGGGCTTGCCGAGATCGTCGAAGGCACAGGGGCAGGTGTGCTGTTCGAGCCCGGCAATCACATCGCCTTGGCAGGCTGCATCGCCGACGTGCTGAGCCACCCCGAGGTGGCGGATCGGATGCGCACCAAAGCTGCGATGCTCCTCGCCGGGAGATATACGTGGGATGCGATTGCCGCCACCACGCTCGGCGTCTACAACAAGGCGAAGCGCGGCTAGTCCCCCCGGTCGGACTGGCCGAGGTGGCCCAGGGCATGCCCGACTAAACTCGTCCGATGCGCGCTGTCCGTCAGTTCAACGTCGTTCCGGCCATCCCAACGCGTCTCGCCGCACTGAGCTCGCTGGCCAACAACCTGCATTGGATCTGGGATCGCCGCACGCAGGCCCTCTTCGCACGATTGGATCCGGACCTCTGGGAGTCGAGCGGTCATGATCCGCTCCGGCTGATCGCCGGGATCACCAACAGCCGCTGGGTCGAGCTGGCCGCCGACGCCGAGATCGCTTCGCTCACCGATGCTGCGGCAGAGCGTCTCGCCCAGGCGACGACCGAGCCGCGATGGTTCCAGGCCCGGCCGAAGGGCCCGCTCGAGCTGATCGCCTACTTCTCCCCTGAGTTCGGGCTCAGCGAGACCCTTCCGCAGTACTCGGGTGGTCTCGGCATCCTGGCCGGCGACCACCTCAAGGCGGCGTCTGATCTCGGGTTGCCGTTGGTGGGGATCGGCCTGCTCTACGCGGAGGGATACTTCCGCCAGAAGCTGAACGCCGATGGGTACCAGGAAGAGCGCTTCCCGCGCCTCGATCCGCACGGTCTCTCGCTGACCCCGACCGGCATACAGGTCTCGGTCGACATGGCCGACGAAGTCGCCAGGCTCAACATCTGGCAGGTCAAGGTCGGCAGGGTCAACCTGTACCTGCTCGACACCGCCGTCGACACCAACAGCCCGGAGATCGCGGCGATCACGAACCGGCTGTACGGGGGCGACATCGAGCATCGTCTGCGTCAAGAGATGGTGCTCGGGATCGGCGGCGTCCGCGCCCTGCGGGCACTCGGTCTCGATCCACAGGTGTTCCACACCAACGAGGGCCACGCCGGCTTCTTGTCGCTCGAACGGATCCGCGAACTGGTCGAATCAGGCATGGCCTTCGCCGAAGCGGTCGAGGTCGTGCGGGCCGGCGGGGTATTCACCACCCATACCCCTGTGCCGGCGGGCATCGACCGCTTCCCGCACGATCTGATGGAGAAGTACTTCATGTCGTTCGCCGAGTCCCTTGGGATCGATTTCGAGCAGTTGATGGCCGTCGGCCAAAGCCCCGACGAGCCCGACGACGACCGGTTCAACATGGCCGTCATGGGATTGCGACTCGCTGGTCGCAGCAACGGTGTTGCCCAGTTGCACGGCGCTGTCAGCCGCGAGATGTTCCGTGGTCTGTGGCCGGACGTAACCGTCGAAGAGGTGCCGATCGGTGCCATAACGAACGGCGTGCACGCCCACACGTGGGTCAGCGACGGCATGGCCGATCTCTTGTCGAGCAGCGTTGGACCGGTCTGGGATGGGGCCGACAAAGCCTCGTGGGCCGGTGTCGCCAAGCTCGACCCCGGCGAGGTGTGGGCTACCAGGGAGAAGGGCCGCGCCAAGCTGGTGGCGTTCATCCGCTCGAACTTCGGTGAGACCCTCCTCGACCCGCATGCACTGACGATCGGGTTCGCCCGCCGGTTCGCTACCTACAAGCGAGCCACGCTGTTGTTGTCGCAACCCGATCGCCTGCGCCGCTTGCTGCTGGACGCCAACAGACCTGTGCAGTTCGTCTTTGCCGGCAAAGCCCATCCCGCCGATCAGCCGGGCAAGGACATGATCCGCGAGATCGAGATGTTCGCCCGCCAACTCGATGTCGGCAACCGCGTCGTGTTCCTGCAGGACTACGACATGGCTGTGGCCCGCACGATGCTGCACGGCTGCGATGTCTGGCTCAACAACCCACGACGACCCCTCGAGGCCTGCGGTACCAGTGGGATGAAAGCTGCGCTCAACGGTGTGTTGAACTGCAGCATCCTCGACGGCTGGTGGGACGAATGCTACGACGGCCAAAATGGGTGGGCCATCGCTTCCGCCGACGACGATGCCGACATG
>JANMRB010000061.1:0-9648 GCA_031370825.1 Ilumatobacteraceae bacterium
TGGAGGTCCATGAGACCTCGGTCGGCTCAGCGACGGTTCCGACGGCTTCCGGGTTCAGTGGCATCGATTCTCCCGCACTCGTGGTACGGGACCGTTCTAGTCGACCGATGGTTCAGCGGCGAGCACGGAGATGTCGACGACGGGTGTGGTGCGGTCGTACTGTCGGACGGCATGCCGGGCCCGATCTGCGAGCCGGCTGACGCCTCGTGCGTCCGGCGACGCGGCGATCGTCAGCGCGACATGGATCCGGTGGTGCTCTCTGGTGACATCGATGTCGTCGACATCGTGTCCGAGCTCGCGACGGACTACCGCGACGTAGGCCGCCTCGACCTCTCGCGTTGCGACTGCGACGGTTACCTCGGCACTGGCGCCGGGCCCGAACTCGTCGCCGGGGTACAGCGTCACGAGCGGTACGCGATGCGTCAATGCGCAGACGGAGCCCATTTCGTTGAGGCTCGGAGCGGCACGGCGATCACGGGCCAGGATGGCGACATCGATGTGGTCCTCCATCGGACACGACTCGTGCGAGTCGACGCCGCGGCACGGTCCGCCATGGGAATCGTTGCACGAGACGACGTCATGGCCGTCGCGGAGCAGCCGTTGCTGCAGAGTGCTGGCGACACCTGGTGATGATTCGATCAGCAGTACTTCCATAGGGCCAGTGAAACGCTGCGAAAGCCAGGTATCCAGAGTCCTTGGTCACAAATCTTGGGGGCCGTCCCGAACCGGGATCACGTCAACGACAGGTCGGCCAACACGTCGTCGATCGCGACGTCGTGGCGTTCGCCGGAACGGCGATCCTTGACCTCCACCACACCATCGACGAGGCCTCGACCGACAACGATGATCGTGGGCACCCCGATCAGTTCGGCATCGTTGAACTTGATGCCGGGCGACACCCCAACGCGGTCGTCGAGCATCACGCGCACACCGGCCGCTTCGAGATCGGTAGCCAACTTCTCCGCTGCCGGGAACTGCGGGTCGCCCGCCTTTCCGGTGGCGACGATGTGGACATCCGCAGGCGAGACTTCCCGAGGCCAGATCAGACCCTTGTCGTCGCAGTTCATCTCGGCGATCGCAGCCACCGCTCGGGAGACACCGATGCCATACGAGCCCATGGTGACGACCTGTTGCTTGCCATTTTGGTCGAGCACAGTGAGCCCGAGTGCGGTGGCGTACTTGCGGCCGAGCTGGAAGATGTGGCCGATCTCGATCCCGCGGGCGATCTCCAGCGCGGACCCGCAGACCGGACATGCATCGCCGTCGACCACCTCGGCAGCTTCGACGGTGCCATCGGGGGTGAAGTCGCGCCCCGCTGTGAGGTACAGCACATGGTGACCGGGCTCGTCGGCGCCCGTGACCCATTGGGTGCCGGCCACGATCCGCGGATCGACAAGGTAGCGCACGCCAGCAGGCTTGTCAGCTCCCAGCGCTCCGGGTCCGATGTAGCCCTTCACCAGGTGCTTGTTCGCCGAGAATTCCGCCTCGGTGAATGGCTCGATCTCCGCGGGACCGAGCTGAGCCTCGAGACGCTTCATATCGACCTCCCGGTCGCCCGGCACGCCTACGGCGAGCGCCTCGATGCGACCGTCCGGGTGCTTGAGCTTGACGACGACGTTCTTCAGGGTGTCTGCAGCAGTCCACTCTCGGTCTGGGCGGCGCAGATCGTCGCGACTGTTGATGAGATCAACCAAGGTCTGAATGGTCGGCGTGTCCGGCGTGTCGGCCACCACAGCCGGTTGCGCCGAGTCGTACGGAATGGGCGCCGGCACCGCTACCCGCACCGCCTCGGTGTTGGCCGCGTAGTCGCAGTTGGTGCAGCGGACGTACGAGTCTTCGCCGACGTCCATCGGTGCCAGGAACTCTTCGCTCGCCGAGCCACCCATCGCGCCGCTCATTGCCGACACGATCACATAGGGAAGGCCGAGGCGGTCGAATGTGCGTTGATAGGCGACGCGATGGCGTTGGTAGCTGACGTCCAACCCCTCGTCGGTGAGATCGAAGCTGTACGAGTCCTTCATGACGAACTCGCGCCCGCGCAGCAGGCCGGCGCGAGGGCGGGCCTCGTCGCGGAACTTGGTCTGGATCTGGTAGATGATCAGGGGAAGGTCCTTGTAGCTGCTGTACAGGTCCTTGACCAGCAGCGTGAACAGCTCCTCGTGGGTGGGTGCCAGCAGCAGGTCGGCCCCTTTCCGATCCTTCAGGCGGAACAGGTTGTCGCCGTAGTCGGTCCATCGGCCCGACAGTTCGTAGGGCTCGCGGGGTAGCAGCGCCGGGAAATGGACCTCTTGGAAGCCTGCCCGGTTCATCTCCTCGCGCACGACCCGTTCGACGTTCTGGTACACGATCCAGCCGATGGGCAGCCAGGTGAACCCGCCAGGCGCGGCGCGGCGGATGTAGCCGGCCCGAACCAGCAAACGGTGACTGGCTACCTCGGCGTCGGCGGGGTCCTCGCGCAGCGTACGCAGGAACATCGTCGACATTCGGAGCACAGCAGTTACCTCGGATTCGGGTGTCGGATGGGTTGCGGACGGCGGCGAAACACTACCCGCCAGCCGATATACTCGATGGGTCTTTGAAGTTCGATGAACCGAAGGCGTGGGCTCCTCGGGGTCCACGCCTTCTTTACTGAAAGGCCCGATGTCGGGTCAAAAGCCAACCTATGAGAGCGATTGAAAACAAGGAAAGGAGACGATATGAGTGACACGAACACTTTGAAGAAGGTCGAGCGATTGATAGTTCCCATCGTCTCCGACCTACAGCTCGACCTCTACGACCTCGAGTTCCGCGGCGGCACCCTCCGTGTCACCATCGACCGGCCAGCCGGCGTCGAGGAAGGCCTCGATCTCGAAGCCATCGCATTGGCCTCCAGACTGATCGGACGCGAGCTCGACCACGATGATCCAATGGGCGGTCACTACACGCTCGAAGTAACGAGCCCCGGCCTCGAGCGCAGCCTGCGCACTCCGGCTCATTTCCAAAAGTCGATCGGCAAGACCGTGGCGCTGCGACTGCGCGACATCGTCTCACCCGAGGGAGAACGCAGCGAGCGACGCCTGCAGGGTGTGCTGGTCGCCGCCGACGAGCAATCAGCGACGATCCAACTCAACGACGCGGCGCTCACAGAGCGCAACGTGCCCTACGGCAAGATCGACAGGGCAAAGACAGTTTTTGTATGGGGCCCCGCCCCGAAGCCCGGCAAAGCACCGTCGGCGACGAAGAAAAAGGTGCCGGAAACGAGTCGCGAGCGGCGCGCCGAAAAGCGCAGCAGCATGCAGGCGACCAGAGAACTAGGAGGAAATACCCAATGAGTGGGCTCGATATGTCAGAAGCAGTGCGCATGTTGGCGAACGAGAAGAACATCTCGGTCGACACCTTGCTGCACGTGCTCGTCGACGCCCTTGCGACGGCATACAAGCGTCGTCCGACGGCGGCCGAAGAAGTGATGGTCGAGGTCAATCCCGACACGATGGAGTTCACCTTCACGGCGTACGACGTCGATGAGGATGGCAATTGGGTCAACGAGCGCGACGACACTCCGAAGAAGGAAGAGATGGGTCGCATTGCTGCCCAGACCTTCCGTCAGGTGATGAGCCAGCGCATCCGCGAAGCCGAGCGTGACCGCAAGTTCGAGGAGTACGCCAACCGCGAGGGCGACATCGTCACCGGGATCATCCAGCAGACCGACCAGCGGTACACCTTGCTCGACCTCGGGCGGGTGGAATCGCTGTTGCCGCAGGCCGAGCAGGTTCCCTTCGAGCGACCAGTTCCGGGAGACCGGGTCAAGGCGTACATCGTCGAGGTTCGCAAGACCGCCAAGGGTCCGCAGATCGTCGTCAGCCGTACCCATCCTGGCCTGATCAAGCGCTTGTTCGAACTCGAAGTTCCCGAGATCGCTGATGGAATCGTCGAGATCAAAGCATGTGCCCGCGAGCCCGGCCACCGTACGAAGATCGCCGTGTGGAGCAACGACCACAACGTCGACCCGGTCGGTGCATGCGTGGGCGCCCGAGGTGGACGCGTGCGCATGGTCGTCAACGAGTTGCGCGGCGAGAAGATCGACATCGTTCCGTTCAGCGAAGATTTCGCCGACTACGTCGCCAAGGCACTGTCGCCGGCAAAGGTCAAAGAAGTGATCATCAGCGACGACGGCACGCAGGCCGACGTGATCGTTCCGGATCACCAGCTCAGTCTGGCGATCGGCAAGGAGGGGCAGAACGCCCGCCTGGCCGCTCGCCTCACAGGTGTGCGCATCGACATCCGTGGCGAGACGCAGGTTCCCGAAGGCGATTACGCCGACGCCGACTACGAAGAGGGCGAATGGGTCGCCAACGCCGAGACGGGCGAGATGGAATGGCACGCCGCCGATGGCAGCGTGATGACACAGGATCAATGGAATGCGCAGGCGGCGGGCGACGTCGCGCTCGAATCGGCTGAAGCCGAATCGGGCGAGGCCGAGCCGGCCGCAACGCCGACCGACGCATCCCCTACACAAGGAGACGGTGACAACGCAGCAGAATGATCAACGCAGAGTTCCCGTCCGGATGTGCATCGGATGCCGAAACCATCTCCCTCAGACGCAGCTCGTTCGCTGCACGCTGGGGTCTGATGGTCCCGCAGTCGGTCGCACATCTCCGGGTCGCGGCGCTTGGCTGTGCTCGATCGAATGTTTCGACACGGCCGTGCGACGACGGGCTTTCATTCGTGCCTGGCGGCACGATGTGCCCGGTTCCCTGCTCGAGGCGTTGCGTATCCCATTCGAAAGCGTTATCACCAACGTGAAAGACTTATCGGCCGCCGGAACAAACTCCGGCCCGCCGATGCCAAGGAAAGGCTGAACTGGTTTTGGCGAAAAACATGCGAGTGCACGAGCTCGCCAAGAAGCTCGGAATGACAAACGCCGAAATGATGGCGCTGTGCGATGCAATGGGTGTCGGTGTGAAGACTCACTCCAGCACGTTGATCGAGGCACAGGCCGATCGGCTCGAACGTCGCGCGACTCGTGATGGATTGACCCGTCAGGAGCAGCCGGAGGAGCCCAAGCCGGTCAAGAAGGCTGCGGCGAAGAAGGCCGCTGCCAGCAAAGCTGCGGCACCCGAAGCCGGTACCGACGCGGGCGCCACGGAAACGTCGGCACCCGTGAAGAAGGCGGCTCCGAAAAAGGTCGCAGCTGCTGCAGCGGCGGTCGAGCCGAAGCCCGAGCCCGCGGCGCCTGCAGTTGCACCCGCCGCGGTGGTTGAAACCGTCGAAGCACCGAAGCCGGAACCGGCACCGGCACCGGTGCGCGTTGTCGAGCCGGCCGCCGCGGTGGTCAGCGCTCCCGTCAGCGAGCCTGCAGTCCATGATGACGACGAGCCTCGCCGCATCGTCAGCACCCGGCCGGCGCCCGGCGAAAGCCGTCCTGCGGCGCCCGCCGTCCCGGTAGCGCCGGCAGCTCAGGTCGCTCCTGTGGTACCTGTGGCCGCCAGACCACTTCCCAGTGAAGGCCGGCCGGCGCCTCGTCCTGCGGCCTCCGCTGCTGCCTCTGCGCCGGCCACCGGTGCTCGGTCGGCAGCGACACCGCCAGCGCGACCGGCGTCGGCGGGCCGGTCGATACCACCGCCACCAGGCGGCGCCCGGCCGATGTCCTCGTCGGGTCGACCAATTCCTCCGCCCCCTGGTGGTTTGCGTCCGACCGCTCCCACTGGCGCGCGCGCCGGGGGCCTCAGCGGCCCGCGTCCCGGCGGCGGTTTCAGCGCTCGTCCGGGCGGCCCAGGTGGCCCCGGTGGCGCAGGCGGCCCGAGAACGGGCACAGGCGGACCACGTCCTGCCGGCCCGGGCGGCGCCCGGCCAGGCGGCTTCGGTGCACAGCGACCCGGTGGTGGCTTCGGCGGTCCGCGACCTGGCCCAGGCGGTCCTGGTGGTGGCCCCGGCGGAGGTCCCGGCGGTCCCCGCCCAGGTGGTGGCGGCCCACGTCCGAATGGCCAACGCCGCGCTCCTCGCAAGAAGAGTCGTGCCCGTCGTCGTCGTGACTTCGACGACATGCAGCCGTCGTACAACTCCAACTACACAGCGACCAACGCCCCCGTGCCCGAGGGCACCATCATCGTCGAGCGTGGCGTATCGGCTCAGGAGTTCGCTCCGAAGTTGAACCGCACCGCGGCCGACGTGATCCGTTTCCTCTTGCAGAACGGAGAGATGGTCACCGCGACGATGACCCTGACCGACGAGCAGATGGAACTGTTCGCTCTCGAGGTCGGCGCCGAGGTGCTGCTGGTCGAACCCGGCCAGCAAGAAGAGCTCGAACTGCAAGCCATGTTCGACGACAGCGACGACGACGACGAAAGCCTGCAGTCGCCTCGCGCTCCCGTGATCACCATCATGGGCCACGTCGATCACGGCAAGACCACACTCCTCGACAAGATCCGCCACGCCAACGTCGTGGCCGGTGAAGCCGGCGGGATCACCCAGCACATCGGTGCCTACATGGTCGACCGCGATGGCGGCCAGATCACGTTCATCGACACCCCTGGCCACGCCGCGTTCACGAAGATGCGCGCCCGTGGCGCACAGGTCACCGACATCGTCGTGCTGGTCGTTGCGGCAGACGACGGCGTCATGCCGCAGACGATCGAGGCGATCAACCACGCCAGGGCCGCCGAGGTGCCGATCGTCGTCGCAGTCAACAAGATCGACAAGGACAACGCCGACCCAGGTCGAGTGTTGACGCAGTTGGCCGAGCACGAGCTCGTGCCCGAGGCGTGGGGTGGCGACACGATCGTCGTCGAGATGTCTGCTCAGCAAGACCTGGGGATCGATGATCTGCTCGATCAACTCCTGGCTGTCGCCGAAGTCGAAGAACTGACCGCCAACCCGACCGGTCGGGCGAAGGGCATCGTCCTCGAAGCCAACCTCGATACCGGCCGGGGGCCCGTTGCAACCGTGCTCGTCGACAAGGGCACCTTGAAGGTCGGCGACCCGATCGTCGCCGGTGGTTCGTGGGGTCGCGTTCGCGCCATGATCGACGACAAGGGCAACCAGGTCAAAGAAGCCGGGCCATCGATGCCGGTGCAGGTCCTCGGTCTCCAGAGCGTTCCCAATGCCGGCGACGAGTTCCGCGCTGCCGACAACGAGAAGACTGCGAAGACGGTCGGCGAGGCTCGTGAGCAGCGCCAACGTCTCAAGGCCCAACGCGGTGATGCCCGCGTGCAGAAGGGTGTCAAGCTCGAAGACATCTTCAGCCAGATCCAGGCGGGCGAAGTAGCCACGTTGAACATCGTGTTGAAGGCCGACGTGCAGGGCTCGCTCGAGGCCGTCACCGAGTCGTTGCGCCGCCTCGAACGCGACGAGGTCAAGTTGGCATTCGTCCACCGTGCCGTCGGTGGCATCACCGAGAACGACATCAGCCTGGCCTCGACGACCAACGCCACGCTGATTGGATTCAACGTGCGTCCCGACCGCAAGGCACGCGACATGGCCGAGGCCGAGCACGTCGAGGTGCGTACCTACGAGATCATCTACAAGCTGCTCGAAGACATCGAGCGGGCAATGGTCGGCATGCTGGCCCCGGAGTTCGAAGAAGTGGTCACCGGCGAAGCCGAGGTCCGCGAGATCTTCCGTGTGCCGCGCATCGGTGCGATCGCCGGCTGTCTCGTTCGCAGCGGTCAGATCACCCGTGGCTCCAAGGTTCGCTTCCTTCGCGACGGCACGATCATCTGGAAGGGCAGCATCCAATCGCTGAAGCGGTTCAAGGAAGACGCCCGCGAAGTCCGCGAGGGTTTCGAATGTGGCATCGGGCTCAGCGACTTCCAGGACCTCAAGCCCGGCGACCTGATCGAGACCTTCGAGGAGCGCGAAGTCGCCCGCGTCTAACCCAACCGAGTGTTTCCAGCCCGAAACGGCTCGAACGAGTGTCTCCGTCCCCTCCCGGGGTGGCCGCAAACACTCGGATGCGGGCCAGTGGGACGCAAACACTCGAATGGAACTCGCCGGTAGCCTCGACCGCATGGCTGATCTTGAATTCTTTCTCGATCCGATTTGCCCATGGGCATGGATCACGTCTCGCTGGATCACCGAGGTTCAGCAGCTGCGTTCCTACGAGGTCAACTGGCGATTCATCTGCCTCAAGATGATCAACGAGCACCGAACCGACGACTGGTACACGCCCGAGTATCGGGCTGGTCACATGGCCGGTTTGCATAGCTTGCGTGTTGCCGACCAGGTGCGCATCGAGCTCGGCAACGATCAGGTCGGGGCGCTGTACACGTCACTCGGCGGGTTCATCCATGGCGAGGGTCGTCGGAAGGACATCGCCGCAGATCCCGTCTCGGCCATGCAAGGTGTGTTGAAGTCGATCGGCCTTCCGCCCGGTCTGGCCGACTCGGCACTCGACGAATCGCACGATGCATACATCCGCAGCGAGACCGAACTGGCATTCGAGCGCGCGGGCAAAGAGGTCGGGACTCCGATCATCACGTTTCACCCCGGGCTGCCCGACGAGGCCAGTTTCTTCGGTCCGGTGATCGCTTCGATACCTCGAGGCGAAGCGGCGCTGAAGCTGTGGGATGCCGTCGAGATCGTCGCCACCACCAGCGGCATGGCCGAGCTCAAGCGCTCGAATCGTTCGAAGCCGGTCTTCGACTGAGCCCTCCTTGCTCCGGCGCACCCTTGGATAGGGTGAGCCCATGAGCAAGCCACGACGAGCCGCTGCACCGTCGCAACACCGCTATCCGCGCACTGCGCGGCTCAACGAATCGTTGCGCGAGGTGATCGCCGAAGCGTTGACGCGCATCGACGACGAACGCCTCGACATGGTCACGGTCACCTCGATCGATGTCGACTCCGAGATGAACAGAGCGATCGTGTACTTCGACTCGCTGCTGGGTGAGGATGGTGACGCGGACATCTTGACGGCGTTGGCCAGCCACCGGGTTCGACTGCAATCGTCAGTTGGTCGCGAAGTGAGGTCGAAGAAGACGCCGATCCTCTCGTTCAAGCCCGACGAGACGATTCGCGCCGCTGAGCGAATCGAGAGGATCCTGCACGACAAGGCCACCATGCCTCAACGGCCGCCGGAACCCGTCGAAACCGACCCAGATGGCGCGACGTAAGCCGCCGACAACTCATGGTTTGGCGGTCGTCGACAAGCCGGCCGGAATCACCAGCCACGATGTCGTCGGAATGCTTCGCAAGCGATTCGATGAGCGCCAGGTCGGTCATGCCGGCACGCTCGATCCGGATGCAACCGGGGTGCTGCTGGTGGGCGTCGGCAAGGCCACGAGACTGCTTCGATTCCTGACCGCTCTCGGCAAGACGTACACGGCCGACGTGGTGCTCGGCACGTCGACATCGACGCTCGACTCCAGCGGCGAGATCACCGGCACGTTCGACATGTCCACAGTCACCGTCGAGATGGCGCGGGCGGCGACTGCACAGCTGACGGGACCCATCATGCAGGTTCCGCCGATGGTCAGCGCCCTGCACGTCGACGGCAAGCGGTTGCACCAACTTGCACGCGAGGGCATCGAGGTCGAGCGTCAGCCTCGCCCGGTGACGGTGTACTCCTTCGATGTTCTCGGCACGATCGACGACGACCCGTCGGTGCTGCGGATCGAGGTGAAGTGCTCCGCCGGCACCTACATACGCTCGCTGGCCGACGATCTCGGGCGT
>JANMRB010000133.1:0-2661 GCA_031370825.1 Ilumatobacteraceae bacterium
GCGTGGGGCATCATGCGCGTCCTTCCTCAGAGCTCGCCATCGCTGCAACCGCTTCCGGACTATGCGGCACCCGCAGGAACCTATGTACAGCCGGTCGTCACCAACGCCAGGCCACCCGCAACGGTTGACGCGGGCAATCCGTGCCCGGCCACCGCGCCACAGAAGGCTGTAGCGATCAGCGCAGTCGATGTGCCCAACAGCGGGCAAGGATCGTCCGGTAGCGGAGGCACGAGCTCGAGCTTCACCGGCACCATCACGGCCGCATACGTCATGACTTCCGATGCAGCCGCTGCCATTGCCAACGGCGTGAAGGAACCGCTGGTCGTTCACATCAACGTCGGTGACTGTCTGACGGTCAACTTCACCAACCAGCGCGCCATCGCGCGAGCCAGCTTCGCCGTCGGAGAGCTCGACAAGGCAGCCTCATCTTCGGGGATCAACGTTGGGTTCAACTCGGAGCAAACCGTCGCCCCCGGAGCCAGCCAGACGTACCGGATATATGCTGACAGCCTGTCGATCGAGGCGGCCCAGTTCTCCGACTTCGGCGGAGCGGCGACCGGCAAGATCGGGTTGTACGGCGCCATCGTCGTGGCTGAGAAAGATGCGACGTTCACCAACCCGACAACAGGCGCGGCGACGATGACTGGGGCGCTGGTCGACGTCCACGTCCCCGGAAAGCCCGGCTACCGCGACGACACCCTGTTCTTGCAGGACAACGACCCGCAGATCGGCGCCGACTTCATGCCGTACCCGATCAAGACCGACGCCTTGACCCTGGTCAACTACAAGAACGCCGGTCGCCGCACGAACGACTTCAGCGGCAACGTGGCCACCCCGCTGTTGCAGGCCTACGTGGGTGACCCGATGAAGATCCACGTGCTGTCCACACCCGGCTCCGAGCAACCGCACGTGTTCCGTGCCGGTGGCCTCAGCTGGTTGCGTGACCCGTACCAGCTGGGCTCGCAAGAGGTTGCTGAACAGGGTTTGGCGCCCTACCAGGGCATCGACGTGCACCTGATCGGCGGGGCCGGCGGGCGCGCTTCGCAATCAGGTGATTTCTTCTATGGCGACAACCGCCGGGTGTTCACAGAGGCCGGAATGTGGGGGATCCTGCGGGTACTTCCCAAGCCGTCGTGCACCGCGACCGCACCCGTACGCCAACTCGATGGCGCCCCATGCATCTAATCACGCCGAATGCTCACGTTGCGTGGTCAGAGCTTCATTGTTCGTCGAACAGGCTGCGGCAATCAAGAGGAATAGAGCCGTAGAAGAGGAGCCATCCGCGGGCGACATTCGTCACAGGAGGTGACGCTCCGACGTCAAAATCGTCACGCTCAGTCGAGTATTGATGTAAGTCGTAGGTCTTAGGTCTGTAATTTGGATGCGTTGTTTGGACCTGCGCCGTACCCCCATCGAATCATTGCCAGATCCCTTTATGAGTGTCACGCTGCGTGCGGACAACCAGCCCAGGACAGGGCCGGTATTGAGGGACGGAAGAACAATGAACGGTCGGGCTCAGTTATCGGTTGGCGCGCACGCCTGGACCGAGAGCAATTCCGCAATCGGGCATCGCTCGGTGACCAGGTTGTCGGCGCGCTGATGACTGCCGTCATTGTTCATCCGCCGCGCTCCACTCGGCGTTGGGGACGCCAGGCAATGGCAGCGGCGTTGGCCGCTTCATGCCTGGCCGGCGGCGTGCTGGCGCTCGACATGCTCAAGGGCAACAACCCGTTGATCGCGTCGAGCGGCGGTGCGTCCGGACCTGTGATCCATTCGATCGGCGAAGATGTGGCCACGAGCTTCGGAGTCATAGCGGTCGAGCACGCGACGGCGATCAGTGGCCTCAACGACACACAGGTCGCGGGCGCGCACGGCGTGCCAGGCCTTGTCGACGCAGGTTCGATCGATGTGCAGGTGTCAGCGGTCATCACCAACCTCTCCAACAACGTTCTCGTGTACCAGCCCACACAGTTCGAGCTGATCGACAACACTGGCGCAAGCGTGCCGATTTCACGGGCTGCCCAACTACCGGGCGAACTGCAGCCATTCGCCGCGATCGACGTGTTGATCGACTTCGTGACCACCGCCGACGTGCGCCCGTTCAAGGTGCGCTTCGTCGATCCGGCGACCAAGCAAGCCATTCTCATCGGCCTCGGTGATGTCGGTTGCACCGTGCAAAGCGGCACCGGTCAACCATTGCCAGTGACGGGCGGCTGCAGCGAAGCACCAAAACAGGACCATGCGCACGGGTAGGCAAGGACGAGTTTGAAATGCCCGGTGCGGGCGGGAACGGATACCCCGACCGACACCGGTAAACGACAAGATGGAGAGGGACGGAAGATGAATCGCTGGACGGGCGACTCGAGGTACGCACGGCTCGACCGGCGGACCTTGGGCATTGCGGTTGGTGCCGCATATGGCGTGGGTCTTTGGACGCACGTCGTGCACTGGCGCAGTGGCGCCAGGGAAGCACACGATGTCACCTTCTGGGCGCACTGGATGCGCGACTCGACGCTGTCCATCCCCCTGGTGCTGCTGGCTGTGATCGCGGCGATGATGGTCGTCGGCCGTCGCGCCTCCAGGATTCGCATCGCCGGCACGATTGCGGCTGCCGTGGCAACGGCTCTGGCGGTTGGTGTTCCGGTGCATGCGGGCATCTTC
>JANMRB010000154.1:0-13567 GCA_031370825.1 Ilumatobacteraceae bacterium
CGGTACCGCTGTCATCGGCATTGCCAGTCACGGCTTCTCGACGCCCGATTTCGCGCCGCAGATCGCCCAGATGATCGGACTCGGCGTCGGTATCGACTACGCGCTGTTCATCGTGACCCGTTACCGGGAGGGTCTCCACAAGGGCCTCGACCCCGAGGAGGCGACGGTCGCAGCGCTCGACTCCAGCGGTCGGGCTGTCTTGTTCGCAGGCATCACCGTCGTGATCTCATTGCTGGGCCTGATGGCGATGGGCCTTCCATTCGTCAACGGCTTGGCGATCTCCGCGTCCCTTGCCGTGCTGATGATGATGCTCGCCTCACTGACCCTGCTGCCGGCGCTCCTCGGTTTCGTCGGCGCCAAGATCGACAACACGTCATTGGCCGCCGCCTGGGCGACGGTGGCGTTCGTCGTCGTCGCGGTGGTCGGGGTCTTCGCCAAGATGGTCCTCCTCGCATTGGCAGCAGCGGTCCTGCTGGCGGTGCTGACAATGGTCGCCAGCTATCTGCCGTTCGGGCGCCGGCTGCGCCGCCCGATAGCGCATCGCCCGCCGAAACCGCGCAAGCGGCAGTTCTGGTACCGCTGGAGTCGAATCATCCAGCATCATCCGTGGAGAGCGCTCGTCAGTGCGACTCTCGCGCTCGTTGTCCTGGCGTTGCCCTTGCTCTCGATCCAGATGGCGTTCACCGATCCGGGGGTGCTGAAGACCGACCAGACCACACGCCGGGCATTCGATCTCATCGCCAGTGGGTTTGGTCCGGGGTTCAACGGTCCGCTGGCGCTGATCAGCACCGACCTAGCCATGAACACCCACATAGCCAGTGCGGTCGACGACCTGCTCGACGACGACCTCGGCATTTCGTTTGCCACAGACGGGGTGCGCGTCGAGACGAATCCCGACGCACACGGTCCTCCTGCAACGTGGCAGTGGCTCGTGTTCCCGACCACCTCGCCTCAGGATCAAGCAACCCGCGATCTGGTGAGCCGATTGCGCACTGATCTCGACCCCGTTGGCGCCGACATCAAGGTCGGCGGATTCACCGCTGGAAGCATCGACTTCTCCACGTACATCATCGACCGGATGCCGGTGCTCATCGGCGCTGTCTTGATCCTCAGCTTCTTGTTGCTGATGGTCGTGTTCCGAAGTGTGCTGGTACCGCTGAAGGCCGTGATCATGAACCTGCTGTCGATCGGCGCGTCGTACGGCGTGATCGTGGCCATCTTCCAATGGGGGTGGGCCAAGAGTCTGATCGGCATCGACAAGACAGGGCCCATCGAGCCATGGATCCCGATGATGCTGTTCGCGATCGTCTTCGGTCTGTCGATGGACTACGAGGTCTTCTTGCTGTCGCGAATGAAAGAAGAGTTCCAACGCACCGGCGACAACGCCACCGCGGTCGTCGATGGTCTTGCGGCGACCGCACGGGTCATCACCGCCGCGGCAATCATCATGGTCTGCGTGTTCTCGGTCTTCGTGCTCGGCGACGACCGCAACCTCAAGCTCTTCGGCCTCGGCCTCGCTGCCGCCGTGTTCGTCGACGCCACGATCGTTCGAATGGTCCTGGTACCGGCGACCATGGAACTGCTCGGTGACCGCAACTGGTGGATCCCGAAGTGGCTCGAACGTGTGCTGCCGCGCATCAACGTCGAGGGACACCATCAGGCCGAGCCCGAGCCGACTCCGCCGTCAATCCTGGTGTGAAGGCAGTTCTCGTGTGAACACTGCGCGCGACGGTCGGGCACATCCCGATCGAGTCGAAAGTCACAGGCCTGATCAAGAACGCTCACAGTAGGGTCGAAGACGAGGCATCCGAACGACGACACCACTGGTCGTCACATGATATGGAGGGGTCCACACGTGCTCGCTCGTCTTGCTCGATTCAGTTTTCACAAGCGCTGGGTGATGGTCTTTGCCATCTGGCTACCGCTGCTCATCCTGCTCAACGTCGTGAGCGGGGCCATCGGCACCGACTACCACACCGACTTCACACAACCGGACAGCGAGTCCAAACAGGTTCAGGATGCGTTTAATCGCGCCGGCGACAATACCCAGGACGGCCAGCCCGCTCAGATCGTGTTCACCGCCCCGCAGGGTACGCAAGACCCCACGGTCAAGGCGGCGATGAGCGCCATGCTGGCCGATGTCGCCAAACTTCCAGACGTCAAGGTCGTCAGCCCCTACGAGCCCGCCGGGGCGCAGTTCAACAGCCAGACCAAGCCGATCTCGTTCGCCAACGTGTCGGTAGCCATGCGTTCGCAGTCCGACTTCCTGAAGCTCGCCAAGGACATCAAGGCACTCGGTGCAAAAGTCGACGTGCCGAATCTCCGGATCGAGTACGGCGGGCAGATATTCAACGCCATCAAGTTCCCCGAGAGCGAACTTCTCGGACTGCTGGCCGCAGTGATCATCCTGCTCCTGGCATTCGGTTCAGTGCTGGCAATGGGTCTCCCGATCGGCACGGCAATCTTCGGTCTCGGGATCGGCACGGCAATCATCGGCATCGCCAGTCACGGCCTCTCGATGCCGGACTTCTCACCGCAGATGGCGGCGATGATCGGGCTCGGTGTGGGCATCGACTACTCGCTGTTCATCGTCTCGCGCTATCGAGAAGGAATTCACAACGGGCTCGATCCCGAGCAGTCCATCGTCGCAACGCTCGATTCCAGCGGTCGGGCTGTTCTGTTCGCCGGGATCACCGTCGTCATCTCGCTGCTCGGCCTGATGGCGATGGGCCTCAAGTTCGTCAACGGCCTGGCCATCTCCGGGTCGCTCGCCGTGCTGGTGATGATGCTGGCCTCGTTGACGCTGCTTCCGGCGTTGCTGGGCTTCGTCGGAACCAAGATCGACAACACGTCGCTGGCCGCCGCCTGGGCCACAGGTGTGTTCGTCGTCGTGGCCCTGGTCGGTGTGTTCGCGAAGCAGCTCGGCCCGGCTCTCGGGGTCGCGCTCTTGTTGGCCGTGCTGGTCATGGTCGCTAGCACCTTGCCATTCGGGCATCGCCTCCGGCGACCATTGAAGCACCACGTTCCCAAGCCGCGCGAGCAGCAGTTCTGGTACCGCTGGAGCCGCATCATCCAGCACCGTCCGTGGCGTGCCTTCTCCGCCGCGGTCATCGCCCTGGTCGTGTTGGCGCTGCCGCAGCTTTCGATTCGAATGGGCTTCACCGATCCTGAGGTCCTGAAGACCGACCAGACCACCCGTCGGGCATTCGACCTCGTGGCTGAGGGCTTCGGTCCGGGCTTCAACGGTCCGCTGGTGCTCGTCAGCGACGATCCGAAGATGACCCCAGCGGTCGCCGCCTCGGTCGACGCTGCGCTGAAGGCTGACCCCGGCATCGCCTTTGCCTCACCCGGCGCGCAGATGCTCACGCAGGCAGGCGCACCAGTCACTCCCACCACGTGGCAATGGCTGGCCTTCCCGAAAACGTCAGCTCAGGATCAAGCCACCCGCGATCTGGTCAGTCGATTGCGCGGCGCCGAGTTGAACGCCGTCGGTGCCGACGTGAAGGTCGGTGGCTTCACGGCTGGCGGCATCGACTTCTCTACGTACATCGTTGGCCGCCTGCCGATTCTGATCGGCGCGGTGTTGATCCTCAGCTTCTTGTTGCTGATGGCTGTGTTCCGCAGTGTGCTGGTGCCGCTGAAAGCGGTGATCATGAACCTGCTGTCGATCGGCGCCTCATACGGTGTGATCGTGGCCATCTTCCAATGGGGGTGGGCCAAGAGTTTGATCGGCATCGACGCGACAGGCCCCATCGAGCCATGGGTCCCGATGATGCTGTTCGCGATCGTCTTCGGTCTGTCGATGGACTACGAGGTTTTCTTGCTGTCGCGAATGAAAGAAGAGTTCCAACGCACCGGCGACAACGCCACCGCCGTGGCCGACGGCCTTGCCGCAACCGCGCGGGTCATCACCGCCGCGGCGATCATCATGGTCTGCGTGTTCTCGGCGTTCGTGCTCGGCGACGACCGCAACCTCAAGCTCTTCGGCCTCGGCCTCGCTGCCGCCGTCTTCGTCGACGCCACGATCGTTCGAATGGTCCTGGTACCGGCGACCATGGAACTGCTCGGTGACCGCAACTGGTGGATCCCCAAGTGGCTCGACAAGATCCTGCCGCGCGTCAACGTCGAGGGTCACCACGACGAGCCCGACGTCGAGCCGGAGCCCGAATCGGTTCTCGTCTGAATTTTGAGGCGCCTTGACAAGCACCCCCGCCATCACGTAGCGATACGAACGCATGGCCAAACCACTAGTCATCGTCGAATCCCCCGCCAAGGCCAAGACCATCTCGAAATTCCTGGGCAGTGCATACGACGTGCGCGCCTCGGTCGGGCACGTGGCCGACTTGCCCAGCAAGGGGTTGTCGATCGACGTCGACAACGGTTTCAAGCCCACATATGAGCTGACAACCCGCGGCGCGCAGGTGGTCAAGGAGCTACGTGTGCTGATGAAAGATGCCAGCGAGCTGTACCTCGCGACGGACGAAGACCGCGAGGGTGAAGCCATCAGCTGGCACCTGTTGGAGTACCTGAAACCCAAGATCCCGGTCAAGCGCATGGTCTTCCACGAGATCACCAAATCTGCGATCGACCACGCGGTCAACAACCCGCGAGGAATCGACTATGGCTTGGTCGACGCCGCAGAGACCCGCCGACTGCTCGACCGCCTCTACGGCTACGAGGTCTCACCCGTGCTCTGGCGCCGTGTCAACCGCGGCCTGTCAGCAGGTCGCGTGCAGAGCCCCTCGGTGCGGTTGATCGTCGAGCGCGAGCGCGAACGGATCGCGTTCGTGCAGGCCGGGTATTGGGACATCGAACTGCTCACGGCCACGTCTCCCGCGTTTACCGCCACGCTGGTGGCGCTCGACAACGCCAAGGTGGCGACTGGGAAGGATTTCGGTAGCGACGGTCGTGCCAAGGCCAACGTCGTGGTGGTCGGAGAGGCACGCGCCAGGGCATTGGCCGACGGACTGCGAACCTCCGAGTTCACCGTGCGTTCGGTCGAGGAACGGCCCTACCGCAGTGCTCCGAAGGCACCGTTCATGACCTCGACGCTGCAACAAGAGGGCGGCCGCAAGCTGCGCCTCAGCGCCTCGCAGGTGATGCGCGTGGCCCAAGGTCTGTACGAGCGCGGGTACATCACGTACATGAGAACCGACAACGTCACGCTCAGCGACGAGGCACTTTCTGCGGTCCGCGCCGAGGTCAGGCGCGGCTACGGCGACAAGTTCCTGTCTCCGTCACCTCGACAGTTCTCCTCCAAGATCAAGAACGCCCAGGAAGCCCACGAGGCCATCCGCCCATCGACGCCACTGCGCAGCCCGGACTCGCTCGCCGGCGAGCTGAATGGCCAGGAGCTGGCGATGTACCGAATGATCTGGCAGCGAACGCTCGCTTCGCAGATGGCTGACGCAACGGGGGTCACGGTCACCGTTCGGCTTGGTGCCACCGCTGCCGATGCGACTCGCGACAACACAGCCACCGAGGCAGATTTCGCCGCAAGTGGCACGACGATCAGCTTCGCCGGCTACCGGCAGGTGTACGTCGAATCGGTTGACGACAGCGAAGCCACCGACGACGATCGCGAAGCACTACTGCCGCCACTGGTCGTCGGGGCGGTTGTCGACATCGAGTCGCTGACGCCCAACGGACACACGACGTCACCGCCGCCGCGGTACACCGAGGCATCGCTCGTCAAGCGTCTCGACGAGTTGGGCATCGGCAGGCCGTCGACCTGGGCATCGATCATCCAGACGGTTCAGGATCGCGGATACGTGTGGAAGAAGGGCCAGGCGCTGGTGCCGACGTGGACAGCCTTCGCGGTTGTCGGTCTGATGGAAAAGCACTTCGGTGAGCTCGTCGACTACGCGTTCACGGCGCGCATCGAGGAAGACCTCGACTCGATCGCCCGCAACGAACGCCAGAAGCAGGACTGGCTGCAGCACTTCTACTTCGGCGACGAGGGCGACCACCTTCCGGGACTGAAGCGCTTGGTCGAGGAGAACCTCGACGAGATCGACGCTGCGGAGATCAACACGTTCCCGATCGGCAACGATCCGGTCGGCAATGAGATCGTGGTCAAGCCCGGAAAGTACGGACCCTACGTCAAGCGCGGCGACGACACAGCTAGCGTCCCCGACGATCTCACGCCCGACGAACTGACCGTCGAGATGGCCCTCAAGCTGTTGGCAATGCCGAAGAGCGACGAGCCGATCGGCGAGCTCAACGGGTATCCGGTGTTCGCCAAGAACGGTCGGTTTGGCCCGTACGTCCAGTGGGGCTCACCCGACAATCTGCCACCAGGTCTGGAGAAGCCGAGGATGGCCAGTCTGTTCAAGACGATGGTGCTGGAGCGAGTGACCGTCGATGAGGCGGAGGAACTGCTGCAACTGCCGCGCACGCTCGGCGTCGACCCGTCCGACGGTGCGACGATCACGGCCAACAACGGGCGTTACGGGCCGTACGTGCAGAAGGGCAAGGACTTCCGCAACATCACCAACGAAGAACAGTTGCTGACGATCACGCTTGACCAAGCCGTCGAGATCTTCTCGCAACCGAAGGTCTTCCGGCGCGGTGGGGCGCCCAACATGGCGGCAAAGGGCCCGTTGCGCGAGTTCGGCAACGATCCTGCCAGTGGCAAGCCCGTCGTCGCCAAGGACGGCAAGTTCGGTGTCTACGTCACCGATGGCGAGACCGACGCGTCGCTTTCGAAAGGCGACCGCCTCGAGGCGATGCCACCCGAGCGTGCCTACGAACTGCTGGCAGTGCGCCGCGAAGCCATCATCGAAAAGGGTGGCGCGCCTGCCAAGAAGGCCAGGGCAACCAAGAAGGCGGCATCGAAGAAAGCAGCACCACGCAAGGCAGCCGCCAAGAAGAAGTCCTGAAGTCGACGTCCTAGCCAGCGATCATCACACCGAGGACTCCCGCCAGCACCAGGCCTGCTCCGGCATAGTCGCGGCGCGAGTTGTGCTCGTGCAGCCACCAATGGGCGATGGCAAACGTGAACAGCAATTCGATCTGACCGAACGTGCGAACCTTCGCCGCGTTCTGCAGTGCGAAAGCCCACGCCCAACACGCAGAGCCGCAGACACTGAGCACCCCGACCACCGAGCTCGACCGCCAGTGATGGAAGGCGAGACCGATCTGTTCGCGTTCGCGCACGGCGAGGTATCCCCCGTGGATGACGGTCTGCATCGTGTTCATCACTGCCAGGGCAATGATGGCGCGCACCAGCGCCGGCGAATCGCCCAGCGACTGAGTCGCAGCACGGATGGCGACCGCAGCGAGCCCGAACCCCGTCCCGGCGAACAGGCCGAGGGTCGCAGCGCGGTCGGGATGACGCAACAGGCCGCGTCCGCCGGCCAACAGCACGACCCCGGCCAGGCACAACATGGTGGAGAGCCACCCGAGGGGGCGAAGAGTCTCGTTCAGCAACACTGCGGAGAACACTGCGACCTGCACCACTTCGGTCTTCGAATAGACAGTGCCGACTGCGAATCCTCGGGCATCGAACGCGCTGATCAGAAGGACCGTTGCGAGGATCTGGGCAACGCCCCCGCCGGCGATCAACGGCCAGAACCGTGGCGGCGGCATCGGCAGATGCCGGCCGCTGATTGCCATCGCGGCGACCGCAGTGAAAGCGATCGGCGCACCCCAGACGTATCGAACGAAGCCGGCCCCACTGATCGACAGCAGTGCGCGCAACCTCTGCTGCATGGCCGTTCGCCAAGTTTGGAAGATCGCCGCGGCGACCGTCACTGCCATCCACATTGATGCGTTCTCGGATTCCCATTATTCAGGATTTGATTCTCAAACATATCCTAGACCAATCGGCTGGATATGGTGCGCCGAGTATGAGTACGGGTCGCTACATCGCCCTCGAAGGTGCCGAGGGCACCGGTAAGAGCACGCACGCCGCCCGGCTCGCCGCGCATCTCGATGCCGTATTGACCCGCGAAACCGGCGGGACCGACATCGGAGCACGCATCCGCAGCATCCTTCACGACACGTCACTGACCCATCTCTCGCACCGGGCCGAAACACTGTTGATCGCCGCGGATCGCGCGCAACATATCGACGAGATCGTCGCGCCCGCGCTGGCCGCCGGCCGTCACGTGGTCAGCGACCGAAGCGTGTACTCGACGCTGGCATATCAGGGCTACGGACGCCTGCTGCCGATCGACGAGGTGTACGAGATCAACAAATGGGCAATGCACTCGTGCTGGCCCGATCTGGTGGTGTTGATCGACACTCCGATCGAGGTGCTCGAACGGCGAATGCGCGGGCGGCAACTCGACCGGTTCGAACGCGAGGACGACGCGTTCCACGCACGAGTTCGCGAAGGATTTCGCAAGATGGCCGTCGAAGATCCACTGCACTGGGTCGTCATCGACGGCGCAGCCGGCATGGAGGACGTGGGCGCCAACATCCGCCGCGGCGTAGCCGAGCGGTTGCAGCTATGAGCGACTCGGTCTGGTCAGAGGTGGTTGGTCAGCCGCAGGCCGTCAGCAAGCTGTCGTACGCAGCCGACGACCCGGTTCACGCCTACCTTTTCGTCGGCCCGTCCGGCTCGACCAAGGCAGAAGCGAGTCGCGCATTCGCGGCGTTGTTGATGGCCGGCACCGACGATCCAACGCAGCGCGACGCACGGTTGGCGCTCGCCGGCCAGCATCCCGATGTGCGCGAGGTCGAGCGCCACGGCGCCCGAATCTCTGCGGATCAGGTCGCCGACATCATTCGCAACGCATCGCTTGCCCCGGTGGAGGGAAACCGGAAGGTGATGATCCTTCACGACTTCCACCTGCTCGATGCTCCAGCAGCGGCCCGGCTGTTGAAGACACTCGAAGAACCACCAGCCAGCACCATCTTCATCGTGCTCGCCGACCAGGTCACGCCTGAGTTGGTCACCATCGCCTCGCGGTGCGTCCGAATCACCTTCGCAGCGTTGTCGCACGCGGCGGTTGCTGGCCAACTCGTCGAGTCGGGGATCGATGCAGAGACCGCTGACCTGGTGGCCGCCGCGGCGGAGGGCAACCTCACGAGGGCGCGCGTGCTCGCGACGGATACGGGGCTGATGGCCCGCCGCGATGCCTTCGCCAGTTTGGCAACTCGCCTCGACGGCACCGGCACAACCGTCGTCAAGCTGTGCATTGAGCTGCTCGGGCTGATCGACGCTGCCGCGACTCCTCTCGCGGCGCGCCAAGCCGAAGAGCTTTCGCAGCTCGAGGCAAGGGTGGCCGCAACGGGAGAACGAGGAAGCGGGCGCAAACAGATCGAAGACCACCACAAGCGCGAGTTACGACGTCATCGCGTCGACGAGCTACGAAGCGGGCTCGGGGTACTGGCCGGCGCATATCGGGACGCCCTCGTACACGGTCAGCTGCCGCGGCCAGAAGCAGGTGTCAGCGCCGTCACACGAATCCACGGGGCACTCGAGTCGCTGGATCGCAACCCGAACGAGACTCTGTTGCTGCAGTCTCTGTTGCTCGACCTGCCGTCGATCTGAGGGCTCAGTTCGAAAGCAACGGGCGAAGCAGGTGCGAGATCTCGCGGCTCGGTTCGTCCCGTGGCCCCTGCGCGACTGCTGGTTGCTGACCCGTTGGCTGCGGCGCGGGATGAGCCTCGGCCGCTGGCAGCTGCCCAGTCGGAGGGGGCATGCCCGCCGCCCGCTGGCCAGCGAGCTCGATCGTCGGAGCGGTGAACGCCAACGCCATTTCCGGCTTTTTCGTTTCCGCAACCGGCCGTTGCTCGAACTCGGAGAGCGCCGTCATTGCGACGGACGAGAGCGGTTTGAAGAAGAGGTAGCCCTGAGCAAACTCGCACCCCAGCCTGGCAAGTTCGAGTGCTTGATTTTCGGTCTCGACACCTTCTGCAACGGTTTTCAATCCCAGATTTCGTGCCATGTTGACGATGGTGTTGGCCAACGCTTTGCTGCGCGGCTCACCGACTGACTGGACGAACTCCTTGTCGATCTTGATGATGTCGAGCGGGAGCCGCTGAACGTATGCGAGCGAGCTGTAGCCAGTCCCGAAATCGTCCAGGGCCGTACTGATGCCGTATGAACGCAGCTGGCTGAGCTGTTCGGTCGCGAAGACGCTGTCATCGATGAGAGTCGATTCGGTGATCTCGAGGACGAGTCGCTCCGGGGCCAGCCCACTGAGCTTCAAGCTGCGTCGCACCCCGTCGACGAACGTCGACTCGCGCAGTTGCACGCCTGAAACGTTGACAGTCACGAACATCGAGTCGTCGAGCCACCCGACAGCCGACATGCATGCCTGCTCGATAGCCCATGCCCCGATCGGGATGACCACGCCAGTCTGCTCGGCAAGGGGGATGAAGTCGCTCGGTGGAACATTGCCGTAGATGTGGTGATCCCAGCGGAGTAGGGCCTCGGCACCAACAGTCCGTCCATCGGACAGCCGCACGATGGGTTGGTAGACGAGATAGAGCTGGTCGCGGCCGAGCGCCGCCATGAGGTCACGCTTGTATTCGTTGCGCCGCTCTGTCTGGCGGCCGAGGTCGGCATCGAACCCCTCGACCTGGCCCTTGCCCAACTGCTTGGCGCGGTACATCGCCAGGTCGGCGTGACGCATCAGATCGGACGCTGTGTTCTTCGGCTCGGCGACGGCAATGCCGATGCAGCCGCTGACCGAGACCGACTGGAAGTCGTTGACCTGGATCGCATCCTTGAGGTCGGCAATCGCCTGCTGAGCCAACACGCATGCTTCGGCCGTCGACGACTCGAGCAGCAGCACTCCGAACTCGTCACCGCCAAGTCGGGCAACCAGATTTGTCGAATTCGCGAATCGGATCATCAACCGGTCGGCAACCGCTCGCAAAAGGACATCGCCAGCTGAGTGGCCGAGTCCATCGTTGATCGCCTTGAAGTCATCGAGATCGAGGAACATCACCGTCGGAAGCTGACCACGCTGCAGCTCTTCGCTGAGTCGCGTCAAGAAGTTGGCTCGGTTGGCAAGGCCGGTCAACGAATCGTGATCAGCGCGATAGCTCAACTGACGTTCCAACGATCGGTTGGCCGTGACATCACGAAGGGTCAACACGATGCCCGCAACGGCGACGTTCGACATCAGGTTGACCGCCGACAGCTCCATCGTGCGTCGCTCGCCATCCGCGTGCAAGGCCGAGACTTCGACGGTCAGCGACTCCTCCGGAAGCAGTAGCTCGACGTCGCTCCACGGATCGCCGCCAGGCTTTCCGACGACTCGAACGTCGATGCCGTCGAACTGCCGACCCACCCATTTATCGCCGGAGTAGCCCAGCACCGTCAGCAGCGCCGGACTGGTGTACGAGATCTGACCGTCGGCGTCGACGAGCACGACGACATCGGACGAGCGCTCTACGAGCGAGGCCAGACGATCGTTACCACGCCGCTCGGTGAGATTTCGGACGCTGACGGCCAAGCCCCACAGACGGGTCAGAGCCAAGAGCGACACGACGGCAGCAATGCCTGCGGCAAACATCACGGTCGAGCGCTTCGCCGTGCCATCCATCAACACCGTGATCAACACGATCTGAGGGGCGACAGCCGAGAGCACGATCGAGATCAACCGAACTCGGCTCAGACGCACTGCATTAGGCGCGACGTGTGCCGGCTCGCTGTGGTGACGATCGACGGCTGCCCACACCAGGAACGCAAACGACAATGCCGTGACGCTGTTGGCCACGATCGGCGAGATGCGTCCGTTTCCGACCTCGCTCCAGTAGTTCATCATGTTCCCCGCGAACCGGGTGAGCAGCGCCAACTGAAGGGCCAGGAAGGATCTGCTTCGCGCCCGATAGCCGAGGAACAGTCGTGCTCCGAGGGCGACGAGGACCAGATCAGAGGCGGGAAGACTGAGCGACAGGAGCCGACCCGACGAGTCGAGTGGCGACCTGGTCAGTGCCGGCTCGACGACCGCGACCCACATCACCAGGGCCGTTGCCAGCGCGACGATGCTGGCCTCGACGGCCAGGTAGCGATCACGAATAGGCGACCGGTCGGCGATCATCGCCAGCAGCGCCAGCGCGATCAGCGTTCGATCAGGCGCTCGCATCACGCTGGCCAGATCGGCCAGGTTCTGAACGCCGAATGCAGACTTCCACAACATCACCGCGTACGCCCCGGCGGTCATCGCGCACGAGCCGGCAATCGCGACCCACGCGACCCTGTCGCCGTTTTGTCGCCACCGCGCGCCGAAAACCGCAGCGATCGCGGCGATCACAGGTGGACCGATCATCCAATGTTCTGCGGGAACCCAAATGGTTCGGACCTGCCATCCGTACAGACCGACAGCAATGCCCAGGCACGATATGAGTCCTACCCGCCACCACTTCACAAGGAAATGATCGGCAAGATCTCTTCAAGGTTGAACAATCACATGGATGTAGTTTGCGACGAACTGCGGTTTTTGTGCCGCCCGATAAGCGATGTCATCGTCATTCGCCTCCCGCTACGATGCACGCCGCGCCCAGGTAGCTCAGTCGGTAGAGCAACGCACTCGTAATGCGTAGGTCGTGGGTTCGATTCCCACCTTGGGCTCCACTCTGAGCTATGCGGATGATCCGGTGTGGATTTCGCGTCAGATCATCTGCCCAGCGAATCGGGCAGCCCCAGAAGACTACGTAGCGAAAAGGGGCTGCCCAGCTCCTCGCCAGCGAGCGCCGAGCGCAGCGAGGTAGCCGTTCGGGGAGCCAGTAGTGGCGTCCACGAATGAAGCCTTGGGCGAGGTTACGCATGCGCTGCGGTCAGCCTGATGTGGCGATCAGCGCCACGCCTCCCGCGATCATCGCTAGTCCAAGAAGGACCCGAATAATGCGGTAGCGCGTTGAGGGAGTGCCGTCGTAGCCCCGCGTCGTGAAGAGCTGTGAGCCTCCAAGCGTCACATTGCGCCGAGCGGCCGAGCCGGCAACCGCACCTCGTGGAACGATCAGCGCGAACCCGATAACCACCAACAGCAATCCCAATGAGATCACAATGTCACACTAGCTCCTCGAGTCAAACGCTCTACCGTTCCGCACGCGTGCCTGTAGCTCGGCGCGCTGTCCGCAGCCACCATTCTGAGCGCTCGAATCAAGTGGCGAGTGCTATTTCAACGACGAACCATTAGACGTCCTCGAGGCAGACGACCAATTCCTGGATGATGCCCGGCTCGAGCTGATTCTCGGACTCGATCCGTCCCCGATGGGCACGAGGTCGTTCACTGAAGGGGCATCGGGGTTCGAATCCCCTTGGGGGCACTCGCACTCTTCGCGGAAATCCGTCATCGCGGCAGCGGGTTCGGGCCGGTCGCCGTCACGAGCCGCTGGGGCACCCAGTCGTCGACGTGATGGAACCCGTCGTCGAACGGGCCAGCATCGAGCTCGACGGATGCCCGCAGTGAAAGCCGATAGAACTTCACGTGGGTGAAGTCCTCGAACAAGATGTAGACGGGGTCGGGTGTGCTGTTCGGGCCCTGGAATTGCTGTCCCGTGAGGACGGGCTTGTGGGCTCCGACGAACGCGTCGAAAGTGTCGCCGACCACGACGCCCAGGTGCTCCAACCCCATCTTGTAGACGCGCTGGTGCACGGGCG
>JANMRB010000185.1:0-36381 GCA_031370825.1 Ilumatobacteraceae bacterium
GGCTGCGTCCGCAGCGGCCGTGTTGCTGGCTGCCGGCACCAAGGGAAAGCGGCTGGCACTGCCGCACAGCCGAATCCTGCTCCACCAGCCCTACGGTCAGGTCGGCTACGGCCAGGTCACCGATCTCGAGCTCGCAGCCAAGGAAATCATGCGTATGCGGGACCTTCTCGAGGAAATCCTCTCCAAGCACACCGGCCAGACCATCGAGCGCGTCCACAAGGACACCGACCGCGATTTCGTCATGGAAGCGCATGAGGCCCTCACATATGGCATCATCGATGATGTGATTTCGTCTCGTGACGCCGTCGACCGCACCGGTCCGATTCGCTGATCCTCACGAATCGACCCCAGGGCGAGAAGGAGACTGAACCGTGGCGAAATTCGGCGACACCGGCGAACTGCTGCAGTGCTCGTTCTGCGGTAAGTCGCAGAAGCAGGTCAAGCGCCTGATCGCGGGCCCTGGCGTGTACATCTGCGACGAGTGCATCGATCTGTGCAACGAGATCATCGAAGAAGAGCTCACCGACTCCAGCGAGATCCGCTTCGAAGAGTTGCCGACGCCACGCGAGAACCGGACCTTTCTCGATGACTACGTCGTCGGCCAGGACGAGGCCAAGAAGATCCTTTCGGTCGCCGTCTACAACCACTACCGGCGCATCCAATATCAACAAGGCGCCAGCGTCGGGCGTCGCGACGAAGTCGAGTTGGCCAAGAGCAACATCATGCTGCTCGGCCCGACCGGTTGCGGCAAGACCCACCTCGCCCAGACACTCGCTCGCCTGCTCAACGTGCCATTCGCAGTCGCCGACGCAACGGCGCTCACCGAGGCCGGTTACGTCGGTGAAGACGTCGAGAACATCCTGCTGAAGCTCATCCAGGCCGCCGATTTCGACGTGAAGAAGGCCGAGACCGGAATCATCTACATCGACGAGATCGACAAGATCGCCCGCAAGAGCGAGAACCCGTCCATCACGCGCGACGTCAGCGGCGAGGGAGTCCAGCAGGCGCTGCTCAAGATCCTCGAGGGTACGGTCGCCTCGGTACCGCCTCAGGGTGGGCGCAAGCACCCACACCAAGAGTTCATCCAGATCGACACCACCAACATCTTGTTCATCTGCGGTGGCGCATTTGCCGGCCTCGAACAGATCATCGAGAGCAGGATCGGTCACAAGGGAGTTGGCTTCCATGGCACCGTGCGCAGCAAGGCCGACAAGGATCCCGGCGAACTGTTCACCAAGGTGCTTCCCGAGGACCTGCTGAAGTTCGGCTTGATCCCCGAGTTCGTCGGCCGCCTCCCGATGATCGGCGCAGTCCGCAGTCTCGATCGCGACGCGCTGATCAAGATCCTCACGGAGCCGAAGAACTCGTTGGTGAAGCAGTATCGCAAGGTGTTCGACTTCGAAGACGTCGAGCTCGACTTCACCCGCGAGGCGCTGGAGGCGATCGCCGACCAGGCGTTGCTGCGCGGCACCGGGGCACGGGGGTTGCGAGCGATTCTCGAGGAAGTGCTGCTCAACACGATGTACGAGCTTCCCGGTCGCAGCGACGTCGGCACCGTGATGATCGAGGTCGACACGGTGCAGAAGAAGACCAATCCCACGCTCGTTCCACGTGAGCCGAAGGCCAAGCGGCCTCGCCGCGAGGCCAGCTGACCCGATAGTGAGGCGCAGCGACGCGCTGCTGCAACGATGACCTACTCCGACGCGCTGGCCTACCTCGACGCCCACGCCAGCTACGAAAAGACGGGACGCATCGAGTCGCCGACGATCGAGCGCATGAAGACCATCGTCTCGGCCATGGGTGAGCCGCAGTTTGCCTACCCCGTGATCCATGTCACCGGTACGAATGGCAAGGGCTCGACGTCGCAGATGATCACTCGGCTGCTGATGGCCCACGGCCTGACGGTCGGGACGTACACCAGCCCGCACCTCGAGCGACCGAACGAGCGGATGAGCCGAGACTGCGAGCCCATCAGCGATGACGAGTTCGCCGAGCAGATCGCGGCGGTCGCCGATCTGGAGATGTTGACCGGTGTGCGGCCGTCGTACTTCGAGATCACCACCGCAGCGGCGTTCCGGTGGTTCGCCGACCTTGCCATCGACGTAGCCGTCGTCGAAGTCGGCGTGCTGGGTCGGTGGGATGCAACCAACGTCGTCGATGCGCAGGTCGCGGTGATCACCAACATCGGCATGGATCACAACGAGTTCGCCGGGCCGACGAAGGGGCACATCGCCGCGGAGAAGTCGGGGGTTATCAAACCCAGAAGTGTTGTCGTCGTCGGTGAGACCGAACCTGAGCTGCTGCACTACTTCACCGATGCCGGTGGCGAGAGCGTGTTGGTTCGCGGCGATCAATTCGATGTGCTCGAGAACCAACTCGCGCTCGGCGGTCGCCTGCTCGACCTGCGCACCCCGACGACGATCTTCACCGATGTCTTCGTGCCGCTGCACGGCCGTCACCAAGGCGACAATGCCGTGGTCGCGCTCACTTCTGTCGAGGCATTCTTCGGAGTGCCCATTGCGGACGACGTCGTGCGTGAGGGTTTCGCCAACGTCCGCATGCCAGGGCGATTCGAGGTGCTCGGCCACCAACCTCTGGTGATCGTCGACGGCGCGCACAACCCACCGGGAGCCGACTCCTGCGCGCAGGTGTTCTTCGATGATTTCAATCCAGCGGGTCGCAAGATTCTCGTGGTTGGAATCCTGCGCGCCCGCGATCCCAAGGAGATGCTGTCGGCACTTCGTGCCGATGAGTTCGATGTCGTCTTCACGTGCACCGCGCCGACACCACGCGGGCTACCTTCGGTGGATCTGGCTGCGGCAGCCCGGGCCCTCGGCTGCGACGACGTCGTCGAGTGCGGGACCGTCGAGAACGCCTGCGACCGGGCGGTCCGCGCTGCGGGGCATGACGACGCGGTCCTGGTCACCGGCTCGCTCTACGTCGTCGGCGCCGCACGGCCACACCTTCGCAAGATCGTCTGACTCGCGCGCCCGGTAGCGTCATCGGCCATGTCTGATCGCACCCTCGTCCTGCTCAAGCCCGATACCGTCGAACGGGGCCTCGTTGGAGAGGTGTTGCGGCGCCTCGAATCCAAGGGCCTGAAGATCGTCGCCCTCGACATGCGTTCGCTGGACTCCGACACGTTGGCTCGTCACTACGAAGAGCACGTCGGCAAGGGTTTCTACGCCGACCTCGTCAGCTTCATGAGCCGTGGACCGGTCGTCGCCCTCGTGTTGGAGGGGCCGGAAGACACCTGGGAGGTCGTGCGCACAGTGATGGGCGCGACCAATCCGCGCAAGGCCGCACCTGGCACGATTCGCGGTGACCTCGGCATCTTGCTCACGGAGAATCTGGTGCACGGCAGCGACTCGTTGGAGTCCGCGCAGCGCGAGATCGGCATCTTCTTCCCGAATCTGTAACAAACTGGCGCTCCGCTACACTGGACGGACCTGCGCCGAGCCTGGCGCAGTCGAGGTTCGTGTGCCGTCGACCCGGCGGTGCGGAGGTAGTGATGGCCAGGAACAACCCACTCGCGATCGGTCGTGACCTCGCCATCGATCTCGGCACGGCCAACACTTTGATCTACTCGCGAGGCCAGGGCATCGTCCTCAACGAACCGTCGGTCGTGGCGATCGACATCAGCGACGGCCGGCCGGTCGCCGTCGGCTTCGAGGCCAAGCGGATGATGGGTCGCACACCCGGCCGCATCAAGACCATCCGTCCTTTGAAAGATGGCGTGATCGCCGACTTCGAAGTGTGCGAGAAGATGCTGCGCTTCTTCATCCAAAAGGTTCACGCCAGCCGATGGAGCAAGCCGCGCATGGTGATCTGCGTGCCATCGGGCATCACCGGCGTCGAGCAACGCGCCGTACAGGACGCTGCCGAATACGCGGGGGCGCGCAAGCCTGTCCACATCATCGAGGAACCGATGGCTGCCGCGATCGGGGCCGACATGCCGGTGCACGAGCCCAGCGGCAACATGATCGTCGACATCGGTGGTGGCACGACCGAAGTGGCAGTCATCTCGCTCGGCGGCATCGTCACTGCGCAGTCGGTGCGCGTAGCCGGCGACGAGCTCGACGACGCGATCATGCAATACGTCAAGAAAGAGTTCTCCCTGGCCATCGGCGATCGCACAGCCGAAGAGATCAAGATCCACATGGGATCGGCATGGCCACTCGACGAAGAGCTGACCGCCGACATCCGCGGTCGCGATCTCATCAGCGGTCTACCGCGTACGGTTCCATTGACCACCGAGCAGGTGCGCGAGGCATTGGCGGAGCCGCTGTCCGCGATCGTCGATGCCGTCAAGACGACGCTCGACAAGACTCCGCCTGAGCTCGCAGCCGACATCATGGAACAAGGGATCATGGTCACTGGTGGCGGCGCCCTGCTGGCCGGGATCAATCGGCGTCTCGCTCACGAGACGGGTATGCCGATCAAGATCGCCCACGACCCGCTGTACAGCGTCGTGATCGGCTCGGGGCGGGCACTCGAGAACATCGACGCGATGCGCGGGTTGATGTCGCTCGGCGGCGACGACTAGACGTCACAGGCCGTCCATGCTTTCTTCGTTGAGCCGCCGCCGCGTCGTTGTGCTGCTCATTTTGACGTCTCTGTTGTTGATCACGCTCGACCGTCGTGGCAACAACGCGTTCATCGACAAGGCCCGCCAGGCGTTTGCCGTCGTCATGCGACCGTTCGATGTGGCCGCCGACGCAGTGTCGAAACCGATTGCCAACGCCTGGTACGGCATCACCCACTACGACGATTTGAAAGCTGAGAACGAGGCCCTTCACGACCAGGTGGAAAATCAGAAGGGCGCCGAGGTCGAGGCACAGACCGCCATCACGAAGTACTACGAGTTGTTGAAGCTCTACCGCCTGACGTCGGTGCACAACTACAAGAGCGTCATCGCCCAGGTGGTCGGTGAGGCGCCCAGCAACTTCCAGAACACCGTCGAGATCACCGTCGGGACACGTGATGGGATCGCCGTCGGCATGCCCGTCACCGACGGCGCTGGGCTGATCGGCAAGGTCACGAAGGTCTATCCGGATCGAAGTGTGGTGATGCTGATCATCGACCCACAGTTCACGGTGCAGGCGCAGGTGCTGAGTCGTGTCGATAGTGAGGACGCCTCGTCGACAACCGCGTCGACTCCACCCAACACGGCCATCAGCGGCCGTCCATTGGACAGCACCACCTCGACGAGCACCACAACGACAACGGCACCGGTGTCGAGCACAACGACCACCACCGCTGCGGCGGCCGGCGCCACAACTGGACAGACCACGACGTCGTCGAGCTCGACCACGACGTCGACGCTGCCCGACGTGATCGTGCGTCGCGAGACCGGCGACATCGGCGGCCAGGGTGCCGATCGGCCACTGCTGTTCAGCCTGATCGACGATACGGCGCTGACCAATGTGAAGGTCGGCGACACCGTCGAGACAGCGGGCGGTACCAAGAGCCTGGCGCCACAAGCGATCCCGATCGGAACGATCACTGCTGTCAACCCTCGGCTGGGAAGCCGGTCGCCCGACGTCGAAGTCGAACCCAATGCAAGCCTGACCCAACTCAACTTCGTCGCCGTGGTGCTCTTCGTTCCCAACCAGGCCGCGATCTGAGTGCGTTCGCTGCCGTTTGCCCTCTTCACCCGATTGATCCCAGTTGCATTGGTGGTGTTGGCCATCCAACGCACCGTGTGTGCGACCTATCGCGTCGATGGAGTTGCCGTGCAAGTGGTGCTGGCATTGGCCGCAGGTGCAGGTGCCGGCGCGGGGTCTGAGCGTGGTGCCTTTGCCGGGTTCGCGCTCGGCATGATGTACGACCTCGCCGTCGGTACCCCTCTCGGCTTGACAGCGTTGGCGTACGGTCTGGCCGGGTTGACGTCCGGCTACGTGTTGAGCATCACTCCCGACCCGCAATGGTGGCTTGCGGCCATCTTCGTGGCCATCGGGTCGGCGGTCGGGGAGGCCGCGATACCGGTCGTCAAGTTCCTGACAGGCCAGGAGGGATGGCTGACGGACCGCTTGATCCTGGAGATTCCCGTGGTCACCGCGGCGGCGACGTTGCTCAGCCCGTTGTTCGTTCCACTGGGCCGATGGTGCGCTGGTGCACGGCGTCGCACGTGGCGAGCCATCCCCGAATGAGCCCAAAGATGAGCCGAAAAATGAGCACGGTTGTCGGACCCGACGGGGTGCGCCCAGTCCGCGCCGCGCACGGACCACAATGGTGCCATGGCGCTCGATAACCGCACTGCCCGCCTCGGCATGTTGGCGCTGGTCTCGACGCTGTTGATCGGTGCGATCGGCACACGACTGTGGTTCCTGCAGGGCGTCTTGGCCGCTGATTATCAAGCGAAGGTGTCCGCTGCAAAGATTCGCGAGGTTCTCATACCGCCCGAACGTGGTCGCGTCGTCGATGCCAAGGGTCGGATCATGGCCGACAACCAGCGCATCCTCACCGTCGCGATCGATTGGAGCGTGATCAAGAAGCCGAAGGTTCGCGACGCGCTGTTCGATCGGCTGTCCGGCCCGTTGAAGGTCCCGGTCATCGATCTGCAGCGTCGCTACGAACCGTGCTTCGGCGAGCCGACGATCCCGAAATGCACGAAGGGTCAGCGGTACAGCACGTTGTTGCCGTTGCCGCTGAAGGAGGACGTCGACGAAGACACGGTCACGTACCTGAAGGAGCGCAGCGAAGACTTTCCGGGCATTCAGATCGTGGAGCAGTGGAAGCGGGTCTACCCCTATGCGCCGCTGGCCAGTCACGTCGTCGGCTACCTCGGGCCCATCACCAAAGAGACGGTCGGGCAGTACAAGGACAAGGGCTACAACAGCAACGAGCTTGTCGGCGCGTTCGGCGTGGAGCTGTCGATGGAAGAAGCGCTACACGGTTCGTGGGGCAAGGAGGTGTTCGAGGTCGACGCTGCCGGCGGAATCGTTCGGGAGTTGTTCGACCAGCATGACGATCCCGTCGCCGGCCAGGACATCCAGCTGACCATCGATCTCGACGTGCAGCAGTACGCAGAGCAGGCGCTGGAGACCAAGCTCAAGCAGCGTCGCAACCTGCCGACCGATCTGACGCTTCCAGATGTCGCGGCACACAACCCCATCGATCCGAAGGTACCGGGTGGGCTGCAGCGGGTGTATTCGAGCTCCAAAGACTTCGGCAGCCAGGAGTGGATCCAGTACAAGGCGCCGGCCGGGGCGGTGGTCGTCGAGGACAACTCCACGGGCCAGATCATCGCCATGGCGAGTTATCCGCGATTCGACAACCGCTGGATGGGTGCGATCGGCGGCGACAAGTTCGACCAGCTCTTCGGTAACAAGATCGACCCGACGACGGGCAAACCAGACCCGGACAAGTCCGTTCTCGTCAACCGCGCGGTGCAGGGCCGCTACAACCTGGGTTCGAGCTTCAAACCCTTCGTCGCGTGGTCGGCGATGCACAGCGGCGTGATCGGACCCACCGAGCCGTACCTCGATCAGGGTGTCTACAAGCTGGAATCGATCCCCGACAACATCTGCGCATCAGGTGTGAGATGTGAGTTTAAGAACGCGAGCAACATTCGAACCAACCTGTCCTCCAAGTACGGCGTGGTCACGGTCGCCGACGCGCTGGCCGTCAGCAGCGACGCCTTCTTCTATCGACTCGGCGAGAAGTTCTGGGAGATAGACGAGCACAACGCGTCGATCGATCCGGCGCTCAAGGGCAAGTCGACGCTGAAGGACGACCTGGAGCGCTTCGGTTTCGGGGCAAGGAGCGGGATCCAACTGCCCTTCGAATGGGCGGGTCGCATCCCCGACGACGCCGTGAAGGCGCAACTGGTCAAAGACAACGTGCTCGGCAAGAACGAGGAGCCTCGACTGCTCGTCGGTGACAACGTGCAGGTGGCCATCGGTCAGGGACTGATGGCAGCAACCCCGTTGCAACTGGCCAACGCCTACGCGACGCTCGCCAACGGCGGGTTCCTGCGTCAGCCCACGGTGGTGAAGAACATCCTCCAACCACTGGTGCCCGACGTCAGTCCCGGCATGGCCGACATGTCCAAGGCGGTCGTCGTCAAGTCGTTCGACACACCGACCTACAAAGATCAGCTGGAGATGCCGCCCGAGATCATCGAGCCGATCGTCGCCGGCCTGGCCCGTGTCACCAACGCGTTCAGGGTCCGCAACCCTGGCGTGACGTACCCATCGACCTTCTACCACGCCACCACGGGCGAAAAGCTCTTCGAGACGTACCCGATGAAGGCGCTGCCGATCGCCGGCAAAACAGGCACGGCTCAGGGCGCGAGCAGCTATCCGTGGAACGACTCGTCAGCCTTCGCGGCGTTCAGCCTCGACGACAAGAATCCGTACACCGTCGTCGCCTATCTCGAAAAGAGCGGCTTCGGTGCCAAGGCGGCCGCACCAGTCGTGAAGTGCATCTTCACCGCCCTCGCCGGCCAGACCGCGATGGATCCGGTGCTGCCAAGCGACCCCCTGAACCTCGATTCACTCGAGCCGGCACCACCGACCCAACTGACCGACAGCTCGTGCATGCCTCCTGCCGCCGACACCACCCGGGACTGATCGATGGCCCTCAGCATGCTTTCGCGCAAGCCGGATTCCGGCTTGGGCAACATCAAGGCCAGCCCCGGATCGCCGAGTCGCAACATCGATTGGATCCTGGTGCTGGCGCAGGGTGCGTTGGCGATCATCGGTCTGTTCACGATCTATTCGGCCTCATACAGCAAGTTCTCCAACCCGTACCTGTATGTCACGAGGCAAGAGATCTTCCTGATCGGAGCGGTCATCACCATGATCGTGGTGATGTCGTTCGACTACGACTGGTGGCGTGAACGATCGCGGTTCCTGTACGGCGTCACGGTCATGTTGCTGGTCCTGGTGATCCTGGTCGGGGCCATCAGCGGCGGCGCCCGCCTCAGCTTCGACCTCGGTCCGTTGAAGGTGCAGCCTGCAGAGTTCGCCAAGTTCACCGGGTTGCTCGCCCTCGCCTCGTTCCTTGCCGAAGATCGCACCGACACCTTGAACTACGCCCGGTTCATCAAGGGCCTGATCCTGGTCGGAGTGCCGACCATGCTGGTGATCGTCCAACCTGACCTCGGGACGGCTTCGGTGCTGATCGCGATGATGATGGGCGTCCTGCTGATCGCCGGCGCCAAGACGAAGTACATCCTGCTGATCACGTTCCTCTCGGCGGCGACCGTGGGCTCGGCCGTGGTCAGCGGTGTCGTCAACGACTACCAGATCAAGCGGATCACAGTGTTCTTCAACCAGGACTCGGCCGACCCGGCTCTGCGCGATCTGATCTTCCAGGGCAGAAACTCGTTGCGAGCCATCGCCACCGGCGGGATCGACGGCAAGGGCTGGTTGCAGGGCCAGATCACCAACACCAGGGACATCCCCGTTCAATGGGCCGACTTCCCCTTCTCGGCGATCGGCGAGCAGTTCGGGATGATCGGTTGCGGTGTCGTGATCGGCCTCTTCGGCATCCTCTTGCTGCGCATCTGGCGAATCGCCGGTCTGTCCCGCGACATGTTGGGCACCTACCTGTGCGCTGGAGTCTTCTCGATGGTTCTGTGGCAGATGTTCCAGAACATCGCCATGAGCATCGGGCTGATGCCCATCACTGGGTTGCCACTGCCCTTCATCTCGTACGGCGGGTCGAGCATCGTCACGTTCTTCGCTCTGATGGGCCTGGTGCAGAGCGTCCACATGCGCCGCTACCGCTGATAACGGCCAGGTCAGGGGTTGGCTACGTCACCCGGGAGAAGGGCTTTCGTCGGATAGACTCTCCGCCAACATGAGTCCTTTTCTGGCCGATGGCCCAGTACGGTCACGCCCGCGCGGCCCGCGCGCCCACAACAACAATTGGATCGAACGCGATGCCAGCCGACGCGGAGTCACCTCCGTCGGCCGTCGCGGCGCCGGCCTACACGGCAGGCGCATGAGAAGGGAATGCCCCAATGACCGACGACCCACACGCGCAGCGGCCGACAGCCGCCTCATCTGCCCCGGCGCAGGTGAGCGAGACCCCGGACGACACCCCAGAGTCCAGCCCTGAATCCGACGGGCCAGAATCCGACGGCACAGAGTCGATAGGCCAGCCTTCCGTACGCACCGCTGCACAAAAGCGAAGGCGCGGTTCACGAGGCGGCCGCAATCGCAAGAAGCCGGCAGGACCCGGCTCGGCGGGGATCGAAGGCAACGGAGACGGTGAAGAAGAGGAGTCGGACGACGCTGGCAACGACGACCCGGACGACATCGAGGACCTCGACGACGTCGTCGTACCGCCGACGGATGACCTCGAACTGCCCAAGCGAATGACGGAGGGCCGCCCCTCGGTCGCTGCCGCAGAGAAGTCGCTCGTGCGCAAGCCGCAGATCGGCGACACCAGGCCGGCGCCTCCTGGTTCGGTGCCCGCCGCCGTCAAGTCGGTTCAGCAACGCAACCGTGGGGATCGTCAGAAACTCGAAAAGGTCAAGGCCGACCCCCAGGCGCGACAGGAATCAGGCTTGGCACCGGCTGACGGCCAGTTGGCAACCGATGTCGCCAAGAAGAAGCGCCGCCGCGGGGTCAAGACGGCCAAGCCCGGCGGCCCCGGTTTGGAAGTCGATCTCGACGCCGACACGATCGAACGTCGGCGCGGCCGTGAGCGCAACGGGCGCCCGATCGGGCGCTATCTGATGGCCGTGCAGGTGCGTCCTTCGTTGACGCAGGTTGCCGTCCTCGAGGGGCGCAACCTGATCGAGCACTACGTCAGTCGGCCCGCGGACGACGTCAGCCAGATTCACGGCAACATCTACCTCGGCAAGGTCCAGAACGTGCTGCCGGGAATGGAAGCTGCGTTCGTCGACATCGGTACCCCGAAGAATGCCGTCCTCTACCGCGGCGACGTTCAATACGACCCGGAAGACATCGTCGAGAAATCGGGCCAGCCACGCATCGAGCAGATGCTGCGCCCCAAGCAACTGGTCCTGTGCCAGGTCACCAAGAACCCCATCAGCGCCAAGGGCGCGAGGCTGACCCAAGAGGTCTCGCTGCCGGGCCGATTCGTGGTGCTGATCCCCAACTCGAAGACCTACGGCATCTCCAAGCGGCTACCCGACGATGTCCGCAAACGTCTGCGCAACATCCTCGACAGGGTCAAGCCCGCGCAGCACGGCCTCATCGTGCGAACAGCCGCGGAAAATGCTAACGAGCACGAGTTGCGTGCCGACATGACTCGGCTTCTCGACCAGTGGAACGTGATCGAAGCCAAGGCGAAGCGGGCCAACAGCCCGACCCTGCTCTACCGAGAGCCCGAGCTGGCCGTACGAGTGATCCGCGAAGAGTTCAACGCCGAGTATCGCGGCGTCATCATCGACGATCAGCGCCTGTTCGAGGACGTGCGCGACTACGTCGCAGCCTTCAACCCCGACCTCGCCGATCGGATCGAGTACTACGACGCCGCCGTCGAGGGCCTTCCGCTCTACGAGCGCCAACACATCCACGAGCAACTGCACAAAGCGCTGGACCGCAAGGTGTGGCTGCCCAGTGGAGGGTCGCTGATCATCGAGCACGCCGAGGCCCTGACGGTCATCGACGTCAACACCGGCAAGAACGTCGGTACCTCGAACCTCGAAGAGACGGTGTACCGGAACAACCTCGAAGCTGCCGAGGAAGTGGCCAAGCAGTTGCGCCTCCGCGACATCGGCGGAATCGTCGTGATCGACTTCATCGACATGGAGATCAAGGACAACCGCCGCAAGGTCGTCGACGCGTTCCGGTCGGCGCTGGCTCGCGACAAGACTCGTACGCAGGTCTTCGACATCTCCGAACTCGGTTTGGTGGAGATGACCCGCAAACGAATCGGCGAGGGTTTGCTCGTCAACTTCGCCGACCAGTGCCCGAATTGCGCCGGCCGCGGCGTGATCATCGACCACGCGTTGCTGGAATGACATCGCCCGATAGGATCGCATGGCTATGTACGCAGTGATCGCATCCGGTGGCAAGCAAGCCAGAGTCGCAGAGGGCGAGCAGGTTCACGTCGAACTGCTCGACGCCGAGCAGGGAAGCGAAGTATCGCTGACCCCCGTTCTGCTCGTCGACGGCGACATCGTGCTGGCCACTCCGGCACAACTGTCCGGAGCCTCGGTCACCGGCAAGGTCGTCGGTTGGGCGCAGGGTCCCAAGATCGATGGCTTCACCTACAAGAAACGCACCAATCAGCGCCGGCGTTATGGCCATCGCCAGAAGTACCACGTTGTCGAGATCACCTCGATCAAGAAGGGCTGACCCAAGATGTCAAAGACCAAGGGTGGCGGATCAACCCGCAACGGGCGCGACTCCAACGCGCAGCGCCTCGGCGTCAAGGTCTTCGGGGGCAGCGCAATCCATGCCGGCACCATCATCGTTCGTCAGCGTGGCACCAAGTTCCATCCCGGCCGCAACGTCGGCATCGGTGGCGATGACACGCTGTTCGCGCTCACCGATGGCGCAGTGAAGTTTGGTTCACGCGGCGGCCGCAAGGTCGTCGACGTCGAGCCGTTGTCATAACTTCGGCTACTCAGTCGTTTTCGGCGACGACCTTCCCGTTCTGGATGACGGTGCGGATCCGCTGACCGAGCGCGGTGATGTCGAGAGCGTCACCGCGTGCAATGACCAGGTCGGCGCGCTTGCCGGCCTCGATGGCGCCGCGATCTGCGTCGATGCCCATTAGTTCCGCTGCGGTGCGGGTCGTCGCGATCAACGCCTGCGACGGTGACATTCCGCACGCAACCATCTGTTCGAGCTCGCGCAGGTTCTGGCCGTGCGGCGTCACCCCGGAATCGGTGCCCATCGCCACCTTGACGCCCGCCTCGATCGCCTGGCGAATGCTCTCGCGGTGCACGTCGATCACCATCTTGGTCTTGTCGATCGCGTACTGGGGCACATTGACACCGCGGTCAGCTGCCTCGAGCACACCCATAGGCGCGATCAGAGTGGGCACGAGGTAGGTCCCGCGTTCGAGCATCATCGCGATTGCTTCGTCGTCGAGGTAGATCCCATGCTCGATCGAGCGAATGCCGGCGCGCACCGCAGACTTGATCCCTTCGGTTGCCTGTGCGTGGGCCATGACCCACTTGCCTGCAGCATTTGCTTCCGCCACCAACACGTCGAGCTCGTCGTCGCGGTAATGACCGTGGCGAGGATCGTCGCGTGGCGACAGCACCCCGCCACTCGTGCACACCTTGATGACGTCGGCGCCGGCTCGAATCAGCTCGCGAACCTTTCGGCGCATCTCCTCGGGCCCGTCGACGATGTTGTGCGGCTTGCCCGGATGGGGGATGCCGAGTATGCCGGGCATGTGCGCGCCGCACGGCTCCCACTTGTCGCCATGACCGCCGGTCTGGCTGAGGATCGTGATGGAGATCTGCATATCGGGGCCTGGTGCGAGACCGCGTTGTTGCGCTGTCTTCATGCCCAGGTCACTGCCACCGGCCTCGCGAACCGTCGTCACACCGGCGGCCAGAGTTCGAGCCATGCGCTCCGCAGCGAGGTAGAAGTTCATCGAAAAGGGTGTGTGCACCGAGGACATCGGATCGAGGTCGCCATCGACCATGAAGTGCACATGGCAGTCGATGAAGCCCGGGTAGACAGCGTGGCCGGTTGCATCGATCGACTCATCGCCGTCGAGTGAGCCGCCGACCTCGACGATCCGGTCGCCTTCGATGGCGATGTCGGCGATTGCGGCCGAGCCGCCGGCGCTGTCGAAAACCTGGCCGTTGTGGATCACCGTTCGTGTCATCGGCGCATGCTACGCCGATGCGCTGTGCGGCTACAGGTGGGTGTCGATGCCCTGAGGCAGCCGAGCTGTGTCCCATCCGAGAAGGGCGACGGCTTGGCGACACGCGAACCGGTCTGTCATGCCGCCCACGTAGGCGACGGCATCGTGCAGCGAGTCGGTGCCGCCGGCCTCATCGGGGAGAAGTTCTGGATGCGCGGCGTAATGCTCGACGAGCGCTTGCAGCAGCGAGATCACCGACCGAGCCTGGGCCTGAGACGCGGGCCGCAGATACACGTTGTCGTAGTTGAACTTGCGGAATGCGGCCAGCGCCTCGGCGGCATCGGGGGTCATGCCAACCCTTCCCGTCTCAGCGGCAGCACGAATCATTGCGGTGATGAATGCGCCCAGTTGATGACTGCGCCGTTCGCCGCCAAGATCGCGGACGATCGCCGGCAGGGCATCTGGTGTGACGATCCGCGCCGCCACGGCGTCTTCGAAGTCGTGGCACACGTAGGCGATCCGATCGGCCCAGCTGACAACTTCACCCTCCGGGGTTCGTGGCGAGGGCCGCGACCACGAGTGATTGCGTATTCCGTCCAGGGTCTCCGTGCACAGATTGAGCGAGGTCAGCGTGACGTCGGCGCCCCACACCGCATGGTCGTACCCGCCCTCGACGAAGGGAGTCAGTGCATCTTCACTGGCGTGTCCGCCGGGGCCGTGACCGCAGTCGTGGCCGAGGGCGATCGCTTCGGTCAGGACAACGTTAAGGCCGAGGGCTTTGGCGACCGATGTGGCCACCTGCGCGACTTCGAGCGCATGGGTCAGCCGGGTTCGCTGATGATCGTCGGGGAAGACGAAGACCTGCGTCTTGCCGGCCAGGCGACGGAACGCGCTGGCGTGCAGGATGCGGTCTCGGTCCCGCTCGAAGCATGTGCGCCACTGATCGGGGGTCTCGGTTACGGCGCGTGATCCGGCGCCCATTGCTCGCGTGGCTGACGGCGCCAGCGAGTTGTCCTCGATCTCTTCGCGCTGCTCGCGGGCGACCTGCGAGGTCGAGCCGGTGCCGGCCGTCGAGTCGGCGTGGGCAAAGGCCACCGTGCCGTCGGCGTGGCCGTGCATCGTCGATGCCCATCGCTCCGCTCGTTCGCCCAGGTCGGCCACCAGTCCAGAGTACCGAACAAGTCCGGCTGGCCCGTCGGCATCGACGGATAGCCTCAAGGGGTCCTATGAGCGGGTTCGTCGATGAAGCGCAACTGAATGTACGCGGAGGCGATGGTGGGGCCGGCTGTTCGTCGTTCCGGCGTGAGGGCCCAGAGGCGTTCGGCGGTCCCAACGGGGGTGACGGCGGCAAGGGCGGCGATGTCTGGCTGGTCGCCGATCGCAACGTTGCCTCGCTGCTGGCCTTTCGTGACCATCCGCACCGGCGGGCCAAAGACGGCGTGCACGGCAAGGGCAAGGATCAACACGGCAAGCGCGGCGAGTCACTCGAGGTCGCGGTGCCCGAAGGCACGGTCGCCAGCGATCTGTACACAGGCGAACTGCTGGCCGACCTGGCCAACCACGGCGACCGCTGGCTGTGCGCGGCCGGTGGACGCGGCGGGCGCGGCAACGCCAAGTTCTGGTCGAACAAGCGCAGGGCTCCGACGTTCGCCGAGCAGGGCGAGCACGGCCAGGACGCTTGGCTGAAGCTCGAGCTGAAGTTGATGGCCGACGTCGCCCTCGTCGGTTTCCCGAATGTCGGCAAGAGCACCTTGATCAGTGTCATCAGCGCAGCGAAGCCGAAGATCGCCGACTATCCGTTCACCACCCTCGAGCCGCACCTCGGGGTCGTGAAGATCGACGAGCACACCGACTTCGTCGTCGCCGACATCCCCGGCCTGATCGAGGGTGCCAGCGAGGGCAGGGGTCTCGGCCACCAGTTCTTGCGGCACATCGAGCGGGCAAGGGTGCTGTGCGTGATGCTGGACCTCGCCGCAACCGACGAGGTCTCACCCGAGGAGCAAGAACGCATCCTGCTGCACGAGCTCGGGCAGTACCGCCCCGAGTTGCTCGAGCGCCCGCGCGTCGTTGTCGGTACGAAGGCCGACATTGCCGTCGCGGATTGGCCGGGATTTCGAATCTCCGCCGTTGCCGGCGAAGGCGTGCGCGAGCTCGTAGGTCGCATGGCGGCTCTGGTGCACGAGGCCCGAAGCGAACAACCCGTCCGCCCCGGCGTTGTGATCATTCGCCCGGAGCCGGAAGGTGGTCGTGTCGAGCGACTCGGCGAGCACGAGTTCCGCCTCGTCGGCCGGCAGGTCGAACGTGTCGTGGCTCTCAACGACGTCACGACGCCCGAGGCGCTGTCCTACATCGACTTCCAGATGAAGCGACTCGGGGTCCCGAGGATCCTGGCGCGGGCCGGGGCTCAGGATGGCGACATCATCTGGGTCTCCGAATTCAGCTTCGAGTACGAGCAGGAGGTGTGATGCGGCTGGTGGCCAAGATTGGCACATCGTCGATCACGGACGCTCTCGGGGTGATCGACAACAAGGTCGTCGACAACCTCTGCGATCAACTGGCCGCGCTTCGTACCGCGGGGCACGAGGTCATCCTCGTCTCATCGGGTGCCGTCTCCGCCGGGGTCGCGGCACTGGGCATGTCGGCGCGGCCCACCGACATGCCGACCCTGCAGGCAATCTCAGCCGCCGGGCAGAGCCGCCTGATGGGCACTTACAACGTCTCGCTGGCCCGCCATCGGCTGGTTGCGGCTCAGGTGCTGCTGGTGCCCAACGACTTCGTCGATCGCCGGCAGTACCTCCACGCCCGTCGAACGTTGTTGCGCCTGATCGAGCTCGGCTGCATCCCGATCATCAACGAGAACGACGCGCTGGCCAGCCACGAACTGCGCTATGGCGACAACGATCGCATCGCCGCCCTCGTCGCCCACAACGTCAACGCCGACCTGCTCGTTCTCCTGACCGACACCCCTGGGCTGTTCACCGCCGATCCCCGCACCCATCCGAACGCGGAGCTGGTTCGCGAGGTTCTCGCTGACGATCCGCTCTTGACCGTCAGCGCCGCAGCAACTGGTTCGTTGCGGGGGAGCGGTGGAATGGCATCGAAGCTCGCGGCCGCCAAGATGGCTTCGTGGTCGGGTACCCGCGCAGTGATCGCGTCTGCAGATCAGCCCGATGTGCTGATCGATGCTGCAGCAGGCGCGCTCGTCGGCACCACCTTTCAACCCGGAGTTCGCCGACTGCCTGCACGCAAGCTATGGATCGGGTTCGCCAGTCAGGTCGACGGCGTGGTCAGCGTCGACGATGGTGCGCGCCGGGCGTTGGTCGAGCGCGGCACTTCTCTGTTGCCCGCTGGCGTGACTGGCATCACCGGAACGTTCGACGAGGGCGACGTGGTCGAGGTGCGTGACACCCACAATGCCGTCGTGGCCAGAGGCATGGTGTTGAGCGACGCCAACACGCTTCGGGGCATCATCGGCAAGCGAACCGGTGATCTTCCCTCACACGTTGCCCACGAGGTCATCCATCGCGACGACCTCGTCCTGTTGACCTAAAGGAGTGTCACGCGCCCTCCCGGGTGGGACGGAGACACTCGGTTGGCCCGCGGCGGGACGGAAACACTCCGATGGTCGTCAGCCGGCGGCGGGCTTGGGCTGCTCTTGCTGGTCGGCGGGTGCTGCGCCGACAGCGGGTGCGTCGGCGGGAGCATCGAGACCCAGTTCGGCGCGGAGCTCGCTGAGGCGGCTGTGAGCCTCGACGTTTGCCGTCGCCTGCTCGACTTCGAGGATGCGCGACTCGACCGACGACTCCTGCAACTCCGATGAAGCCTTGGCCTTGACGTAGCGCGCCTCGATCTTCTGTTGGACTTCGCTCAAGGTGGGCACGTCGTCGCCAACGGTCTCTTGCAGCTGCGACATGGCCTTGTTCATCTCTTCTTGCATCTTGGCCTGCTCGAGCTGGGACAGCAGCCGGTTCTTGTCGGCAAGCTTCTGCTGCAGGATCCGGCTGTTCTGGGCGACGGCGGCCTTGGCCTGATCCGAGGCCTTTGCCGACTCGAGAACCATCGTCTTCAAACCTTCGATGTCCTTTTCCACCTGGATCAGTTGGTTGGCGATGGTCTCTGCCGCGCCGTTGTACTGCGCGGCCTTCGTGGGGTCGCCGGCCTTCTCTGCATCAGAGGCCATCATCAGCGCTTGGCGGGCATTGGCGTTGAGCTTTTCGAGCTCTGCCATCTTGCTGTTGAGGCGAAGCTCGCTCTGCTTCTGGTTGGCGATGACGTTGGCTGCCTGCTCTTTCAGCCGCCGGTGCTGGGCCTGTGCCTCAGAGAGAGCTTGCTCGAGCTGAACAGCCGGATCAGCACGATTTTCGAAGTTGCGGTTCAGCTTGGCGCCGAAGTACTTCCACCATTTCCGAAAGGCTTTGAACATGGGGGCGAATCCTACTCCGACTCGATCGCAGTCGGCGCTGGCCGGAGGCGGGAACGGAGGTCGTCGAGCTCCGGTGATTGCAGGACGGAGAGAATCCCGACGTAGACCGCCGCGCCGACGATCGTGGACACGACGATCCGGACAACCGCGCCAGAGCCCGAGTTGGCGCCTACTGCCCCGGCAACGACCCACACCGCCTCCGCCATCACCAGTGCCGCCAAGACCATCCGCCACAGACTGGCCACGACGCTCTGGAGTGGGAACGCCGGCAGTTTGTAGCGAAGCACCTGCAAAGCCCACAGAGCCGAGATGATGTACGCCACACCGAATGCCAGGCCGAGACCGAGCAGACCCCAGTGACCGACGAACAGCAGGGCCAGCACGACGTTGAGCAAGTTCTCGCCGACGTTGATGATGAACGGTGTGCGCGCGTCCTGATGGGCGTAGAACACGCGCAGCACGAAGAGGTAGACGGAGAATCCGACGAGGCCGAGTGCAAACCCGGCGAGCGCGCGCGACGTGTTGAGAGCATTGGCGGCGGTGAACTTGCCGTGTTGGAACGCGGCACCGACGACCGCGCGACGCAGCACGAACAAGCCGAACCCGGCCGGCAAGGTGACCAGCGCGATCAGCCGGATGCCGAGTGACGACCGGTCGAGGACCTTCTGTTGGTCGCCGCGCTTGATCGCACTGGACAGCTCCGGGAGGAACGTCGTCGCGATCGAAACGGCGAGCAGCCCATGTGGGAGCACGAACCAAGTGAACGCCTTGGTGTATGCGTCTTCGTTGCCCGAGCCGCCGCGCAGCAGGTTGCGGATGACGACGATAGCGACCTGGTTGGCGACGACGTAGCCCAGCGCCCACACCGAGAGCGATCGGAGACTCTTCACAGCGGGGTGACTGAAGGACGGCTTGAAGCGGAAGTGGATCTTGGCCCGCACCAACGCCGGGATCAGCGCGAAGGCCATCACCGCGATGCCCACGGTCGCCCCCAATCCGAGCGTCCAACGCAGACGGGTGTTGTTGATCACATCGTCGAGTTGCGGGACTCGCTGGTTGACGATGCCGGGCACGAGCAGCAGCGACGCGATGATCGCCAGATTCGACAGTGCCGGGGCCCATGCCGCTGCGAAGAACCTGCGCCGAGCGTTCAGCAACGCCGCTCCCATCGCGTTGAGACCGTAGAAGAAGATCTGGACGAGGAAGATTCGCGCCAGCAGCGTGCCTGCGGTTCGGTATTGATCGGCATCGACAGTGCTCGAGGTCAACAGCGAGTACATGCGGAAGATCAACGGTGCCGCAAGCAACGCGATTGCCGTGATGGCTGCCAGCACGATGATCCCGACGGAGATGACCGCAGAGGTGGCCTCATCGTCATCGTCATCGTGCAGACGCGTGAACAGCGGCACGAGGGTCGCCGACAGCACACCGCCAAGCAGCAGCTCGTAGATCATGTTCGGTGTGCCGTTGGCTTGGTCGTAGGCGTCAGTGACAGGGCCTTGGCTGAGGACGATTCCCAACACGGCAACTCGCGCGAGACCGGTGATGCGCGAGACCGCAGTCCCTGCCGCGACCGTCACGTTGGAACGCAGCATGCTGCTCACGGCGACGAGGATGCCTGCCCTGTGCCACCCGGGCGTGGGTTGTTGACGTCCTCCACAGCCAGTCGCAACGATTCAAGTTGCACGACCACGTCGTCGACAGCGCTTCCGAGGTCGCTCGTGGTATCCGCGCCGACACTCACCTCGGCGGCGTGCGCCAGAAGCTCGCCGAGGCGGGTGTTGAGCATCCTCAATCGTTGATCCGTGTCGTCGCGCGTGGCTCCGATTCGCTGAGCCGAATCGAGTTGAGATTGCAACGATGCACGGGTTGCATCGTCGGTCGAGGCGTCGAGACGGTTCTGCAGTGAAGGTCGGTCGAGGCGACGAAGGGCTGCGTCCAGTTCGTCGCCGCGTTTGGCGATCAGCCAGCACTCCTCCACGCCTCGCTGCACCTGTCGAGTGATCGACTCCATGTTCGATCTCAGTGGGCCGGCAGGCGTTGCGGCGACGATCTCGGAGTATCTGCGTTGCGCCGACTGGGCAGCACTGACGGAGCGACGCCACGGCTCGCTGAGGACGAACGGGTCGATGGCGATGGATCGTTGGCGCGGTTGTCGACGGCGCAGCACCGCCGCGATTGCCCCGACCGCGACCACCGCCAAGGCGACGATTGCTGCCGTCATGGCTCCACCGTCATGGCCAGCACAGTAACCGCTGGTCAGCCGTCGACGGCGGCGATGTCGGCGGCGGTCAGTGTGGTGAGCTGCTCGTCGCTCGGATCGCTGAGGGGTGCCACTCGCTGCGCTTGATGGGCGATCGCCGTCTCGAACAGGTTCCGAACGAAGCGGGCATTGCCGAAGCCGCGCGTGCGCGGCTCGACGCTGACGAAGTGCCGGACGCGCGCCAGCGCGTCGTCACTGCAGACGTATTGGCTCTTTTCGCCGAGCGCCAGGAAGATGGCGACCAACTCATCATCGCTGTAGTCGGGGAACGAGATGGTCCGCGTGAACCGGCTCTTGAGGCCAGGGTTGGCATCGATGAAGTCGACCATCTCCGCTGTGTATCCGGCGGCCACGATGGCCAGGTCGTCTCGGTGATCCTCCATGAACTTGACCAGGGTGTCGATCGCTTCGCGGCCGAAGTCGTTATCGCCGCCGCGCGCCAAGGCGTACGCCTCGTCGATCAGCAACATCCCGCCGAGGGCGGCCTGCAGGGTCTCCAGCGTCTTGATCGCGGTTTGGCCGACGAACCCGGCGACGAGCTTCGAACGGTCGGTTTCGACGAGGTGCCCCTTGGCGACGACACCGACAGCTCGGTAGATCTGGCTGAGCAGCCGGGCGACGGTGGTCTTGCCGGTTCCGGGATTTCCGGTGAAGACGAGGTGGTGGCTGGTCTCGATCACGGGCAGGCCGCGCTCGGCGCGTATCTGTTGCACTTGCAACATGCTGGTCAGGCGACGAACCTCTGCCTTGACGTTGTCGAGACCGATCAACGCATCGAGCTCGGCCATCACATCGTCGACGGGTCGTGCCGGTGGAAGGACCGGCCCGTGCACCTCAGGCGTGGCCCCCGCTGCTGCTGTTGTTGCCGGATGCGGCGTCGCCTCGGCAGGCGTTGGACGTGATGCCGGCAGGTCGGGCTGCCCGGGCCGTGGAACACCCGCCACGTCCATTGCCTGCAGCAGGCGCGTGCGATAGGCGTCGATTGCCCGGATCTCGTCCGATGAGGGAACAAGATCGATCGCCGCGGTCACGTGGGCCAGCCGCATCGCCAGCTCGTAGTAGCGGTTGCTGCGACGGGTGTTGTGCTTGCGATCGGCCTGGACCAGGAGATCGAACAGCACGCTCGGCCCGGCCAGCCACTGGTCGCGGTCGTCGAACAAGTCTGTGTCACGGATGTGGGTGGAACTCGTCAGCAATGGCGGGTCGAGCAACGGACCGATGGAGTCGAGATATGCGTCGAGCTCTGAATCGGTCAGTCGACTGTCGGCGGCGATGATCGCTGCGACGAGGTTGCTGGCTTCGATGGCGCAGTCGGCAGCGAATTGCGACTCGGACTTGCCACTCAAGGCGGCGAGCTCGCCGGCGATGCCGCTGACGAACTCGGCAACGTCTCGTTCCATCGGGCTCGACATGGAATCGCAGGCTAGGCCGTCATCGACGGTAGGGTGCCAGCTCATGGGTCACCGCTTCGAAAGCGTCCAGCAGGTCCGCGATGGACTGAGGGACGTCCACTACCTGGCTGACGACGGCATCGCCGGCGTAGCCTTCCTGGCGGATCGGCTGGGCAAGCCGGTGCTGGTAGAGGGCCCTGCGGGTACCGGCAAGACGCAACTTGCCAAGAGCGTCGCCGAGATGACCGGGGCACGCCTCATCCGGCTGCAGTGCTACGAGGGTCTCGATGAATCCAAAGCCCTCTACGAGTGGAACTACAAGAAGCAGCTCCTGCGCATCCAGGCAGATCGCAACAGCGATTCCTGGAACGAGGTGCACGACGACATCTTCAGCGACGAGTTCCTGCTGACGAGGCCTCTGCTCGAGGCCATCACCGCCGAGGACCCGGTCGTGCTGCTGATCGACGAGGTCGACAGGGTAGAAGTCGAGACCGAGGCACTGCTTCTCGAGATCCTCTCGGAGTACCAGGTCAGCATTCCCGAGCTCGGAACCATCATCGCCAAGCAGATCCCACTGGTCTTCCTCACCTCCAACAACACCCGCGAGCTCAGCGAAGCGCTGAAGCGCCGCTGCCTGTATCTGCACGTCGACTACCCAGACATGGAGCGCGAGAAAGAGATCGTGCTGACCAAGGTTCCAGAGGTCAGCGCCAACCTCGCCGACCAGATCGCCCGCATCGTCCGTTCGATCCGTCAGCTCGATCTGAAGAAGGCTCCCTCCGTCAGCGAGACGATCGACTGGGCGCGCACGCTTGTGCTGCTCGGCATCGACCACATCGAGGCGCAACAGGCCAAAGAGACGCTGCACATCTTGCTGAAGTACCAGACCGACATCGCCAAAGCCGCGAAAGAACTCAGCGTCGACAAGTAGGTGGCCATGACCATGCCCGATCACCATGCTTGATCTCTTGGCCGGCTTCGTCACCGAGCTGCGCAACGCCGGTCTGCCGGTATCGCTGACCGAGAACCTCGACGCGATGGAGGCGGTGCAGCACATCCCCATCGAGGACCGGGAGGCGTTCAAGTACGCGCTCGGCGCGACGATGGTGAAGAACAACGCGCACTGGCGTGCGTTCGAAACGGTGTTCGAGGTCTACTTCAGTCTTCGCGGTCCCGAGTACAACATCGTCGAAGGCGACGACGAGTTCGACGAGATGTGGCGCGAGGCGCAAGAACAGATGCGCCAGGGCGATGGCAAGGGTGCTGCCGGTGGCTCGATGGATTCACTCACACCTGAGGAGATGGCTCATCTGCTGATGCAGGCACTGATGAACGGGGACCAGGCGCTGATGCGTGCCTTGGCCCGCCAAGCAGTGCAGCGCTTCGCCGGTATGGAACCGGGACGACCTGTCGGTGGCACGTACTACCTGTATCGAACGCTGCGAAACCTGGATCTCGACTCGATGCTCGAAAAGTTGATGGAAGCCAGCCGTGACCAGGTCGGCGGCGAACTGACCGCGCTCGAAGAACGGCTCGAGCACGACGAGTACAACGAACGGATCGAACAGTTCAAGAAAGAGATCGAGGCCGAGATCCGCCGGCGGCTGGTTGCCGACCGTGGGGCGGAAGCCATGGCCAAGACGTTGCGCAAACCGCTGCCAGAAGACGTCGAGTTCATGCATGCGTCGCGCGACGAGATGCTGAACCTCAAGAAGGCGCTGTTTCCGTTGACCCGCAAGCTGGCCGCCAGACTCGCCCGCAAGCGCCGCCACGGTCGCAAAGGCCCGCTCGACTTCCGCAGCACCGTGCGTCACTCGCTGAGCTACGGCGGTGTGCCCGCCGAGCCGAAGTTCAAGTATCCGCGACCGGCCAAGCCGGAGCTGATGGTGGTAGCCGACATCTCCGGCTCGGTAGCGGCGTTTGCCAGGTTCACCCTCATGCTCGTGTATGCGATACAGGGCCAGTTCTCCAAGGTCCGCTCGTTCGTGTTCATCGACGGCATCGACGAGGTCACCGACTACTTCAAGGGTGTCGAAGACATCCAAGACGCGATCCACCGGGTCAACACCGAGGCCGACGTCGTGTGGGTCGATGGCCACAGCGACTACGGCCACGCGTTCGAGGTGTTCTGGGAGCGATACGGCAAGGACGTCGGGCCGAAGACGACCGTGCTGCTGCTCGGCGATGCCCGCAACAACTACCACGCCTCACAGGCGTGGGTGGTCAAGGAGATGCGCCAGAAGGCCCGCCACGTCTACTGGCTGAACCCTGAACCGCGCAGCTACTGGAACACCGGCGACTCGATCGTCGGCGACTACGGAACGCACACCGATGGCGTCTACGAGTGTCGCAACCTGCGCCAGCTCGAGGCGTTCGTCGAAAAGTTGGCCTGACTGCTGACGCCGAACCCGGCGTCAGGGCGTTCCGACCGGAACATCGACGACGTCGACTGGCACAGTGATGGCCAAGGGAGCGTTCAGTGTCGTGACGTCCAACGAGTAGCCGGTCACCCAGGTCGCATCGCTGCCCGTGCCTGGCTGAGGGGGGTCAACACCGAGATACAGGTGGCGGACGAGCCCCGACTTGTCGTAGGTCACGTTGATCGTGAGCTTCGTGGCGTTGGGGACGTCGAACAGCCACGGGACCCTGGCGAAGATCGCCGGAGCGATCTCGGGAACCTTTGCCCGGTCGATCACGTAGGTCAGCGACGTCATCGGCTCGCCGTCCAACTGGATCGCCTTGGACCGGGTCGGCTTCTTCATCGCGTCACGCAACGGCAGATCGACGATGTCTTCGATCATCGGGATGAAAGTACCCCCCACGGCGTCGAAGAGATTCGGCGTTTCCGGGACTTGGGGTTGGCGTGACCATTCCTTGCCGAAGGCCTGGCCGGGGCGGTACACGGAATCGGGCGTACGGATCTCCTGCGTCGTGGCGAAGGCAGCACCGGTCTGGCTCTCGACAGTGGTCTGGGCGACGCGGGTGACGTAGTCCTCCTGGACGTTCGTCGTCACGTTGTTCGGCACACCATTTTGAACCGCCGAAAGGGTGATCGAGAATTCAGCCGTCGTCACGATCGGTCGCACGAAACGGACTTCGGGCAATGGCGTGATCGCCTTTTCGCGACCGAGAAGCTTTTGGACCGGTGCAGCGTCGCGGAAGTAGTAGCCGCCACCTCCGACAATTCCCAACAGCGCCACCGTGGTCAGCAACTTCTTGCTGCGCTTCTTCTTGTGCTTCACCGGACGAACTTCCGTCTTCGGGTGCACGAGCTCCTGCAAACTGATCGCAGGAACGGCACCGCTGGGTCGGATCACGGGCACAGGGGCTGACAGGCGCAGCGCTGGGGAGGGTTCAAAAGAGGCGGGAGCTGGGCTGGCCGGCACGGCGGCGGGAGGCACGGCGGCAGGAGGCGGGGGAGGCGGAGGGCTGGACGCCAACTGTGGGGGTGAGGTCAACCGCTGTAGCGGTGGGGCAAATTGAAGGTCCGCCATAACGCAAGAATCATCGGCACGCCGCGGCGACTTCTTGAGCGTGGGCATGGTCGCTGGGTCATCCGACCTAGTCCATCGCTCAAGGGGTAGTGCGGATACGGTGGCGACCATGGCCATCTCGTGCGTGTACTGCGGGGGACGCCACCAGACCTCGGCAGAGGTGCGTCAGTGCTGGTCGAATGGCCAATCGCCACAGATCCATGGGGCACGGCCGATGCCAGCACTCGGCAGAAACGTGGTCATAAGTCCTGGGCGAGCTGTTCCGGACGGCTGGAAGACGGCCGATCGGCACGTCGTCACGATGACGGATCTGCAGACTCCCGCCCCTCTTCTCAGCAATCTGCGCCGGTTGGCGGCCGAGTCACGAGCGTGCGTTTTCGAGATCGGTGAGTCCGTCAACGCCGCCCTAGTCGCACCGCAGACCAACACATCGCCGATGCACACGATCGGCCCGAGCTTCACCTTCGAGATGACCGCCTTGCATCATCTCGTGTGGTCGAACTCGGTCGACGGTCGCGATCCCGATCATCCGGTGTGGTGGCTGACCGCTGTCGCATCGGCGATTGGCGCATCGGCAGCGCCCGAGACAGGCGCGGGTGACGTCGTTCTGCCCGACGGCACACCCGTATGGCTCGACGGTGGACCGGTCCGCTTCAGCGAGCCGATCGACGGTGTCGCGGTGGTGCATCGCATTGCGATCGAGCACCGTTCGTTGACACCGTTCGGCTCGAACCTGTCAGTTGCCGATCTGGCCGACGATCAACTCGCCGCGGTGACCCATCGCGGCGGATCGGCTCGAGTGATCGCACCAGCCGGCTCCGGCAAGACCCGGGTCCTGACCGAGCGCGCCCGCCACCTGCTGACGCGCTGGCACCTGCCGCCGAGCTCGGTCTGTTTGGTGGCCTTCAACAAACGCGCCCAGGAAGAGATGAGCTCCCGTGTTGCGGATCTGGCCGGCCTGCAGGTACGCACACTCAATGCCATCGCGCTGGCGATCGTCAATGGGTCGGCGCCCTTCGCGGCGCAGCCAGTCATCATGACCACCATCACCGAGCTCGACGTGCGCCGGATCATCGGAAGGCTGGTCGAGTTCCCCCGAAAGCGCAACAGCGACCCTGTGGCACTATGGATCGAGGCCCTGTCGCTGGCCCGCCTGGGGCTTCGTGATCCGAACGATGTCGAAGCCCTGTACGACGGCGATGTCGACGGTTTCGCAGCGATGCTGCCTCGATACCGGCACGAGCTGGCAGCATCTCGTTCGCTCGATTTCGACGAACAGATCGTCCGGGCAATCGAGATCCTGCTCACCGACACCGCCGCACGAGCTGCTGCTCAGCGTGCGTGCCGGATGCTGCTCGTCGATGAGTTCCAGGACCTGACGCCGGCCCACCTGCTGCTGATTCGGCTCCTCGCCGGGCCGGATGGCTGTGTCTTCGGGGTCGGCGACGATGACCAGACCATCTACGGGTTCAACGGAGCGGATCCGCAGTGGCTGATCGATTTCGACGACTACTTTCCTCTCGCTGGTGATCATCCGTTGCAGGTCAACTACCGCTGTCCGGCCGATGTTGTCGCGGCCGCAGCCACGTTGCTGCAACACAACGTGCGCCGGGTGCCGAAAGTCATTCGCGCTGCCTCGACGTCCGACGGGCTCATCATCGAACCGGGCGGCGACTCATTAGCAGCGACTGTTCGCATCGTGACGGCCGCGATCGCTGATGGATCGCCGGCGGCCGACATGGCCGTGCTGACGCGCGTCAACTCGTTGCTCGCTCCAGTGCAGATCGCCCTCGGCACGGCGGGGATCTCCACAAACGGCGGGGTTGGTGCCGAGTTCGCGGACCGAGCCGCCGTGCGCGGCTCGTTGGCTTGGCTCCGGTTGGCGACGGCACGTGGCGCGCTGTCGAAGGTCGATGTCGGCGAGGCGCTGCGCAACCCGTCTCGGCCCGTGCGGCCGAACGTCGCCTCCTGGGTGGCCGAACAGGATTCCGTCGACGGCCTACGACGCCTCGCCGGACGGCTCAACACGCCGCGCGAGGCCGAACGGGTCGACGCATTCGCGGCGGACATCGAGCTCCTTCAGCAGCTCGCCACCACAGGTGGCACCACTGCGGAGATCCTGTCGAATCTGCACGATTCGATGGGCATGGCCTCAACGCTTTCCACGCTCGACACGCATCGCAAAGGTATGAACCGGGCAGCGCAGAGCGATGATCTGACTGCGGTTGCACAACTGGCCAAGCTCCAACCCGATCCGTCGACGTTCGAGACGTGGCTGCGGTCCGAATTGCGCCGATCGTGGGACAGCGAGGGAGTGATGCTGGCAACCGTGCATCGGGTGAAGGGCAAGGAATGGCCAACGGTGATCGTGCATCACGCCGACGCCGACCAGTTCCCGCACCGCCTGGCCACTGACGTCGAAGAGGAACGTCGCGTGTTCCACGTTGCAATCACGAGGGGCCGACGACGAGTCCATGTGGTGCCCGGGACGCGGCCTTCGCCGTTCATCGCTCAGTGCCTGCGACCACCTGAGCCCGGTGCCGTGGCAGAACCGCGGCCCGTGCAGCGCCAGTCGGCGCGCCCGACGGCGCCGACCGAAAGACCGGGACGCAACCTGACGCCGGCTGAGTCCTCGCTGTTCGAGGAGCTGCGCTCGGCGCGCCGGCACCTCGCAGCCGGCAAGCCGGCATACACCGTGCTGTCGGATCAGACCCTGCACGACATCGCTCGGCTCAGGCCCACCACCTTGGTCGCTCTCGGCAACATCAAGGGTCTGGGACCGGTGAAGCTGGAACGCTACGGGAGCGCGTTGCTGGCCGTGGTCGAGACGGCCTCGACCGACTAGCCGCGCTGGTAGTTGGGCGCTTCTTTCGTGATCGTCACATCGTGCGGGTGGCTCTCTTCACGACCTGCCGTCGTCACCTTCATGAAGCGTGCGGAACGCAGCGCCTCCAACGTTGCCGCGCCCGCGTAGCCCATGCCGCTGCGGAGCCCGCCGACGAGCTGGTACATGACGTCGCTGAGTGTGCCGGCATATGCGACCCTGCCCTCGATGCCCTCTGGCACCAACTTGCGCGTCGCTGCGGCAACCGTCGACTGGGCGGTTGCGTACCGATCCGCACCGAGGCCCTGCATGGCCCCCATCGAGCCCATGCCCCTGTAGCTCTTGTAGCGACGGCCCTCGAACAACTCGAGCTCGCCCGGGGCTTCGTCCGTACCGGCCAGCAGTGATCCGAGCATCACCGTGTCGGCACCCGCAGCCAGCGCTTTGACCATGTCGCCCGAGTAGGTGATCCCGCCGTCGGCGATGATCGGCACGCCCCGCTTTCGGGCCTGCTTGCATGTGAAGTAGATCGCCGACAGCTGCGGCATGCCGGCCCCACTGACGACCCGAGTGGTGCAGATCGAGCCTGCGCCGACACCCACCTTAATGGCGTCGGCGCCGGCCGCGGCGAGCGCATCGACGCCCTCTTCCGTGACGACGTTGCCGGCAACGACTGCCAGCGATGGCCACGACGATTTGATCCGCTCGATGGCCTTGATCACACCGGCGGAGTGGCCGTGTGCGGTATCGAGGGCGACGGCGTCGACCGCTTGGCCGAACAGTGCTTCGACCCTCTGCTCCAGATCGGCGCCCACGCCTACAGCGGCCGCGCACCGCAGGCGGCCCGCAGAGTCTCGCGTCGCGTTCGGGAACTCTTGACGCTTGAGGATGTCCTTGACGGTGATCAAACCGATCAGGCGGTTGTCGGCATCGACCAACGGCAACTTCTCGATTCGGTGCTTCTGCAGGATGGCCTTCGCCTGTTCCAAGGTAGTGCCCTCGCCCGCGGTGACCAGGCCGGACGAGGTCATGAACTCGGTCACCGGTCGGTCGAAGTCGGCGCCGGAACAGAACCTGGTGTCGCGATTGGTGAGGATGCCGACGAGATGCCCCGTCGCGTCGGTGATCGGCACGCCGCTGAATTTGAACCGGTTCATCAGAGCTTCGGCGTCGTGCAGCGTCGCCGTGGGGGACAGGGTGACAGGATCTGTGATCATCCCGCTCTGGCTGCGCTTGACCCTCTGCACCTCGGCAGCCTGATCCTCGATCGACATGTTGCGATGGATGACTCCGATGCCACCTTCGCGCGCTGCTGCTATGGCCATCCGTCCTTCGGTGACCTTGTCCATTGCTGCCGACACGATCGGCACGCTGAGCGTGATGTCCGCCGCGAAGGTCGCGGTGGTGTCGACGGTGTCGGGCAAGACGTCGCTGTAGCCGGGGACGATGACCACGTCGTCGAATGTCAGGGCTTCGAAGCGATCGAAGAATTCATTGGTGCTCATGCGTTTGCTCCTGTCGTGCACAAGGTAGCGAGAGTTTCCACGAGCAGCCGATGCTCCACACCGTGAACCCGGCTGCTGAGACTCTCGAGGGTATCTGAGGGGTGGATCGAGACTGTTGCGGTCGCCAGCACTGGTCCGTCGTCGACACCTTCGCCGGGCACGAGATGGATCATCACGCCAGTGTGGTCACGGCAGCCGGCCTTGGCTTCTTGCCAGGCCCGTTCGATGGCATCGACGCCTGGGAGCTCACCGGGCAGCGCCGGGTGCAGGTTGACGACCATGCCCGGGAACCAGCCGAGGAAGCTCATCGACAACAACCGCATCCAGCCGGCCAGCACCACCCAATCGGGCGAGAAGCCGCTGACGATGTCGGCCAGCCTCGCGTCGTAGTCGGCACGAGGCTCACCGCCGTGCGGTGCGATGTGCACGTACGGCACGCCTGCGTCGGCGGCGCGCTGCAGGGCGCCGCTGCCGTACTTGTTGGAAACGACCGCCGCAACGGACGCAGGAAGGCGGCCATCGGCGCAGGCATCGAGGATGGCCTGCAGGTTGGTCCCACTTCCGGAGGCGAGCACGACCAGGCGACTCATTGGAATCGGACCCGTGGCCCGCGGCCGGCTGCGGGCACGAGCTCGCCGATCACCCATGTCGGTTCGTCGATGGACTCTTGAACGCTCGCGAGGTGGCTCGGAGAGCAGACAGCGACCATCCCGACGCCCATGTTGAGCGTGCGATAGAGCTCGTACGTATCGAGTTGGGTCGCAACCTCTCTGACCAGCTGGAAGAGGGGTGGTATCGGCCACGAGCCGAGCTCGATGACGGCGTCGCAATCGTCGGGAAGCACCCTGGGCAGGTTCTCGGGGAGCCCTCCGCCCGTGATGTGGGCCAGTGCTTTCACATGTCCCTCCGCCAGAGCTGCGGTGAGAACATCGAGGTAGCTGCGGTGCGGGACGAGCAGGGTGTCTCCGAGCGGACGATCGAAGCCGGGAGGAGTCGAGTCCATCGGCAGCCACTCGAAGATCTTGCGCAGCAGGGAGTAGCCATTTGTGTGCGGCCCATTGGAAGCGATGCCGATGAGCACGTCGCCCACATGCAGCTCGCCACGAGGCAGCATGTCGCGCTGTTCGACGATGCCGACCAACGTGCCGGCGATGTCGAAGGCGCCAGGGGTGTAGACCCCCGGCATCTCGGCGGTCTCACCACCCAGGAGCGCGCAGCCTGCGGCCTCGCATGCCTCCGCCATGCCCGTGACCACTTCGGCAACGTGCTCGGCGTGGATCTTGCTCGACGCGACGTAGTCGAGGAAGAACAGGGGCCGCGCTCCCTGGACCAGCACGTCGTCGATGCAGTGGTTGACGATGTCGGTGCCGACCCCGCGATACCGGCCGAGTCGCGCTGCGAGTTCGACCTTGGTGCCGACACCATCGGTCGACGCAACAAGGACGGGTTCATCCATCGCCTTGATGTCTTTGCCACTGAACGCTCCACCGAAGCTGCCAACGCCGCGCAGGACGGTGGGGCCGTGCGTTCGCTCGACCGCCTGCTTCATGTGATTGACGGCGCGGGCACCCTCGTCGATGTCGACGCCGGTGTCTGCGTATGAGGCCAACGAGGCGCCTACTGCCCGCCATCCGATGTCGCCGCGGACCTGCATGCCCCCGAACTCGATGGAAGACATTCGGCGGTAGGCGTTGTCGCGAGCCTCGGCCAACGTTTGTCCCAGCCCAGTCACTGCCAGCACTCGACCTCCGCTGACAGTCGCGCCATCGGTGCCGGCGAGAAACACCAGCGATTGCTCGTTGTCCTGCGCCGGTTCGAGACCGTAGATGGCCTGACCCGTGATCGGCTCGATCGGGTAACCGGGCGCCGCGGCGACGACTGCGCACGTGGCGCCGTGGCGAATCGTCAGTGACGAATCGCCCATCGTTCCGTGGCAACAGGCCAACGCGAGCTCGGCGAGATCGGACTCGACCAGAGGCAGCACGGCCTGCGCCTCGGGATCACCGAAGCGGGAGTTGAACTCGATCAATCGTGGACCGGCAGCGGTCAAGATCAGACCCGCGTACAGCACCCCGATGTAGGGCGTGCCGGCTGCGGCGAAGTGATCGATGACCGGCTGGATGAAGGTTGCCGTCAGCTCCGCAGCGTCGTACCCGGTTGGGGCAGGGGCGTAGGCACCCATCCCGCCCGTGTTGGGCCCGGTGTCGCCTTCACCAATCCGTTTGTGGTCCTGGGCGATCGGCAGCGGGCGAGCGACTTTGCCGTCGCACATGGCCATGAGGCTGCACTCCGGGCCGGTGAGGCGCTCTTCGATCACGATCGGACCGAAGGCGATCAGCGTGGTGATGGCTGCGAGGGTGTCCTCTTCGCTGGCGGGCACGATGACCCCTTTGCCGCCGGCCAACCCGTCCTGCTTGACCACGATCGGGGCACCGAGGGCTCGCCACCAGGACAGCGCTTCGTCGGTCGACCATGTTGCGAGGTGGCGTGGAGATGGAAGGCCGAGCGTCGCGGCCAGCTGACGTGCATAGCCCTTCGACGACTCGATCCGAGCCAGGTCTGCGGTGGGACCGAAGCAAGGGACGCGTCGTCGCCGGCACTCATCGGCGACACCTGCGGCGAGAGCGGTTTCGGGCCCGACGATCACCAGGTCGACGAAGGCGTCAGGTGCAAGCTCGGGTGAGATCGTGACCTCGTGGCCGTGACGGCGGCAGGCCCAGGCGATGGCCGACTCTCGGCCGCCCCCACCGATCACGAGAACCTTCACGCCAGCACGCCCTCGAACGACAATTTTGCCTGAGCCTCGGCGACCTCCATTGGATAGCGACCCGTGAAGCAGGCGTTGCAATAGCCAGCGGCATCGCCGGTCGTCTCGGCGCCGGGATCGACCGTGATCGCCCGCATCATCCCCTCCAGCGACAGGAATGCAAGCGAGTCGGCGTCGATGTGTTCGCGGATCTCGTCGACAGTGAGCCTGGCCGCCATCAGATCGCCGTCGTGTCCCATGTCGACCCCGAAGTGACAGGCGTGGGTGATGGGCGGGCACGTGATGCGAACGTGGACTTCGGTCGCGCCGGCCTCGCGCAGCAGCTTGACCAACGGCCCCGCAGTGGTGCCGCGGACCAACGAGTCGTCGATCATCACGACGCGCTTACCCGACAGGTTCTCGGCGAGCGCGTTGAACTTGAGGGCGACACCGCGGTCGCGAAGATCCTGCGTCGGTTCGATGAACGTGCGGCCGATGTAGCGGTTCTTGATCAGCCCGTCGTTGTGGGGGATGCCGCTGGCCCTGCTGAACCCGATCGCAGCCGGGATCGATGAATCGGGCACTGGGATCACCACATCTGCTTCGGCGGGGGCTTCGGCCGCCAGCTCTTCACCGAGACGCTGGCGGACGTGATGCATGTTCCGGTCGGCCCACACGCTGTCCGGCCGGCTGAAGTAGACGAATTCGAACGTGCACCGAGCCGAGCGGGCCGCGGGCGTGAGTGCTTGGCGCCGGGTCATCTCGGCGCCGTTGAGCGTGACGATCTCGCCCGGCGCGACTTCACTGATCTCTAGACACCCGAGCGTGCTGAGGGCGCAGGTCTCGGAGGCGACGGCGTAGCCGCCGTGCGGAAGGCGCCCCACGCTCATCGGCCTGAAGCCCCAGGGATCGCGCACGGCTATCACGCGATCGGCTGCGAGTATCACGAGGGAGTAGGCGCCTTTCCAGGCGGGCAGCGTCCGCTCGACACGGTCCTCCCACGTCTTTCCACCTGCTGCTGCCAGCATCAGCGTCATGACTTCGGTGTCGCTGGTGGCGGTGAGGCCGAACCCGCGGGTCAGCAGTTCGTCGCGCAGCGCGGGAGCATTGACGAGGTTGCCGTTGTGGGCGAGCGCCAACGGGCCGTGCATGGTCTCGACGAGGAATGGTTGGTGGTTGCGCTGGGCATTGGCGCCGGTCGTGCTGTAACGGGTGTGCCCGATGCCGTGGTACCCGGCGAGTGTGTTCATCGTGGCTTGCGTGAAGACGTTGGCCACGAGCCCGGTGTCTTTGTGCAACCGCACACGACTGCCGTCGCTGACGGCGATGCCTGCAGCTTCCTGTCCGCGGTGCTGCAATGCGAACAATCCGAAGAACACGGTCTGGGCGACGCCTTCACCGTGTGGCGTCGAGACGCCGAAGACGCCACATTCCTCGTGCGGAACGTCGTCGTGACTATCTGTTGGTGACTGGTCTGTTGGTGACTGGTCAGGCAGCATGCCCAATGACCCCCCTGATCCGGTCTTCGACCGGGTAACTGCCGGGCTGGAACGTCAGCCCGGTCAAGCGTTCGTATGCATCGACGTAGCGTCGCGAGGTGGCTTCCCACACAGTCGCTTCGAGCGCCGGGGGCATGCCGTGACCGTCGTAACCGGCTTCGATCAATGCCCGGCGGACCACTTCCTTGTCGAGGCTCTCAGGCTCCTCGTCGGAGCTGAGCCTCGCCTCGTAGGTGTCGGCGACCCAATAGCGCGACGAGTCCGGTGTGTGGACCTCGTCGATCAGCAAGAGCTCGCCGGCCGGTGTCGTCCCGAACTCGTACTTGGTATCGGCGAGGATCAGTCCTGACTGACGAGCGATCTCCTGTCCGCGGGCGAACAGCTCGAGAGCAGCATCCTCCACCTTGCGCCATAGCGCGGGTGCGACGAGCCCCTTGCGGGTGACATCGCTCGGGCTCAGCGGCTCATCGTGGCCGCCGTGCTCGGCCTTCGTCGTCGGGGTGATGATGGCCGATGGCAGATCGGTGTTCTTCCGGAGGCCCTCCGAGAAGTGGTACCCGTAGATCGTGCGCGCCCCGTCGGCATATTGACGCCACAGCGACGTGCTGGTGACCCCGGTGATGTAGCCGCGCACGACGACCTCCACAGGAAGCGGTTGCGCGGCGCGGGCGACCAACAGGTTGGGGTCCGGAACGTCGACGACGTGGTTGGCAACGACATCGGCCGTTCGTTCGAACCACCAGGCACTGAGCTGGTTGAGCACCTGGCCCTTGTAGGGAACGCCTGCGATCACTCGGTCGAAAGCCGAGAGGCGGTCGGTGGTGATGAACAGGCGCAGGCCATCGCCGTACGCGTAGGAAACTCGAACCTTGCCATCGCGACGATCGTCGAGCGGCAGGTCGATGTCGAGGAACGGGATGGTCATCCTCATTGCTCCTTGGCGTAGCGCACGCCCTGCTCGAACAGCGTCAGCCCGAGTGCGCCATGCGCGCCGTTGGTGAACCCTGGATATTGACGGGCGATCACATGATTCTCGGGATGAGGCATCAGGCCCAGGACAGCACCGGTGGCGTCGCACACCCCTGCGATGTCGTCGACGGAGCCGTTGGGGTTGCAATTGTTGTACCGCAGTGCAACCTGGCCCCCGGCAGCGAGGGCGGCGGCATTGCTGTGCGTGTACCGGCCCTCGCCGTGGGCGATCGGACAGTCGATCATCTTCAGCTCTCTGGTCCAGATGCATCGACTGGCAGGGGCTTCGAGCGTGACCCACTGGCACTGGAAGTGGCCGCTCTCGTTGTGCCCGAGGGCTCCGGGCAACAATCCAGTGCGGGTCAAGACTTGGAACCCGTTGCAGATCCCGATGACGGGCTTGCCGGCAGCGACGAAAGCGAGCAATGCGTCGCCGACACGGTGTTCGAGCTGCAGTGCGAACATGCGACCGGCGCCCAGCGCGTCGGCATAGCTGAACCCACCTGCAATGACCACCATCTGTCCGCTGTCGAGCAGCGACGGTCGCTCGATCAGTTCCGAGAGCAGGGTGATGCGTGGCTCGGCACCGGCGAGATCGAGGGCGAAGGCCACATCGTGATCACGATTTGTACCGGCAGCGGCGAGCACGAGAGCGGTCGGCCGGCTCATGGCTTGGCCCCGAAGGCGCGGACGAGAGTCTCGAGTGGGATTGGTGGAACGTCGGGAAGTGTGAACATCGGTTCGTCGACCACCGTACCGAGGATCGAGACGGGTTCGCCGATCTGGTCGATCAACCAGTCCACGTCGCCCGCGGCCGCCTCGCACACGAATCGGCTCGACGACTCGCTGAACAGCGCCGAAACGGGATCAGGGCCAGGCACTGAATCGATCGACAAACCCAGTCGCCCGGCAATGCTCATCTCGGCCAAGGCGACGGCGAGGCCGCCCTCGCTGACGTCGTGACAGGCCAGGACACGACCGGTGCGAAGAGCCCGGTGCAGGCGGCGATAGCGGTCGGGCGCGGTGGCGTCCGGGGCGGGGACAGTGGAGCGATCCGCCGATCCGGCGATCTTCGAGAAATGGCTCCCGCCAAACTCACAGTGCGTCGATCCGACCTGCACGACCACGTTTCCGGCGTGCTTCAGATCGGGAGTCACAGCGGCGTTGGCGTCGGGCATGTGGGCGATGGCCGTGATGACCAATGTTGGGGGTACGGAGTGCCGGCCGCCATCGGCACCGAGATATTCGTTGTTCAACGAGTCCTTGCCACTGACGAACGGAGCGCTGTGAGCGACCGATGCCTCGCAGCATCCTTGCACGGCGGCGACGAGCTCGCCGAGCGTCGAGGATCGCCGTGGGTCGCCCCACGAAAAGTTGTCGAGCAGGGCGATCTTGTCGGGATCGGCGCCGACGGCGACGACGTTGCGGATGGCTTCGTCCACGACCGCGTGAGCCATGCGGAACGGGTCGACTTCTCCGAACCAAGGATTGACACCGATGCCGATCGCCAGG
>JANMRB010000255.1:0-14628 GCA_031370825.1 Ilumatobacteraceae bacterium
GTCGTTGATGTGGATGATCTTGGCCAGCTCGTCGTTGTCGATCACCGGGAACGGGAGCGTCAACTGGCGGCAGCTCTCCGGCCCGGGCAGCAACAGGTTGGCCTCCGGCCCGACCGAGCCACCGACCGAAGTGACCACCTCCTCACGAATCGCATCGAGTGGTGGATTTGTGACCTGCGCGAAGAGTTGCTGGAAGTAGTCGAACAGCAACCTCGGCCGCTCGCTGAGAACTGCTAGCGGCGTGTCGGTGCCCATCGACCCGATCGGCTCGGCGCCAGCCTTGGCCATCGGGGCAACGATGATCTTCAACTCTTCGTGCGTGTAGCCGAACACCTGCTGACGGCGCAGCACGCTCTGGTGGCTGAACACGACGTGCTCGCGCTCTGGCAGCTCACCGAGTTCCACCACGCCCTGTTCGAGCCACTCCGCGTACGGCTGAGCCTCGGCCAACGTGCGCTTGATCTCGTCGTCTTCGACGATCCGACCCTGCGCCGTGTCGATCAGGAACATGCGGCCGGGCTGCAGCCGACCCTTGCGGACGATCTTGGCCGGATCGATGTCGAGGACGCCAACCTCACTGGCCAGCACAACGAGGTCGTCGTCGGTCACCCAGTACCGACTGGGGCGCAAACCGTTGCGATCCAGCACCGCGCCGATGACAGTTCCGTCGGTGAAGGCCACGCTGGCCGGACCGTCCCACGGTTCCATCAGGCACGAATGGAACCGATAGAAGGCCCGCTTCGTCGCATCCATCGTGTCGTGGTTCTCCCACGCTTCGGGAATCATCATCAACATGGCGTGCGGCAGGCTGCGACCGGCAAGGTGCAGCAGTTCCAGCACCTCGTCGAACGTCGCCGAGTCACTTCCACCCGGTGTGCAGATCGGGTAGGCCCGTTCCAGACCGGGCAGCACATCGCTGGCCAGCATCGATTCGCGGGTGCGCATCCAGTTGCGGTTTCCCTGCACGGTGTTGATCTCGCCGTTGTGGGCAATGTACCGATAGGGATGGGCCAATGGCCACGACGGGAACGTGTTGGTGCTGAACCGGCTGTGCACCAACACGAGGGCGCTCTCAAACCGCTCGTCGCCGAGATCCGGGAAGAACACAGCAAGTTGCGGAGTCGTCAGCATCCCCTTGTAAAGCAGGGTGCGACTGCTGAGCGATGGGAAGTAGGTCTGTTGCTCAGGGGGCAACTCGTGCTCTACCCGCTTGCGGGCGACGAACACTCTGCGATCGAGATCAATGTTGGTCGCGCCGGCGGGGTCACTGACGAACAACTGCTTGCAGATCGGCATCACTGCCCTGGCACTGGCGCCGAGGCATTCAGGGTTCACCGGGACGTCGCGCCACCCGAGCACCGCGAGGCCCTCGTCACCAACGATCGTCTCGATCGCTTCCTGCGCCTTTTCGGCATCGGTGACGTCCAGTGGCAAGAAGGCCAGGCCGACTGCATATGCGCCGACGGGCGGCAGTTCGAAACCGACCACCTCGCGCAGGAACCGGTCAGGGACCTGGATCAGGATGCCCGCGCCGTCGCCCGTGTCTGCTTCGGCCCCGGTTGCTCCCCGATGCTGCAGGTTGCAGAGCGCACCGAGGCCCATGGTCACGATCGACCGGCTGGCAATGCCGTGCATGCTCGCGACGAACGAAACGCCGCAGGCGTCGTGCTCGAACCGGGGGTCGTAAAGACCTTGCGGCGCGGGAGGGCCCGTTTGACTTGGAGTGCGCATCTGTTTGGCTCCACGGAGTCGGTATACGGCTAGGTGGCGCACGGGACGACGCTGGCCCGAACGGTGCAGGAATCGTATCGGTTCGGACCCGGGTCGCGCCATTACCTTCGTATGAACCACTTCAGGGGGGTTACAGCGGTTACTGTTGACAGCCGGTGGCGGGTGGAGTCCCCAACCGAAGGAGACTCCGATGTGCGAACAATGCGTCGGTGAAGATGCATTCCCGCGCCGCCGCTTCCTGCGACTCGCCGCAGCCGGCGCAGTCACCGCCGTCGCTGTGGCCTCGTTCGATGCCCACGTTGCCGAGGCCAAGCCGACCCCCAGTGCCGGTAAGAAAGCGATCGGTCGCGTTCCGACGCCGACGATCGTGACTCGGGCGGAGTGGGGAGCCGACGAGTCGATCCGCGAGAACCACATCGTCGGCTATGCGCCCTTCCGCAAGATCGTGGTTCATCACACGGCCAGTCCGAACGGAGTCAAGGACCCTGCTGCAACCGTGCGCTTCGGCTACGACCTGCACGTGGTCGGTCGTGGATTCACCGACATCGGCTACAACTTCCTGATCAGCCCGGACGGACAGGTCTTCGAGGGGCGCCGGGCCCGCAAGTACGGCAAGGGTGAACTGCACACGGGCGAGGACGGAGCAGGCAACGCCATCATCGGCGGACACACGAAGGGCCGCAACGCGGGAACCTGCGGCATCGCCTTGATCGGCAACTTCATGAAGACCGCTCCGTCGGGCGCGGCGATACAGAGCCTGATCCACCTTGCCGCGTGGGAAGCGCAACGCCACAAGATCGATCCACTCGGTAACGACGAGTTCATCGCAACTGATTCGACCAAGTTGGTGTTCCCCAACATCGTCGGGCACCGCGGCATCGGCAACACGCTCTGTCCCGGCACCAGGATGGCGGCATCGATGCCGTGGTTGCGCAAACAGGTCGCCGAGCGTGTCGGCACATTCCCCGCGCGCAAGGCCGACATGCGCAGGTTGGCCTGGCTGATCAATCCGGACGCCTGAGTCGCGAGCGCTTCGCCCACGCGCTTCAAGCGCAGAATCGCATCGCAAAGGCGACGACGTCGGCAGCGAAGCGCGCCGGTTCGTCCCAACGTGGGGTATGCCCGGACTTGGGGTAGACGCGCAGCTCCGCGCCTTGGATGCACGTCACGAGTTCGTCCTGCATGGATCGTGGCACTACCGCGTCGCCGTCACCCCAGATCAACAGTGTGGGAGCGGTAATCCGGCTCAGCTCACTCCGGTCGTCGTACTGCAGCAAGCCCGCGAACGTCGCCTGCCACACGCGCGCCGGCACTTTGAGAAGTTCCTCCACCAACTGGTCGAGCAGTTCGAGCGGCACGCCGATCGAAGATGTCTCGACCACGAAGCTCCGGGCGAACTCCTCGCTGATGGGGTCCTCGAGGTTCGAGACGACTGACGTCACGAACTCGCGTAGCCCTGCATGAAAGCGCAGCGTCGTCGGTGAGGCCTCAAGAATCAGGCCCGCGACGCGGCGGGGATGGTCGAGCGCGACCCGCCGTACGGCGAGGCAGGAGCCCGAGTGGCCTACCAACACGGCCTGCTCGACGCCCAGCGTGTCGAGCAGGGGGACGACATCGGCAGCGAAGTCTTCGACCCGATAACCAGTCGCTGGCTTGTCGGAGTCGCCGTGGCCGCGCGGCGACACCGCGATGGCACGGATCGCGCGCGGCATGTTCTCCAGGATCGGTTGATAGGACCGCCACGAGTCCGTCGGCCCGGGCAACATCACGACGGCCACGTCAGCCCGATCGCCCTGGCTGACATACGACAGCGTCAAGCCCGACTTGAGCAAGACCATCGACTCGTCCGCCACAGCGAGAGCCTAGAGCTCAGCCCATTTCTTCTTCGACCGTTGGGCGGTGATCGCTCAGACGCCGAGCTCGCCCTGGCGGTAGTGAAGCCGGCACAACAACTCGTAGCGCACGACATCGCCGAACAGGGGTTGGTCGCCGCCTGCACCGGTATCACCGACCACCACGGTGTCGCCCTCGTACACCACTTCACCGTTGACCACGCGGGCATTGTGCGTGGCCCGTGAACCGCACCAGCATCGCGCCTCGACCTGCATGGGAACACGCTCATCGGCGATCTCCAGCATCCTCTTGGTGCCATCGAACAGCTCGCCGCGAAAGTCGGTGATGAGCCCGAATGCAAAGACGTCGACACCCAGATCATCGACTGCCCGTCCGAGCTGATCGCATTGCTGCACGGTGTAGAACTGCACCTCGTCGCAAACCATGTAGTGAATCGGCCAATGGTCGACCGCCAGCTTGTAGAGGTCGAGGTCCGCAGGGACTTCGATCGCCTCGGCGGCGACGCCGAGACGGCTGGTGACCTGGGCTCCTTCGCGGTCGAGCTTCGTCAGCAACAACCCGTACAACTGACGGCTGGCCAGATTGTGATGGATCTGCAGGGCCATGGTGCTCTTGCCCGAACCCATGGTCCCGAAGTTGAAGCGCAAGGTCGCCATGGCGCCGCGACCATACCCTCAGCGGACGCCGCCGAGCATCCCTTGCACCCGCTCGATCGTGTCCGCTTGGTCGGCCGTCTTGTCGGGTCGGTAGCGGCGCACGCGTGCGAACCGCAAGGCGACTCCTCCGGGATACCTGGTCGATCGCTGCACACCGTCCAGCGCTATTTCGACGACGAGTTCGGGTCGGACGTGCACTGTGTGACCCTCGGTTGCGATCGCCCGCTGCTGCAGCTCCTCCGTCTGCCAGCCCAAGAGCCCGTCGGTCATCCCTTTGAACGTCTTGCCGACCATCACGAAACCGTCGGCCCCTCGGGCGCCGAGGTGCAGGTTGCTCAGCCAGCCGACGCGACGGCCGTGCCCCCACTCGGCGGCCAGCACGACAAGATCGAGCGTGTGCACGGGTTTGACCTTGCGCCAACCCGTGCCCCGGCGCCCTGCTTCATACGTCGACTCGATCGCCTTCACCATCACACCTTCGTGGCCGGTGGCAACGGCATTTTCGGCAAACGCCTCGGCCTCGTCGGGATCGGCCGTGACGATCGATGGGAGGCGCGCCGCGAGTGGCAGCAGGAGCTCAAGCGCTGCGCGGCGACTGCGCAGCGGATCGTCGATCAGCGAGGAGCCATCGACGTGCAAGACGTCGAAGAAGTAGGCGCCGGTCGTGGCCAACCCACTCATCGTCTCTTGAAAGATCCGCGGTTGACCCGCCTCGTCGATGCCGAGCGCTTCACCGTCGAGCACGGCCGATCGAGCGGGCACCCGCCGCACGAGTTCGACGACACCTGGCAGGCCTGCCGTGATGTCGTTGAGCCCTCGACTGAACAGGCGGACCTCATCTCCTTGCTTGTGCGCCTGGACGCGTATTCCGTCGAGCTTCCACTCGACACTGGCGAGGCCGATCTCGTTCAGAGCATCAGTGACGCTGGTTGACGTTCCGGCCAGCATCGGTTGCACGGCTGTCAACGGCGTGAGACCGACGTCCAGAGACTGGCCGGTGAGCGCAAGGTACGCAGCGCTGGCGAGGCTGCCGAGCAGCATCGCAGCCCTTCGAATTGCTGCGATCGGCTGACCGGCTGCCTTGGCAACAACGTCGGCCACAACGCCCTCGTTCGCGCCCTGACGCAACTCACCGGTCAGCACGCGGTACATGTGGTTCTGCTCCGGCTCCGTTGCCGCTGACCACAGTGCCCGCATCAAGCGCATGCGTTCGCCCTGCGAACCGCTGCCACCGATGGCGGCGACCCGAGTCAGCGTGTCGTCCACCTCGTGAATCGTCAGTGACGATTCAGTTGCCGGCTCGACGCTCAAGTTCGACATCGTGACCCAGCCGACACCGAGACGGCCCTGGCGCGGCTCACCGATGAGCAAGCCGATCGCCGGCACGATCTCGTCGGGAGGGGTCTCGCGCAGCAGGTCTGCGAGCGCCGCGACCTTCTCGGATCGCTTTGCGGTAGCAGCCGTCTTTTGCGACGCTGCCACCAGGTCGCCGTACAGCATCGGCTACAGCGTCACTGGCCGAAGCTGAAGATCTGGCGGGACCTCAACAACTCGACGAACGAATCCTCGTAGGCCTCGCCCGGCATCTCGCGAACCATCTCGTCGAGTGCGAGCGCGTCGTCGCCGACGAGGATGCGCCACTCGTTCGCCTGCACCCCGGCAATGATCACGCTGGCAGCTTCGGAAGCGGTCATCGGTGCGTTGTCGCGGAACATCTCGCCGCGCAGTTGCATACCGAGGCGAATGTCCTCGTCGCTGGCCCCGCCGAGGTCGATCCCACTGCGTTCCAACCTCGTTCGAAGCTGGGCGATCTGTTGGGCCGTGAGCTCCTTCGGTTCACGTCCCAGCACCTTGCCTGAGTTGATGACGATCGAGGTTCCGATGTGGCCGGGCATGACCACGGAGGCCCGCAGGTGCGGTGCGTTCAAACGGAAGTCCGTGATCAGCGCCTCTGTGAAGCCCTTGACCGCAAACTTCGCTGCGCTGTACGCAGTGTGGGGTATGCCGAGGCCGAGTGACGCCCAGAATCCGTTGATGCTGCTGGTGTTGACGACATGCCCGTCGGTGCTTGCCAGCAACATGGGCATGAACGCTCGGCTGCACAGGTACACGCCGCCCCAGCAGATGTTGAACGTGGTCTCCCAATCGCTGCGCTCGTCGAGCACGAAGCTGCCTCCCCCACCAATGCCGGCATTGTTGAAGAGCAGGTTGATGTGATCGGTCTCGTGTTCGGTCGCAACAAAGTCGGCGAACGCGTTCACCGCAGATTCGTTGGAGACGTCGGCTACGAACGTTGTGACGCGCCCCGCACCAGCAACCGCGTCGCACATCACCTTGGTCTCGGCAACGTTCTCAGCCGAGACATCGCAGGTCGCTACCTGGCAACCGGCCGCACTCAACTGCCTGACGAGCTCTCGTCCCATTCCAGAGCCGCCACCAGTCACGACGGCGATACATCCCTCGAAGAGTTCCATCGTTCAAGGCTGCCAGATCGTCCATCCGCACCTCTCACCGTCGTCGCGTCAGCCGTCAGACCTATGGTGTGCGTCGTGAGCGCAGAGCGGGTCGAGTATGACGAATTCAGTCTCTTCCACGAGAACGCTTCAGAGTATGGGTTGCCCTTCACCGAACCGCCCGTGGTGCGCCGGGAATTCGTTGAGGTCGACGCTGGGCGGCGGCTCAGTGCACTTGTCTGGGGCACTGGCGAACCGGAGCTCGTGTTCCTCCACGGTGGCTCGCAGAACGCGCACACGTGGGACACGGTTGCAATGGCGCTGCGGCCGAGACCCTTGATTGCGATCGATCTTCCCGGTCACGGTCACTCCGACGGGCCCGGGGAGAGCCAGCGCACGATGACCGATCACGCCCCCATGGCAGCCTCGGAGGACGTGGCCAAGGTCATTTGGGCACTCGCACCGAAAGCAAGTGGTGTCGTCGGCATGTCCTTCGGTGGCCTCATCACGATTGCCCTCACCGAGGTTGCGCCGGGTCTCGTCCGCAGGATCGTCCTTGTCGATGTGCTCCCAGGGCTCGAGCCCGAACACGCTCGTCACATCAGCGATTTCGTCAACGGTCCGGCGACGTTTCCCAACTTCGACGAGCTTCTTGCTCGAACAATCCAGTTCAACCCGAAGCGACGCGTCTCGTCATTACGTCGCGGCATCTTGCACAACGCAGTTCAGCTCGACGACGGCAGTTGGGCGTGGCGTCATTCGCGTTGGCGCATCAACTCTCCCAATGACGAGGCAGCCCCTCAGACGACGTCGCGGCCTGACTCAAAGATGTTCGAGGATCTGCTGGACACCCTCGGGCGCATCGAGGTTCCGCTGCTGCTCGCCCGCGGCATGCGACCGGATTCGGTGCTTCGTGACGATGACGAAGCAGAGCTCCGCCGGCGCCTGCCAGCAGCGCAAGTTGTCCACTTCGACGAAGCCGGGCACAGCATCCAGGGAGACATGCCCGTGGAGCTGGCAGCAACGATCGACACCTTCATCCCCCGTCTCGAGTGAGAGGATTCAGCCCGTGCCGACCGTTGATCCAAAGTTTCTGAGCCAGATCCGCTACCGCTGCATCGGTCCGACCCGCGGTGGGCGGGTCGTGGCGGTCGCAGCCGACCCGAAGCAGCAATCCGTCTTCTACTTCGGCGCCGTCGCCGGTGGTGTGTGGAAGAGCGACGACGCCGGTCAGTACTGGGTGAACGTGACGGATGGCTTCCTCACCACGGCATCGATCGGAGCACTGGCGGTCGCGCCCTCCGACGGGAACGTCATCTACGCCGGCACGGGCGAAACGACCATCCGCATCGACGTCACCCACGGCGACGGCATCTACAAGTCGACCGATGCCGGCCTCACGTGGCGGCACATGGGCCTCCCCGAGTCGCGGCACATCGGCGAGATTCGAGTTCACCCCGACGATCCCGACCTCGTCTACGTCGCCGCACTCGGCCATGCTTCGAAAGACAACCCCGAGCGCGGGCTCTACCGGTCGAAGGATGGTGGCGAGAGTTGGGAGCTCGTGTTGCACGTCAGCGAACGCGCCGGCGCAGTCGACGTGGCGCTGGATCCCAACAACCCCCGCATCATCTTCGCCACCATCTGGCAGGCCCGCCGCACGTTCTGGTCGATCGACAGTGGGGGCCCCGACAGCGGACTGTGGCGCTCGCGAGACGGCGGCGACACTTGGGAGAACATCAGCAATCGCCCCGGCATGCCGGACGGCATCCTCGGCAAGATCGGTGTCGCGGTATCGCCGGCTCGCTCCGGTCGGGTGTTCGCAATGGTGGAAGCCGAGGGCCGCAAGCGTGGCCTCTACCGTTCCGACGACTTCGGCGAGACGTGGGAGAAGGTGTCGTCAAACCCCGACCTCGGCTGGCGCCCGTGGTACTACCAGCACGTCATCGCCCACCCCACCGATGCCGACGAGGTGTTCGTCATGAACATGAAGGCATGGAAGTCGATCGATGGCGGCAAGACGTTCGAGGAGTTCCACACACCTCACGGCGACAACCATGCGCTGTGGATCGATCCGACGAACCCCGACCGCATGATCGGTTGCGACGACGGCGGGGCGTGGGTGTCGTTCAACGCCGGCGAGTCGTGGTCGACGATCTACAACCAGCTGACCGCGCAGTTCTACCACGTGGCCACCGACGACCAATTTCCCTACGTGGTGTACGGATCGCAGCAGGACAACTCCAGCATCGCAGTGCCCAGCCAGACCGGTCTCGGTGCCATTAACTGGGCCGATTGCTATGCACCAGGCACGGCCGAGAGCGGATACGTCGCACCGAAACCGGGCGACGCGAACATCGTGTACGTAGGTGCCATCGGCAGTTCACCCGGAGGCGGCGAGTCGCTCCAGCGATACGACCACACCACCAAGCAGATCCAGCTCGTCAATGTCTGGCCCGAGGCCTATCACGACGGCAACACCGCCGAGGTCCGCTTCCAGTGGACCTACCCGATCGTGTTCTCACCGCACGACAGCAAAGTGCTCTACACCGGTGGCAACAAGGTGTTCCGCACGACCGACGAGGGGCACAGCTGGCAGACCATCAGCCCGGACCTCACATACGCTGACTCGGCAACCATGAGTGTCTCCGGACCGCTCACGATGGACACTGCGGGCGCCGAGATGTACGCCACCATCTTTTCGTTGATGGTGTCCGCCCACCAGCAAGGTGTGCTGATGGCCGGATCCGATGACGGACTGGTGCATGTGTCAAAGAACGACGGCGGCGATTGGGCCAAGGTCACCCCACCCGACCTCCCGAAGTTCTCCCAAGTCACAATGATCGCCGAGTCACCACACACAGCCGGCACGGCCTACATGACCGCGGCGCGCCACAAGATGGGGGACTACGCGCCGTACGTCTACAAGACCGACGACCTTGGCGCTACATGGACCCGGATCGACACGGGGCTGCCAAAGGACGAGTTCTGCCGGGTCATTCGAGAAGATCCGAGCCGCAAAGGTCTGCTCTACGTGGGGACCGAGCTCGGCATTCATGTGTCATTCGACGACGGCGCCAACTGGCAGTCACTGCAGAGCAACCTTCCCGTCACGCCCATCTACGACTTCGTCGTCAAAGGCACCGACCTCGTCGTCGCGACTCACGGTCGTTCGTTCTGGATCCTCGACGACCTGACGCCGTTGCACCAGATGCACGACGATCTGTTCGCAGCGAGCCGGCACCTGCTCAAGCCACGCGATGCCGTCCGCGTTCCTCCGCACATCGCTGCTGCGTGGGGCGGGACGCCGGGCGGCAAGAACTACCACGTCACCAGCGGGCAGAACGCCACGTTCTATGTCGAGGAGCTCGAGACGGGTCACGTTCGCAAGCGGGTCATCGATGCCGGCACCGACCTCGAGCGCGGCGTTCGGATCATGTACTTCCTCGACGAAGCCGCTGTTGGCGAGGCAAGCCTGACCATCAGCGATGGCGACGGCAACGAGATCGAGACGTTCTCCAGCGTGATTCCGGAAGACAAGAAAGATCGCGAGGGGTTGCTGTTCATCACCGCAGCCGCCGGCATGAACAGCTTCCAATGGCCGATGACGTATCCCAACGGCGTGAAGATGGTCGACACCGAGTTCCACAAGCGGCCGGGCGGACCGCTCGCCAAGCCCGGCCCGTACCACGCGGCGCTGAAGGTCGGCGACTGGTCGATGTTGCAGTCCTTCGAGCTGATAAAGGATCCTCGGATCACCACGAGCGACGCCGACCTGGCCGAGCAGTTCGATTTCCTGATCCGGATCCGCGACAAGTTGTCGGAGATCGCCACCGGCGTCAACACGATCCGGTCGTTGAAGCGGCAGCTCGACGACTGGGCCAAGCGGCTGGCCGACAGCGATTCGGCGAAAGCCGCGATCGCAGCCGCCCAGGCGCTCAAGGAACAGCTCGAAGGCATCGAGGCCGAGCTCGTGCAGTCCGAATTCACCTCCGACGGGGACACGCTGAACTACCGCGAGAAGCTCTTCGAGAAGCTCAGCGACTTGCCACCGGTGGTGGGTAGCGCCGACGCGCGTCCCACCACCCAGTCATATGCCGTGTACGACAAGCTGGCCGGTCAGGCCGACGAGCAGCTGTCGGCACTGACCGCGCTGATCGACACCGATCTGGCGCGCGTGAACGAGCAGCTCGGCGAGCTCGATGTGAGCATCATCGGCGTGTGACCCGCGGTTCACCCAGCCCGGGCGCGCAATGTTCAGCTCATCGATCTCCGTGTGGTGCGTACGAGCGCACCCCAAGTGGCGACCAGGAACACGACAGCGAACGCTGCGAGAACTAGCCAGTAGGTGCCAGTGGACTTCGTGCCCGCATCGCCGTACGACGCGCGTCACGGACGGCGTCGTCGACCTCGGCCGCTCCTGCCGACGACGGGAGTCGCAGCCGCGCGGCGTAGCGGAGCGTGCGTTGAAGAGGCAGGTCGGCATGGATGATGTCGTCCTGCGGCACGTAGCCGAGCACGCTGCGAAATGTCCCCAGGTTTGCGTACACGTCGATGCCGTCGAAGCGCACCGACCCCGAGGTCGCCGGGGCGATGCCGGCGATCGCCTCCAACAGCGTTGTCTTGCCGGCGCCGCTGGGACCGACGATCGCGACGAGCTCACCAGCCGAGAGCGTGAACGACACGGCGTCAAGGAGCGTCAGCTCGCCTCGGTTGCGGACCCGGACCCGCTGGGACGGCTCGTTGACGTCGATGCGGACGCCCCGGGGTGCGACGCCGGCGGCGGGGCTCACCGAGGCGTCGGTCGTTCCGTCGAGCGTTGGGTTTCGGATAGTAGTCCCTGGTCTGCGCAATGGTCAGCCGATGAAGCTGCGTTAGTAAGTCTCTGACTATTGTCGTGATCATGCGTAGAACACCTCGACTCCTCATTTCAGCCGTCGGTCTTCTCGGGCCCATCGCCGTCTCGTGCGGCAGCGACTCCAATTCAGCGGCCACGACCCCGGCTACCGCGGCCGCCTCAGAGGCACCCACGACGACGGCAACGCAAGGCACTGTCGCTCCAACGACGGAAGCTCCACCCACGCAAGCCCCGACGACGATGCCTGCAGTTTCTGGCGAAGTCGTCGTCTTCGCGGGATCGTCGCTGACGGAGGCGTTCAACGAAATGGCGACGGCGTTCAAGGTCGACAACCCTGACGCCAACCTGACCTTCAACTTCGCCGGCTCCGCCGATCTCGTCACCCAAATCACCCAGGGTGCTCCCGCCGACATCTTCGTTTCGGCCGACGATTCGAACATGAAGAAGTTGACCAACGCCGGCGAGAACATCGGCGATCCGGTGTCAATCGCCAAGAACACGATGGAAATCATCGTCGAGAAAGGCAACCCAAAATCGGTCGCCGGTGTCGCCGATTTAGCCAAGCCCGACCTGATCGTGGTGCTCTGCGCCGACACAGTTCCGTGTGGCAAAAGCGCCGCGACGGTACTCGCGAACGCGGCGGTGACGGTGACTCCGAAGAGCCTCGAGGACAAGGTCAAAGGTGTCGTGACCAAGGTGTCTGCAGGCGAGGCCGACGCCGGAATCGTCTACGTCACTGACGTGCAGGCAGCGAGCGAGACTGCTGCGGGCGTCGAGATCCCCGCCGACGTCAACGTGATCAACAACTATCCGATGGTGTTGACGAGAGAGTCACCGAACCCCGATGCGGCAAAGGCGTTCATGGCCTTCGTCGTTAGCGATGGCGGAACTGCGATCCTCGCCAAGTACGGATTCTCTGCGCCGTGACTAGTCGCCCATGACCGCATTCTCGTCATTCAACTCCAAATTCCAGAATGGAAGACAGACCCCACTCCTCGACATCAAACCTTGGGCCGCGCCGCTCGACCTTCCCGATAGCCATGGCGAAAATGCGACGATGGTGAACGTGAGTCGAGCCAACGAACAACAACTACTGCTCGGTGAGTGGGCGTGCCTCGGCATCATCTACCCAGCACCGACCCACGGCTTCGCGATCGCCGCCCGCCTCAAACCCGACGGCCCCGTCGGAAGAGTGTGGTCTATCTCTCGGCCCCTCACCTACCGCTGCGTCGAGCAACTCACCAACCGCGGCTACATCCACGCCGTCGGCAAAGAACCCGGTATCGCCGGCGGCAACCGCACCATTCTCGCAGCCACCCGATCGGGTCGAGCCCAACTCCGCAAGTGGCTGCACACTCCAGTAGCGCACCTACGCGACGTGCGCAGCGAACTGCTCCTCAAGCTGATCATCGCCGACCTGTGCAACATCGACATCAGCTCCATGCTGGAACAACAACACCGCCTGATCGAACAACGGGCCAGCGCAATAGCGACCAAGGTCGATGACAGCGCCGCGCCGGACGTCGTCGAACTTTGGCGGATCGAATCATCCCAAGCCGCTCTGCGCTTCCTCGAACGACTGCGCGTGGGGTCGTCGTAACGGCAAGCCTCTGTGCTCCCTAGTCAACCTGCTCTCATGTCGGAGAAGTCGAGCGCGCAGGAGCGCGTCTACATCAGCTGTGAACGGTCATCCCATGCCCATCCAACGGCCACTGCCTGCATCCGCAAGCTCACCGACCAGCGCCGATCGCCGGCTCCGGTGCGGCATCGTCGGTGTCCGAGGATCTGGGCGCCGCAGACTTCAACGACCAAGAGGCGTGACCGAACGCGTGTTGGCGCCCACATCGCTCGAGCAGGCGCGCCGGAGGCATTCCAGCCGGTGTGGTGTGAGTCGGATATTGCGTCACAAGTGCGAATTCGACTCACAGCAGGTCTGCCACAGGTTGTTCGCCGAGCCCGCCCATGTCGGAGCATCGGTCTGTGTCGTATCCGGCGTTCCGTGACGAATCCGGGAGGTTGGTGACCGAAGAAATGTCATTGGGGCACAAACGCCAATGACATTTCCTGGTCGTCTACGTCAGCTGCAGCCGCTTGTCGAACCGCAGCTGGGGCAGGCGTGGCATGAGCCAGCGCGGATCATCTGCACGCCACACTGCATGCACATCGGCGCATCACTTGCACGAGGACTGGCTGTCGGTACCGCGGCCGGACGAACGATTCCACCAGGGTTGGTGATGTCGTTGTTCGGTGCCTTGGGCGCGACTCCGAGATCGAGTTGGGTCATCAGCTCATCTGCAGACGGCACGCTCTTCGGGTCGGACGCGATCTCGCTGCCCGTGCGGGTCTCGATGACACTTTCTTCGACACCGGGAAGCGTTGGCTGCAACCGCTCGTCGATCGAGAAGATGCCGAGCTCGGCGCGCTCGTCGTAGGTCAAGTACTCGAGTGCGAGCCGACGGAAGAGGTAGTCCATGATCGAGGAGGCGAACCGGATGTCGGGGTCGTCGGTCATACCGGCCGGCTCGAAGCGCATGTTGGTGAAGGCTTCGACGAAGGCCCGCATCGGCACGCCGTATTGGAGGCCGTAGCTGATGCTCTTGGCGAATGCGTCCATGATCCCACTCAGCGTCGAACCCTGCTTTGACACGGTGAGGAAGATCTCGCCCGGACGACCATCGGCGTACTCGCCGATGTTGGCGAAGCCCTTGCAGTCGGCGACGCGGAACTCGAACGTGCGCGCATTGCGGGTTCGCGGCAGCTTCTGACGAATCGGCTGATGAACGATCTTCTCGACGATCCGCTCGACGGCCTGGGACGCGGCCATCGACGTCGGGGTGTCGACACCCTCGCCGTCTTTCCTAGCCGTCGACAACGGCTGACCGACCTTGCAGTTGTCGCGGTACACCGCAACGGCCTTCAAGCCGAGCTCCCACGACAGTTGGTGGAGAGCCTCGATGTCTTCGATCGACGCCTCTTCGGGCATGTTGACGGTCTTCGAGATCGCGCCCGACAAGAACGGCTGCGTGGCACCCATCATCCGCACGTGACCTTCGTAGTGGATGGTGTTGTCGCCCAT
>JANMRB010000279.1:0-4380 GCA_031370825.1 Ilumatobacteraceae bacterium
GTTTCCTCGGGATCCACATGCCCTCTTGACACCACCGGTTGCCGTCGCGTTCCGACAGACGTAGGTTGCGTTGAATCGGGTGCCCGAGCACCGAATTCAGGAGGCTTGTCGTATGGCGACCTATGGACTGCAACTGCCCGACTTCTCGTGGATCGTCGACGCAGACCCACCGACAACCATGGACCGTCTACGCGCTGTCGCCGAATCGGCGGAATCGTCCGGGTTCTCGTCGATGTGGGTGATGGATCACTTCCTCCAGCTTCCGCCACTGGGTGGACCCGGCGCATCCATCCTGGAGGGGTACGTCGCACTGGGATCGCTGGCCGCGCTGACCAAGCGTGCGGAACTCGGCACGCTTGTCACCGGCGTCACTTACCGGAATCCGGCACACCTCGCCAAGCAGATCGTGTCGCTCGACGCGCTCACGGGTGGGAGAGCCGTGCTCGGCATCGGCGCCGCATGGTACGACACAGAGCACGCCGCCTACGGCTGGGAGTTTCCGGCGGTGAAGGAACGGTTCGCTCGACTCAGCGAGGCCGTCGCGATCTGTCGAGGAATGTTCGACAACGAGACGTTCACCTACCACGGGACGTACTACAACGTCGTCGACGCGCGAGTGGTTCCCCGACCACAACGGCGCATACCGATCATGATCGGCGGCAGCGGTGAGAAGAAGACGCTGCGGATGGTCGCCGAGCTCGCCGACATGTGCAACATCGGTGGCACGGCGCAGATCGTCGCCAAGAAGCTGGCGATCCTCGACGAGCACTGTGCTGCGGTCGGCCGAGATCCGTCCGACGTGAAGCGGACGGCGATGGTCAGCCTGTTCGTATCCCCGAACGACGCCGAACGAGACAGCCTTCGTCAAATGGTCGGATATGACTCGAACACCGACGTTCGTGACCGGATGATCGTCGCCACAGCGGACGAGGCGACCGAGAACGTTGCCGCGATCGTCGCCGCTGGCGTCGACGAGGTGATCGTCAACCTGCCGTTGATCAAATCGGTAGATGCCATCCACGCCGCCGCAGATGTGCTGAAGGGTGCAACCGGCTGACCTGACTTGGCTGGCCTTGCGGCTCACTGGATCGATTGGGCGATGCGCACGGCTGTCTCCAAGGAGATGTCGGCTTCGAGACGGTAGACGTGACCGTCGCGCTCCCACAGCAACGTGTTGGTCGCCAACCGAAGGGTGTCCGGCTGGATCTGACCGTTGCCGACATCGAACAACACTTGATGCGGAGATCCTTCGATCCAGAACCCACTGACCCCGTTGAAGTCGATCGGTCGAACGGTTGATTCAGAACCAAGTGTCTTGCGGAAGAAGCCCTCGTCGATGTGCGCCGGCATCACCGAGACGAGAGCACCGACGTCGGTGACCGGGGACTGCGGTACGAGATCCGACGGCGCATAGACCAGCAGTATCTGGCCAGTCACGGGCGGTGTGACGACGTGTACCGATGCAGGGTCCCCGAGAAGCGCCGGGGTCGGGTCCGGGAGACCTGTCCGTGAAATCGCCGCGTCGATCGACACCGCGGGGCCGAGATTCAACACTGCATCGCTCGGTGGAGTCGTCGCCGGAGCAGAACCGCTAGCCGTCGTCTGCTCTGGCGACGTCTGTCTTGGCGTTGTCGGCACCGTCACGTTGGGCTCGATGCGCACGCTGTCGAAACCCAACCAGCGGGCAACAGCATGGCGGGGCCCGGGCAGCACCACGATGGCCGCCACAACGACGGCCGCGAGCGCTCCGGCGAGACGCGGAGCGCGCCGATTCATCCGACGAACCGGTGCCTCGGACACCTCGCTGATTCGGTGCATCACATCGCTGACGAACCACTCCGACGACGGAATGTCGACGCGCTCGGCGAGCTCGCTCAGTGAGCGTTCGAGGTCGATCATGATTGCTCCAATTCGGTCCGCAGCCGAGTCAGGGCGCGAGCCGTGCGCGACTTGACCGTGCCGACGGGTACGCCAGCGGCGACCGCGGTCTCGACTTCGGACAACCCGGCGAAGTAGCGGTAGGCCAGGACCTGTCGGTCGCGCTCCGCGATTTTCCCAAGTGCTTGCGCCAAGGTGCGGGCGTCATCGGAGCTCAACGCGCTTGCCTCGGGATCGGGCACCGCAGCAACGACCCATGCCCCGTATCGGTCGTCGCGCCGCCGCCGCCGATCCCGGCTGCGCAGATGGTTCTTGGCCTCGTTGGCAACGATCCGCAACAACCACGACCGAACCATCGCCGGGTCGGTCAGCTTCGGCAATGATCGATGGGCTTTCACGAAGGCCTCCTGGGCGATGTCGTTGGCGTCATCGACTGAGCCACTGATCGCCGCTGCAAGGCGCAGCGCCGCCTGTTGGTACCGCCCGACGAGCGCGCCAAATGAAGCGTTGTCGCCAGCGCGAGCGCGGGCGACGAGATCGGAGTCCGACGGTTCGGTTTGTTCAGTGGTCATGGTCGACGAGTTGCCTGTCCTGACACCTCCGGCCTCCACGAGGTTCCACATGCCACAATCGGGAGACTATGCGCCGAGCCCTTGTCGTGATCTGCGTGACGCTGCTCGCAGCATGCCGAGTCGACGCGACGGTGGAGATCGCGATGGGTGCCGACGGCAGTGGCAACATCACGGTCACGGCGATTGCCGATGCCGATGTGGTCAGCAAGGCCCCTGGACTGGCCGACGACCTGCGCTTCGACGACGTCAAGGCCGCCGGTTGGACGGTTGTAGGACCGGAAGCGACCAGTGACGGCGGACTGAAGGTCGAGATCACGCACACGTTTGCGAATCCCGAAGAGGCAACCGCGCTGCTGCAGTCGATCAACGGCACTGGCGGTCCGTTGCACGGGGTCACCTTGTCTCGTGTGATCAGTTCGGGTGGCACGGCAGTAACGCTTGCGGGATCGCTGCGGATAGACGGGCTGGGTGCCTTCGCCGATCCAGATGTGCTCACTGCAATCGGGGCGACGCCATATGCCGAGGAGGTGGCCGCGTCGAATTCGAGCCCAAGCGATGCGGTCCACGTGACGGTGCGGACAACGTTGCCGGGCAAGCTCACCTCGACGACCGGAACCGTCGAGGGCGGCAGCGTCACGTGGCTCGTGCCGCTCGACGGCTCGCAGCTGGACATGGCTACGACCGGTGTCGATGACCACAGCACGGCCAAGATCTGGGGCATCGCTTCCAACGCAGCGCTCATCGGGCTTGTCGCGTGGTGTGTGCTGGCAACGGCTTTCATCGCTTGGGTGGTGCGGCAACGAAAGCGCCGTCTCCACCACCGCAGTCCGCGCACCATGTGACACCCCTTCTCTAGGGTGGACCGCATGTCGAAGATCCGCCTCGTGTACCGCTGCAGCGCCTGCGCGACCGCCTACCCCAAGTGGGCCGGTCAGTGCGCGTCATGCCAGGCGTGGAATTCGATGGTCGAAGATGTCGAGGGGCCAGATCCCGACATCGCCACGCTGTTGTCGGCAACTTCGGCAGCTACTGCAATGCCGATCGCCGAGGTCGACTCGTTGGTCGGTGGTCCGCAGTCGACCGGTCTCGACGAGCTCGACCGTGTGCTCGGCGGTGGTCTCGTGCCTGGCACTGTCACGCTGTTGGGCGGCGAACCGGGAATCGGCAAGAGCACGTTGCTGCTCCAGTTGGCGGCCGCCTGGCCGACGCGGACCCTGTACGTCAGCGGTGAAGAGAGCGCCCAGCAGGTTCGGCTCCGTGCCGAACGGCTGGGTGCCCTCGGACCCAACTTGTGGCTGCTGGCCGAGACCTCGCTCCCGCACGTAGTCGCCGCCCTCGACACGGTGCGGCCGCAACTCGTGATCATCGACAGCATTCAATCGGTCGCCGACCCGGACCTCGGCTCGGCTCCCGGCAGTGTCGTGCAAGTACGCGGCTGTACCCACCGGTTGGTCACCGAAGCCAAACAACGCGGCATCCCCATGGTGCTGGTCGGCCATGTCACCAAAGATGGCGCCTTGGCGGGCCCGAGGGTTCTCGAGCACGTTGTCGACACCGTCCTCAGCTTCGAAGGCGACCGACATCATGCCCTTCGCCTTCTGCGGGCGGTCAAACACCGCTTCGGGTCCACCAACGAACTGGGTGTGTTCGAGATGGTCGAACGCGGGCTCGTCGGCGTGCCCGATGCCAGCAGCCTGTTCCTCACCGACCGACGCACGGGTGTCGCCGGGTCCGCGGTCACCCCAACGCTGGAAGGCCATCGACCCCTGCTCGTCGAGGTACAGGCCTTGACCAACAAGGTCATCTCTGGTGTGCCACCCCGGCGCAGCGCCCAGGGCCTCGACCCCGGCCGATTGGCATTGTTGCTCGCCGTGCTCGAACGGCGAGCAAGGCTGCCCATGGCTCAACACGAGGTGTTTGCGTCTGCTGT
>JANMRB010000289.1:0-2590 GCA_031370825.1 Ilumatobacteraceae bacterium
CTGCGCCGATGAGGCGAACCTCGCGGGCGCGGATGCGATCGTTGTACCGGTGCTCCGGTTGCTGCGGCGGTGCTATGGCTGATCAATCCTGTGCAATGGGTGGATCCCTTCCGATGTGTTTGGCTGCGAAGCCACCAACACAGCGAAGCGATCCGCCACCAGGACGGTCACTCGAGGTGCCTGTGACCCGGACGCACGGTAGCTGACGCATGTGTGGCCGGGTGGGAGTGCGCTGCCGCTGTGAAATTCTCGAGCAGCCACCCCACTTCGCGATGAGTTGTCGGCGGATACGATACCTCAGGTGAGCAGCGAAGACACCGAATCGGTGCTGGAAGACGCCCAGAACGCAATCAGGGATGCGAAGGCCCGTCTCGCGGAGGTGTCCGCCGAAACGGTCGTGGCCAACCACGTCGTGGGTTTGTACGAGTTGGCGGCCATCCATCTTTTTGCCGAGCCGCCACGTCTCAGCGAGGCGTCGTTGGCCATCGATGCCGTCGCCTGCCTGGTCGAAGGGCTCGGCGAACGCCTCGGCCCCGAGGTCGGCACGCTGACGGTCGCGCTGTCGAACATCCGCTTCGCCTTCGTTCAGATCAAGGCCGCGACCCTGGCAGAGAACTGAACCTGCCGTAGCGGGCTTTGCGAACGCGACCATCTGCCACCTTGACACCCTCGGAACGCAACTGCGCTGACTGCTCGCGTTCGTGGCCGGGAACGAGGCGACCGACCGAATTGACAACGCGCCACCACGGGAGGTCCTCGTCCGTCGTCGCCAGAATGTGGCCGACTAGACGGGACCGTTTGGGGTACCCGGCATCCTCGGCGATGTCGCCGTATGTCACGACCTCGCCCTCGCGCAGCGAGCGAATGACGTCGAGGATGCGCTGATCGCGCTCGTTCATATCGTGACGACGTGGTCGGCTTCGTACCGGCCGAGCTTGCACAACAGATCGAACTCGACCTCTGCACCGACCGGGATGTCGCGGCTTCCGTCGGCGATCACGATGCAGTGGAACGGCACGACCCAGCCATCGTCGCGGGTGACTTCACCGAGACCGACGACCTTGTCGAACGATGTCACCGTGCCACGCATCTCAGGCAACGATCTTGCTGATGGGCAACTCCAAGATGTCGGAGGCGCCGGCGTCTTTCAGCTCGGGAATCAGAGTGTTGATCGTTCGCTTGTCGACGACGGATTCGATCGCGTACCCACCGCTGGCGAGCTCACTGATGGTCGGCGATTTGGCCGCCGGCAGTACGGCGAGCACCGCTTTGAAGTGCTCGGTGCCGACGTTGAGCTTCACCAACACCTTGCCGCGTGCATCGAGCGTGCCGAGCAGGAGGGTCATCAACTGACTCATCGCGTGGAGCTTGACGGGATCGTCGAACGAAGCCTTGTTCGCAACCATCTCGGTGTAACTGACCAACACCGTGTCGATGATTCGCAGCCCTGCCGCGCGCAGCGCCCGGCCGGTCTCTGTGATCTCGACCACACAATCGGCGATGTCGGGGATCTTCGCTTCGGTCGCCCCATACGACAGGCGCACATCAGCGGCGATTCCCTTCGAGGCGAAGTAGCGCTCGGTCAGCTTCGGGTATTCGCTCGTGACCCGTACACCCTGTGGGAGGTCCTCGACTCGTTGGGCGGGCGAGTCAGCAGCGACCGCGGCGACCACCTTCACAGGATCCGAGGTGGATTTGCTGTACCGCAGTTCGCCGAGGCTGACCACCTCGCTGCCGGTCTCCTCGACCCAATCGCGCCCGGTGATGCCGAAGTCGAACAATCCCTCGGCGACGTACATCGGGATCTCTTGCGGACGGAGGATGCGCACGTCGGCGATCCGCGGATCATCGATGGTTGCCTTGTAGTCGACTGAGGACGACCGCAGGACGGGAAGGTCGGCGGCAGCGAACAGCTCGAGCGTGGCCTTCTCCAACGATCCCTTTGGCAAGACCAGCCTGAGCATCCGCAGCAGGCTATCCGGCAGCGGTCAGTGCTGAGTCGGTGATTCGTCGAGCAAGCGAACTGCGTGAGGAAGGATGTCGAGGATCGCGGCGAGCTGCTCGACACAACCTTTCGGCGAGCCCGGCGTGTTGCAGATGATCGCTTGCCCACGAATGCCGGCGATCCCACGTGACAAACGGCCGAGCGGACTGACCAGGCGCATCGCCTCGGCCAGCCCGGGGGCTTCGCGTTCGATGACGAGACGCGTGCCCTCCGGCGTCTGATCCCGAGGGGCGAATCCCGTGCCGCCGGTCGACACGACCAATCCGGAGAAGCCGCCGCACATCTCGCGCAGCGTGTTGGCGACGTTGTCGATGCCGTCGGCCGTGACGCGGTGCTCCACGATGGTCCAGCCGGCGGAGGTGAGCTGCTCGACAAGGGCCGCGCCACTGAGATCCTCGCGGGTGCCGTGAACCACGCCGTCGCTGACGGTGAGGACCTTGGCGTGCAGTGGATGGTCGTTCATGACGTTCGACGGTATCGAATCAGCACCATGCCGTCCGTGTCATGGTCCTGGGGCAGCAGTCGCCAACCGTGCCCGTAGGGGCGCCACTCGGGTGATGGTGGCGACGGGATCGGCTCGAACCC
>JANMRB010000292.1:0-2854 GCA_031370825.1 Ilumatobacteraceae bacterium
CGGATCGGCGGCGATCACGACGATCGCGCCGTCCTCTTCAGCAATGCCGATCACACAGTGGGCCCGGACGATCTTCTCGTCCAGAAATCCCTTTGCGTTGTCGGGCAGCGAGATGGTCTTCGAGTCATTCGCCGGCACTTCTGTGACTTCGGCGATGGCCTGTGTCAGCTCGGAGCGGCCGACACCGAAGCGGCCGAGCATGATGTCGGCGAACTGCAGCAGATCACCATTGGCCGCCGCAAGCGCCGTCGCCAAGTTTTCGGGGTTGAGGTGTTGGGCGTCGACCAGCCGCTGGCCGACACCCATGCATTCGGCCGCTGACTCGCCGACGATCGGTGCCGGCATCTGTGGACGCGGCAGCGAGGATGCGGCCTCTGTTGGATCTTTTGTCTTCTGGAACAATGCCATGGTGCCCGTCTCCCGCCAGTGGGGGCGTTACCAGCTCTTCGTCAGTACGACGAGAAACTGGGCTCGGTTGATGTGCTTTCGCTGCCCGCCGGCTGCGTTGAGTTGTTGTTCGATGTCGAGAATCCGCCACCGTTGTTGTTCATTTCGACTTTGCGGACGAATTGGTTGGGGTTGAGCTCGATCAGCGCCCGCTCGATCTCTTCGAGGCGTTCGAGCTGGACCGCCTCGCTGACGTCCATCGTGTCGGCCAGCTGCGCCTCGATCTCCGTCATTCTCAGCGCCGTGGAGTCGAACTTCGAGTCTTGCGCCGCGATGAAACGGTCGACCTCGATGCGAACGAGCATCGCCTCGCCGATCGCGCTGGACATCTGCTCTTTGACCTGGGCGATGGCGGCCTCGTCGACCTTGGCGACGTCGGCCGCAATGATGTCCATGCGATCGCCCGCCTCGATCAGCTTGGATTCGAGGTCGACGAGTCGCTTGGAGAGCGCGCCCATCGCATCGTCGAAACCAGACCCGACGCGGCCGATCGTGGCTTCGAGGTTGGCCATCCTCACGCCGTTGTGCTCGTTGATCCGCTCTTCCATCGCCATGTTGCGATCGATCATCTTCATGTCGATCGCATCGACGCGCTGCGACAGGATCTGGCCGTGCTCGGCCAGTTGTCGGGCGACGTCGGCTCCGGTCTGGTCCACCAACCCGCGAATGTCTCCGAGTCGCTGCTCGATGTTGCGCGTGACGGATTGATCGCCGTCGTCCATGCGCCGGTAGAGCGCGGCAACAGTGTCGTTGACGTTGGTCACGATGGCAGCGGCCTGCTCGTCGATGCGCCGGGTGCTCTTGTGTAGTTCGTCGATCTGGGTCTCGACCGCCGCGGTCTTGTGCTCGAGGTAGTCGCGCAGCCCGCGGCTGACGACGGCGAACTGAGCCGGCAGCTCGGCCTGCACCAGCGAAGGAAGGCTGGCCAGCTTGCCGTTGATGGTCGTCAACGTCTGGTGCTGATGGTTTGCGAATTCGGCGAGCCGCTCTTCCAAGGCGGCCTGCAAAGCTGCCTGGTAGCGATCGTTGCCTTGCTGGCTGGCGTCGAGTCGAGCGGTCAGGCTTTCCACCTGTTGAACGAACTCGGCGTGCATCTCGAGACGAGCAGCTTCGGCTTCCTTGCGTGTCGCCTCGACCTGCTGCGACATCGTCGACATGTACTGGGTCAGTTGGCGTTCGACAGCACCGGCGATGCTCGCGGCCAATATCTCGGTGGACGAGGGGGGTGCGGCCGCGGGCGCGGGCGGCGGCGGTTCACTGGGGGCCGATGCCGCCCATGTCTGAGTCGTCGGAAGTTCGTTCGCCACGGACATTGCATCGGCCGAACTTGCCCCAATCTTGAGAGATCTTTGGCGACTACGGTGGCCGTGTGCGCGTCCATTTGATCGACGGAACCTATGAATTGTTCCGTCAACATTTCGGTTCGGCAGCCCACCACACCGACGCTGTTCCGTATGCAGCGACCATCGGCGTCGTGGCATCGACGTTGCAACTCGTCAGCGAAGGCGCCACACACCTCGGGGTGGCCAGTGATCACGTCATAGAGAGCTTCCGCAACGACATGTGGGCCGGTTACAAGACCAGCGCCGGCATGGATCCCGAGCTCCTGTCGCAGATTCCGCTCATGGAAGAGGCCCTCGTCAGCGCCGGTTTCACGACGTGGGCGATGGTCGAATACGAGGCTGACGATGCCTTGGGGGCCGCAGCTGCGGTCGCCGACGCGGACTCTCGGGTCACCCAAGTCATGATCGTCACGCCCGACAAAGACCTCGGGCAATGTGTCCGTGGTAACCGCGTCGTGCAGTACGACCGGCGCAAGGGCGAGATCGTCGACGAAGCAGCAGTCTTGCTGAAGTTCGGCGTCGGTCCGGCCTCCATCGCCGACTATCTGGCGCTCGTCGGCGACTCGGCCGACGGCTACCCAGGGCTCGCCGGCTGGGGGGCCAAGAGCGCAGCAGCGGTGCTCGCCAAGTTCGGTTCCATCACGGAGATCCCCGCCTCATCAGGGGACTGGGGCCTTCCGGCGCTCCGTGGTGCCGAGAAGCTGGCAGTCACCCTCCGCGACCAACTCGAGCTCGCCTTGCTGTTTCGCAGGATTGCGACGATCGAGATCGACGTGCCCGTCGGAGTCGTCGACGACTGGCACTGGTCCGGACCAACGGCCGACTTCACGAATGTGGCAGCGCGGCTCGGCGCACCACACCTCGCGGAACGGGCCGCTCGGCTCGCCGAGCGAGTGGCAAAATGAGCCGTGAAATGAACGACGCCCGCCGAGTGAGGTGACGGCCAGGCTACCTGCGGCACACAAGCGCTGCCGTTGAAGGCTGCTACCTCCCGGTCCTGACCTGATTCCCGGGCGCCCGTCGCACAGGGCCCGACCGTCACCTCACCCGGCGGGTGCCAAGTT
>JANMRB010000301.1:0-15988 GCA_031370825.1 Ilumatobacteraceae bacterium
CGTCGGTGATGAATGGAGCCAGTGCCGCGCGGCCGCTGAGTGCGCCGTACTGGCCGGCATCTTCGATAGCCGAGTTCTGTGACGTTCTTTGGAAGAGCCAGGTCCAGCCGATGCCGAGCCCCACGATTGTGAGCGCGGTGAAGATCACGGTTGCACCAACCGCGCCGCGAAGGCTTCTGAGCCCCGCCGAACCGTCCCTTTGGTCGAGCGTCATTGAACCAACAGTCTACGACTATACGACAGGTAGTCGTAGGTCGTTCCGTCAAGTATTACACAAACTCCGGGCGATTACTTTCAGGCAAAGCGTCTCGTCGGCTCCCTCAAAGATGCTGAGCACACGAGCGTCGACGAAAAGTCGGCTCACGGTGTACTCCTCCGCGTATCCGTAGCCACCATGGATCTGCATCGCTTCACGAGTGACCCACTCGGCTGCTTTGCACACATAGGCCTTCACCATGCTCGCTTCTATGGACCCTTCGCCTTTTGCCATAAGCGTGGCGACGTGGTAGCTGAACTGCCTTGCGGCTTGGATCAGCACTGCCATTCGCCCGAGCTTCACACTCGTGAGCTCATAATCGGCAATGACCGCTCCGAACACAGTGCGGTTGCGGGCGTACTCCGAGGCCGCTTCATATGCAGCTTGCATCACCCCGATGGCCCGCGCTGCCGTCTGCAGGCGGCCGTTCTCGAACCCTTCCATTTGGAAGTAGAACCCCTTGCCGAGGCCGTTCTCTTCGCCGATCAAGTTGTCAGCGGGCACCCACCAATTGTCGAGAGCGACCTCGTAGCTGTGCATTCCTCGATAGCCGATCGTGTCGATCGGGCGGCCTTCCATCTTGCCCACAGTGCCGTCAGCGGCGGCCTGTTGGCTGAAGACGAAGCCGTGACCGTCGCCGCGGGGCTTCGGAACGATGAAAAGGCTTAATCCGCGATGAGCCTTGCTTCGGTCCGGGTCCGTGCGTGCCAGCAGCATCAACACGTCCGCCCGAGCGCCGAACGTACACCACGTCTTGACCCCGTTGATGGCGTACCCAGGCGCATCGTCCGGACCGACCGCGGGTGTCGCGGTGACCTTGATGCCCGCTACATCGCTGCCGAAATCCGGCTCTGTCACAGCGACAGCGACCATGACTTCTGCGGTTGCCAGTTTGGGCAGCCAGTGGTGCTTCTGGGCCTCGGTCCCGCCCTTGACGAGGGCCCTCGTGAGGATCTCGGGGCGCGTGATCAACGAACCGCCGATGCCGAGTGAGCCCCGGCTGAGCTCCTCGGTGGCGACGACCATAGCGATGTACTCGCCGTCGCCGCCTTCGCTGTAGCCGCCATATTCGGCGGGAACGCTGAGGCCGAAGACCCCCATCTCCGCAAGATCGCCGATGAGCTTCTCCGGTACGTCCGCGTTGTGCCTGTGCACGTGTTCGGCGATTGGAGCGATCTCGTTGTCGGCAAACGCCCGAAACGTGTCTTGCACCATCTCGAAGTCGCTGTCGAGATGACGCGGTCCCGGCTGTTCCGCCAGCGACGCGACGAATGCGGCTGCGCGGAACTTCTCGAGGAACCGCTGGGTGTCGCGCAGTGCCGAGCTCTCGAGCCCCCACATCGGCTCGCGCCCGCACATCCGGCTGACCAGATCGTGGATCACGTCTGCGGCGAACGCGCATGTCAGGCGGCCTTCGACGTCGCCTTTGGCGCCGTAGTCGAGCATCGCCTTGGCAGCAGCAACCTGAGCCGCTGAGTGGGCGAGATCGTAAGCCAGCACCTGGTGCTTGTCGGGTCCGCCCGAGGCGGCAAGATGACGGATCGCCTTGCCGACGACGTTCGCGGCGATCTCGATGTTGTCCGCCGCGGCGACGAGATCGGGTCCCGGCAACTCGATCGGTAGGTCAGCCAGCGGCTCCTGCATCACTGCGAGGTTACCGACGCGCGTCCACCACCTGGAAACCCCTACCACCCGGAAACAGGGCGTGACGACTGCTGCGCGCGTGTGACAGGCTGAAACATGCGTTCTGAACCAACCACGCGCGTCTGCGTGTACTGCGGATCGAATGCGGGCACGTCGCCATCGTTTGGCGAGGCGGCACATCAACTGGGATCGGCCCTTGCCCATCGTGGCATCGGCCTCGTCTACGGCGGCGGCCACGTCGGCCTCATGGGTCTGGTTGCAGACGCCGCACTTGCTGCCGACGGCGAGGTTGTCGGAGTGATCACGGAGCGGTTGGTGCGTGCCGAAGTTGCCCACGAGGGCTTGACCCGGCTCGAGGTTGTCCCGACCATGCACGACCGAAAGGCCAGGCTCAGCGAGTTGGCCGACGGCTTCGTGGTCCTGCCCGGCGGGTTTGGAACAGTCGACGAGTTCGCCGAGGCGTTGACCTGGAATCAGTTGGGCCTGATCGCCAAGCCGGTCGTGTTTCTCGACGTCGACGGATATTGGGCTCCGCTGTTCGAGTGGATGTGCAATTCAGTGACTGCTGGGTTCGTGCGCGACTCGCATCGCATGTTGGCTCAGCGAGCGCACACGGTCGACGAGGCGATCGCGCTGGCAACGGGACCGGTTCCCGACGTCGGGCACAAATGGATCGACCGCGACTTCACACCGTTGCCTGGCGTACCTCGTTCACCGTCCAACTGATCACGTCGGCAGCACCGAGCATCATCGCCGTCGTCACCTCCCGCTCACCGCCCGACCGCACCTCGAGCGCAGCTCGAAGCGTGTCGTGCATGTAGTCCGGGGTCACCACGATCCCGTACTCGCCGGCGCCTCGTTTCGACGTCACGTCGCCGGTGAAGGCGGTGTAGTGCAGTCGCAGCGCGCCGAGCGCGCACCATTCGAAAGAGGCAAGGTCGAACAAGGCCGCGGGTTCTTCACACGCCGACACCACCGACCCTGCGACTTGATTCCAATATGTCGACAGGTTGTCGATGACGAACCGCACACGCTCTTCCACCTCATGCCAGATGTTCAACCGCTCTGCAGCCGGTCCGCGCACCGCCACCCCGTACCGGGCGAGCGTGTACCAGGTGACCGGATTGATCTCGAAGCACTCGCCGTCGTGGTGCAGCTGCCCGTCCAGGGTCCATGGACGGTGAAGTCCGGTCGCAGGCGCGGCGATCAGGTCGGCCCATGCGAGGTATGGACCGTCGATGTGCGCAAGCCCTTGTTGTTCGCCCAGCAGCGCATGCGCGGTTCGCAGAGCGGCGAAGTCGGTGTCGGTTGCCGGCTCGGCGGTGATCGCGACGAGGTCGATGTCGCTGCGCCCAGCCTGCCAATCGTCGAGTGCGTACGAGCCGACCACGTAGAGGCCCTCGACCAGTCCCGGTGCAACTGAGTCGACGACCTCGAGATACGTGCCGAGCGCCGAGGCGACCTCCATCGCCCAAGTCTTGTCGGTGGAGACGTTCAGCCAAGTGATCAGGCACGGTGTCTGTACGCATCACGTGAGCGTGCGAACCAGCCGCCGATGGCTCACACGCTCACATGATGTATTTGGGTGGGGAACAAGATTGCGTTACGGAGTCGAGATCACCTTGACGTGCGGGGTGCAGAGCGGATCGATGCAGTGCGTGACAGCGAGTTTCGCTGCGCCGCTGTCATAGCGGCTGATGATCGGGTTCCCGTGGAGATCGAGGACCATGGATGTGTTGGCCGGCACCTCACCCGCGACTGGATCAGGTGTGGTCGAGTCAGCATCCGTGCATCCCGCGTTGTTGCAGTGAACGATGCGCATCACCACGTCGGAGTAGGTGTTCGAACCATCGATGTAACTGGCTGTCGCGAGGTCGGTCACCGGATCGACAACGACCGAGGTGTCGATGGTCGCCCCCGGCAGGCCCAAGATCGGCTTGCCCATCGCAACCGCCACGCACGCAGGGTCACCGCACCGTGCGATGACCAACGCTCTGTCGGCGCTGTCGTAGTAGGCCATGACCGGGTTACCCGAATGATCGACGGTCATCGACAGGTTGGCCCCCGCAGATGCATCGACGAGGACCGCCGTCTGTGCGCCTGAGCAATCTCCGGTCGTGCAGTGCACGACCATCAGCGCATCGGCGCCTGCGTTGTAGTACCCGATCGTCGGCAACCCGTCGTGTGGGTCGAGCACGAGAGAGCTGAACCGGCCGTAGTCGGCTTCGCCTGTTGCGACCGCGTTGGAGGAAGCGGAGGCGCAGTCGAGGTCGGCGCAACGCGCCAACTTCAGCTGATGAGCCGTGGCGTCGTAGTAACTGATCACGGGCAAGCCGTGCTTATCGAGTTGGAGCGACGTGAACTGACCGACATCGGCACCCGCCCCGTCGACGACGTTGGTCGACGCCCCGCTGCAGGCTGCATCAGAGCAGTGGGCGAGCTTGAGATCTCCGTTGGTGGCGTCGTAGTAGCTGATGAGGGGCAAGCCCTGCGAGTCGAGCTGCAGCGACGTGTAGTCACCGACGACATCGCCGTTGATTCCGCCATCATCGACGACGTTGGAGTGGGAGAGCCCGCATGCCGGGTCGTCGCAATGAGTCAGCCGCAAGTGGCCGCCACCGGAGTGACTGATCACCGGGTCGCCGCTGGAATCGAGCTTCATGGACGAGTACTGGCCGTTGATCACCGAATGGTCGGGCTTCGAGGATGTCATCAATTGAGTGCCCGAGGCGCCCGAGGCGCCCTGGGCGCCCTGCGCGCCCTGCGCTCCAGGGGATCCCTCGTCACCCTTGGGACCGTTTTCACCACGGCCACCGCCGCCACCACTGGATGCGGGCTCGTACATCCCGACCACGTCGATGATCACGTCGACTGTGCCGGTGGCGTTGAACACGCTCAGGTTGCCGTCCGAGTCGAGGCCGGTCGTCACCTGGTTCGGCGTGGCGGCTTGGTGGGCGATCCAGTTGAGGTTGCTGGCCAGCGGCCGTTCCTGGTCGGCCGGCCAAACTGTCAGAAAGCTGCCGGCGGTCGAGTTGACGGTCGTGACGTTGAGGACTGCACCGGTCGCAGTCGGGGACAGTGCGGCGCAGTTCCCGAAGTTTCCACGCGCGGGTATGGTCAAGGTCTCCTGCTGGCCGAGTGGTACATGCCGCGGCGTAGGTGCGCCAGTGGCGGGACCGTCGACGCGCGTATCGAGCAAGCGGCATGGCGTGATCGCAACGAAAGAAGACGCCCTGCCGCCGGAGGCGCTCACGAATGTAATAAGTCCGCCCGCGCCAAGGCTGACAGCAACCGCGGCACCTATAGCGGACCAACGCGCGCGATGATTCCGTCCTACTTCCCGTCCCATGTAGCAGTTGTAACAGGGCCACGTTGCTTCGGAAATGAGTCATTCGACTCAATCTGACTACCGTGCGTGTTCGTGAACCACACGATTTGCGGAGTCGCCGACGAGCTGTTCGCGCCCGACGCGCCTCACGGCGTGACCCTCGCTCTGCTGCTTCAGCACCGCGGCGAGGTCGTCTTCGAGCGGTACGGGGTCCTGCCTGATTCGGTGTTCGGCAAGGGCGGCCCGGTTGACGCGGACTCGACACTGATCTCATGGAGCATGGCCAAGAGCGTCACGCACGCAGCCGTCGGCATCCTGGTCGCCGATGGGCTGCTGCAACTTGACCGACCAGCGGCTGTACCGAGCTGGGCGGGTACTCCGAAAGAGGCGATCACGCTGCAGGACCTTCTCGACATGCGACCAGGGCTCGAATGGATCGAGGACTACGTCGATGATTCGGTGAGCCATTGCATCGAGATGTTGTTCGGAGCGGGGCAGACCGACATGGCCGCCTACGCCGCGGCTCAGCCGTTGGTTCACCGACCGGGTTCGACCTGGAACTACTCCAGCGGGACGACCAACATCATCTGCAAGATCCTCGGCGACGTGGTCGGGGGCGGGCGCGAAGGCATGGAATCCTTCCTGAGCAAGCGTCTCTTCGAGCCGGTGGGGATGACCAGCGCGATCCCGAGGTTCGATGACAGCGGCACCTTCGTCGGATCGTCCTACGTCTATGCGACTGCACTCGACTTCGCCAGGTTCGGCGAGCTCTACCGCAACGACGGGGTGGTGGCCGGCCGACGCGTGCTACCGGAAGGGTGGTGCGAACACGGCCGCACCTTGGTTGCCAGTGATGAAGACGGCATGGACTACGGCAGTCACTGGTGGATGTGGCGCGATCAACCCGGCAGCATGGCTTGCCATGGCTACGAGGGCCAATACTGCCTGGTCGTGCCCGACAAGGACCTTGTCCTCGTGCATCTCGGCAAGTGCCCCGCTGACGCGCCCGGCGAGTTGACCGTTCGCCTACGCACGATCGTCAACGCAGTGACCAGTGAGGCAGTCGCCAGCTAACTGGTTCAGCCGCCGATGAACGTTGTGACGTCGGGCCGAGCGAAGAACGCCGAGGCCTCTTCGGTAGTGCAGTTCGAACTGATGCCGGTCATCAGTTGACCGAGTTGAGTCACCTGGGCCATCGTCAGATCCTGCATCGTCTTGCCGTCTGCCAAGAACGGCTCGATTGCTGCGATGGTGCCGGCGCAATCGGATGGGATGGAGCCCGAAGCCGTTGCACTGGCAGCCAGCGATCCGAGGAACTTGATGAACCCGACCGTGCCGGGGGCTTCAACAGCGGCGAGAGCGGCCATCTGTTCGATCTGCTTCTCGTCTGAGCCCTGGAGGTTGTACTTGTCGCAACCTGCAGCTGTTGAATCTGCGTCGAACGCATCGGATTCGGTCTTGAACTGCTCGCCGAACGTGTTGAAGTCGCCGAGCGTTGCCTTGTCCCAGTCGATCTCGGAAACGACGGGCTCGATCTTCTTGAGGAACTTACCCAACAGCGCGATGCACTGCGGAGGCATGTCGCCGAAGTTCTCGACCGTGATGGTGTCGTCGGACCCCGAGATCGAGGTGGCAGTGTCGTCGGTGGCTGTTGTGGCGCCGGCTGTCGTGACAGAGGTGTCATTGCTGCCCGCCCCGACCGACACATCGCTCTTCGTGCTCCCGCATGCAGCAAGCACCGCGATGGCGCCGACCAGGATGATCTTCTTCATGACATTCTCCCTCTCGCTTGCTCAGAAGATACCGGTAATGCGGTCCTAGATACTTGACTGCCGCATGTCTCATCGCCTCCGATGGGCACCGATTTGGGCTAAGCAATGTGCAATGGCCATCGGTTCGGATGACCCAGCGACCGGCGAACTGCCGCGTGTGTCAGCAGATGACACCGGTGGGCCGCCGCGCCCGAGCCGGTTCAGACCGTACCGTTTCACTCTCAAACTGCTCCTGTTCTTCACGGTCGTGTACTTCGCGATGGTCACGATCGTGCCCGGCGTTCGCGAGGCGGCCGGAAAGCTGCGCGACGTCAATCCTGCACTGCTGGTGCTCGGCCTGTTTCTGGAGATCGCCGCACTCTTCGCCTACACGTTGCTGACCAGGGCTGCTCTCGGTGACGAAGCTTCGGAGATCTCGAGGTTGCGCCTCTTCCGCATCCAGATGAGCACCAAGGCGTTGTCCAGCATCGTTCCCGGCGGCAGCGCTGCCGGTTCGGCCATGGGCTACCGGCTGATGACGCTTTCCGGCGTGAACGGTCCGGACGCCGGGTTTGCGCTGGCAACTGCGGGTCTCGGTTCTGCGGTCGTGCTCAACTTCTTGTTCTGGATCGGCCTCATGGTCTCGATCCCTATTCGCGGCGTCAACCCTGGATACTCGACAGCCGCTATCGCGGGGATCGTTCTGATGCTGATCGCCAGCGGCATCGTCTTCGGACTGATGGAGGGCCAGGGACGCGCAGAACAGATCCTGCGCTGGATCGCCCGCCATCTGCGGCTCAGCGAGGATCGCGCCGCCGCCGGTGTGCGACACATCGGGCTACGACTCGAGGATCTCGCGGGCGATCGAAAGTTGCTCGCCCGCGTGCTCGGCTGGGCGGCAGCCAACTGGATCCTCGACTGCGCAGCGTTGTGGGTCTTTCTGCGCGCCTTCGGAGGATCGATCGGTATCGACGCGCTGGTCGTGGCCTTCGGCCTCGTCAACGTGCTGGCTGTGATACCGATCACGCCAGGGGGTCTCGGCATCATCGATGGTGTCCTGCCGGTCGTGCTGGTCGGATTCGGTCTGCCGAGGTCCACGGCGGTCCTTGGCACGGCGACCTACCGTCTCGCCCAGTTCTTCTTCCCGATCGTGCTCGGCGGGATCCTGTACGCCTCCTTGAGGGTCGGGCCGTGGAGCATCAAACGACACGAGCGATTGCGACGGTTGCGCGACATCGCCGCAGATGCGTCGAACAACGAACGCGCTCTCGAGTTCTCCGTGCGCTTCGCGCAACGACGGAAGGCACCCGGTGACATGACCGTCGAGCTGCCGATCGAAACGGACGTCGTCGACGACACAGACGACGACTAGCTACTGTCGCCTCATGACCGCGCATGAGCGTCCGTTCGGGCGGTGCCTCGAAGACTTTGTCGTCGGCGATGTGTACAAGCACTGGCCCGGCAAGACCATCACCGAATACGACGATCATCTCTTCTGCATGATCACGATGAACCATCATCCTCTGCACACCAACGATTGGTTCGCAGCGCGGAGCGTCCAAGGCCGAAACGTCGTCGTCGGCAACCTGGTGTACTCGTTGGTGCTGGGCATGAGCGTGCCCGACGTCAGCGGCGCTGCGATCGCCAATCTCGAGGTCGAGACGCTTCAACACAAGTTCCCGACCTTTCACGGCGACACCATCCACGCCGAGACGAGGGTGCTCGACGTGCAGCCGTCCAAGTCAAAGCCTGACCGGGGGATCGTGACCGTCGAGAGCAAGGGTTTCAATCAGCAGGGCCAAGAGGTCTGTTACTTCCGTCGGCGAGTGATGGTCTGGAAGCGGGACAGCCTGCCGCCGCGTGACCGGCCCTACGACGAGACCGAGGTCTGGGGCGACTGACTGGGTGGAGCGCTTGCTGCCTTCTCGAACCTGTGAAGTGCTGACGTGGGGCGTGCCGAGGTTGCGCGACCTGCCGTGGCGGCGAACGCGTGATCCTTGGGCTGTCCTCGTCAGCGAGGTGATGCTGCAGCAGACCCAGGCATCAAGGGTGATCCCGAAGTGGCAGGCGTTCATCGAACGCTTCCCGACGCCAGCGGCATGTGCGACGGCAGCGCTCGGTGACGTCCTGCGACTGTGGCAGGGCCTCGGCTACCCGAGACGGGCCAAGAACCTGCACGCGGCTGCGGCGCTGATTGCCGAGCAGGACGAATTCCCGTGCACGCTGGCGGACCTGTTGCCGCTTCCGGGCGTCGGCGAATACACAGCCAGGGCCGTATTGGCATTTGCGTTCGAGCAGGATGTCGCTGTCGTCGACACCAACATTGCTCGCGTGCTCGCCCGTGTTGGCGGCGTTCGACTGACAGCCAGGCAGGCGCAAGGAGCCGCCGACGCGGCTCTCGCCCGTGGGGATTCGTGGGCGTGGAATCAGTGTCTGATGGATCTCGGCGCTGTCCTGTGCCGCCCGGTCACCCCGCAGTGTGAGGTCTGCCCGCTGCGGGAAAGTTGTGGTTGGCGCGGCAGCGGCGTCGATCCTGCCGTCGGTTCCGCCGGTGTCAGCACCCGTCAACCACGTTTCGACGGTAGTGACCGCCAGGCTCGTGGCCGGCTGATGAAAGCCCTGACGGCCGGACCCGTCGCTTTTGGGCAGTTGGCGTCTGTGATGCGCTGCGAAGTTCGGCGAGCCTGTCGGCTGACGAATGATCTCGTGCTCGAGGGGCTCGTCGTCAGAGATGGGCCTGCTGTGTGCCTTCCGACGTGATCGCGGCGACGATCTCGTCGATTGCCGCGTCGGCGTAGGCGATCATCTCGTCGTCCGTTCGATCCTGGATCGGATGCGGCGTGAACACGCGGGCGACTGTCGGAAACCCGAGCGCCTGCGACTGAGCACTCGCGGCGTCGACGAACTGCGCAGAGGCGACGAACACGGCCGGCACTCCACGACTCTCGAGATCAACGATGTCGTGCACACTGCACGACGTGCAACTGCCTCAATCGGCCAGCGCCTCGATCACCAACTCGCATTTGATGGCGATCTCGTGACGCAGATCGACGGGAGCCGGCTTGGCGAAGGTCGGCTTCTTGAACCGCAGCACTGTGGCACCGAGCTCTGCCAGCCGTTGTTCGATGCGGTTCAAGAACACGTCGCCGCGAGGCTTGGAGATGTCGAGCAACCCGATCGTCTTGCCGCCCAGCGAGGCCGGACGCGCCAGGCGGGAGCGCTGTAGGACCGTGCTCTCGTTCGTTGGATCGAGGAGCAACCTGGTCATGGCACAACCCTTCGGGTAACCGGGCGGGAGCCGGTGGAGCCGTTGGCCCAGCCGCCAATCATTGCAGAGAACAATCCTGCGCCACCACCGGCGTGGACCAACAGCAAGCCGTCGGCGCGGAACTTGCCGAGCGTTTCACCCGCCAGCCATTCGGGCACGCCTTCAGCCATGTCACCTGCCCCACGGACGAGTTCGCTTCCGTGAATCTGCAAGCGGTCGTGGAGCTCGGCGAGCAGCCTGTCGCGGTCCCACCCGGCCTCGGCGAACACCCTGCCGTGTTCGGGCCCGACCACCAGGATGCAGTCGAAGCCGATCACAAGTTTGGGATGGTGAGCGGTTCGCAGGCATGCGGCGAACGTGTTGGCCAACTGGTCGGCGTCGCGCGCCAACTGATCGACGATGACGCGCGGGCCTTCTCCGGCGAACACGGTCACGGTGTCGACGTCGCCCTGGAAGCCCCGGCTGGCGGCTAACGACGTGAACGGCGAACCAGTCTCGTCTTCGGCGAAACAGAAGCCGACCTTGCCTGGGTTGCCATGCGCGGCGCGGTCGACCTCACCGGGACGACCGCCGCCGATGTTGCGCACCACCAACTGCACAGCCCGCCCGATCGTCGAATTAGCGCGGTTGCCCTGACCGAAGACGTTGACCCCGCTGTTCATCCCGATTGCCTTCGTTCCCGGTCCGTTGCAGATCAGCACAGGTCCGACTGGCATGGTCGTGGCCAGCACGCCGTGGATGTTGTACTCGTCGGTGCACACCGCCTCGAGTGCTGCGATCACCCACGGCAGGTACTCCGGCTTGCATCCCGCCATCACCGCGTTGATCGCGACCTTCTCGACCGTGACCTCGACGAGGTCGGGAGCTACGACGGCGACGACCTCGTCGGGCCGCCGTGTGGTGCCCTCCAGCATCCGCAGCACACGCTCCTCGGTCGGGGGAGTGACGGGAAGACCATCGGTCACTCCTCGGTCGAACAGGAATTCCATCTCGTCGTCGAGATCGGCCAGTTCCAGGCGACGCGATCGCAAGGCTCCGTCTCCGAACCTGGAACGCAGCACATCGACGAGGTTGGGGTCGACACTCATCGAGCCACAGCCCGGCCGCATCGTCGGGAGATGATCGCCGAGGGACTCGATCCCCGTGATCCTCTGCCAATCGGACCGCAGCCAACCGACGGTCCTCTCCATCTCCTGGCCGTCGATGATGCGCATCAACGTCGGTACTGTTTCGATGTCGTGTTGCCAACTGAACGAAAGGTCGGTGTCGTGAATAGGGATGGCCTCAGCGGGAAACGTCGGATCGTCCTGGGTGTAGACGGTCGCCACGAACTCCCGCAACAGCGGAGCGATCATCTGACACGTCTCGCAGTCGCGCTTGACGACGACGATCAAACCGTCGGGCAGAACCGGCGTGCTCGAGTGGGGTTCGCGACGCTCGGCCATCCGAGGAAACGTAGCGCCATGCGACGTACGTCACGTTGCCTGGACTTTTCGTTTGGACGATCGGCGCGTAACGTGCCGGTCTTGAGGAACGCACTGTGATGCGGGTCACGTTCCACGGCGTCCGCGGGTCGACGCCGTGCCAGAGCGATGACATCAGGCGGTATGGGGGAAACACGTCCTGCGTGTCGCTCGACGCGCCCGACCAGCAACCACTGCTGCTCGACATGGGCACAGGCCTTCGGTACTACGGCAAGAAGTTCCCAACAGACCAGATCTTCCGGGGCAGCTGCCTGCTGACACATCTGCACTGGGACCACGTTCAAGGTCTGCCGTTCTTCGTGCCGCTGTTGCACGAAGGGGCGCAACTCGACGTCTTCGGTCCGGCGCAAGACGATGGACGATCGCTGGAGGAAGTCGTTTCGTTCACGATTCGTCCGCCTCTGTTCCCCGTAAGCGTCGATGAGTTGCCCGGCTCGGTCAAGTTTCACGACACGGCCGACACGGAGTTCTCGATCGGCGAGTTCAACGTGAAGGCTCGGATGATTCCCCACCTCGGTCCCACGCTCGGGTTCCGCGTCGAATGGCAGGACCGATCCATTGCCTATCTGTCCGACCACCAACAGCCGTTCGATGGGAGCTACTCCGCTTCACCCGGCGCACTCGAACTGGTAGAGGGTGTCGACCTCCTGATTCACGACGCGCAGTACACACAGCCCGAGTTCAAGGCCAAGTCCACCTGGGGGCATTGCACGGTCGACTACGCGGTGTGGTTCGCTGCTCAGGCCGGGGCGAAGCGGTTGGCGCTGTTTCACCATGACCCGTCGCGCCGTGACGACGACCTCGACGACCTGTTGCGATGTGCTGTAGAGGCCGGTGCGCGCAAAGGGGTCGATGTGATCGCCGCGTCAGAGGGGCTAGTCGTCGACCTCGCTTAGGAGACCGCTGTCGCCGCCTCAACTTGGGAGCGTTTGGAGCCGGAGGACCCGTATGCGGTCCGCACATTCCACACGCAGCCCTAGCCGTGGGCGATGGCGACAGCGTGTGGCGCCGCGGGACCCGTATGCGGTCCTCCGACTCCAAACGCTGTCGGTTACAACGGTCCCGAGGCCCCGCAAGGCGACTTACTCAGCGGTCGCTTAGCGTGGCACGGTGATTGTCGTTGTCGGCATCTTTCTGGGAGCGGTGTTCGTCGTCGCCGGGGTGTCGAAGATCGCCGCTCACCAGCGGTGGCGGTCACAATCGGCCGACCTCGGCATACCTGTCGCGATCGCGCTGGTCATGCCGTTCGTCGAGATCGTGGTCGGGGCGCTCCTCGTTGCCCAGATCGCTCGACGCGAGGTTGCGCTGTTCGCCGCCGCCTTGCTGTTGGCCTTTACGATCCTGTTGGTGGCGCGACTGGGGCAGGGTCGGCGCCCGCCGTGCGCCTGTTTCGGCGCCTGGACGACGAAGCCGATCGGTTGGGGGAACGTCGTCCGCAACGTGGCGTTGATCGTCGTCGCGACCGCATTGGCGTTGGCGTGATGGGCGCGTTCTTGCTCAGACGACCGTGAGTTTCGGCAGCAAGTTGAGATAAATGGGTACGGCCCGCGCCGTCAACGAACAGCTTCGTTCGAACCGGGCAGCCCCGGAAGGCCACGTAGTGAAAACGCGCCGCCCAGTTCCCGCGCAGCTGCTACCGGAACTGACGGCCTCGGTCTGCCGCTCATCGGACCGGACATCACAGTTCAGTGCATAGGTGAACGACGAGAATTGAGTTGGGAACTTGTACCCATTTCGTCTCAGCTTGCTGTCGAAACCTAGACCACGCTGACCAAGAACGTCAGCGTGCGGGCCTCTTCTCGCCACGCGTCGTAGCGTCCGCTCGGCCCGGCGTGGCCCGCACCCATCTCGCATCGCATCAGCAGTGGCATGGCGTTTGTGCGCAGGGCCCGGATCTTGGCGATCCACTTGGCCGGCTCGTGATAGCTGACGCGAACGTCGTTGAGGCCTGCGGTGATGAACAACGCCGGATAGTCGCGCGCGGTCGTCTGGTCATAGGGCGAATAGCTCAACATGTAGCTGGCGGCCGGCTCTACGGCTGGATTGCCCCATTCCTCCCACTCGGTGATCGTCAGCGGAAGGGTCTCGTCGCACATGGTCGTGACGACGTCGACGAAGGGCACCTCGGCGACCACCGCAGCGAACAGTTCTGGCCGCATCGTCATGCATGCACCGACCAGCAGACCCCCGGCGCTTCCGCCGCGTATCGCGACTCTGTCCGGTGCTGCCCAGTGCTCGGCGAGGACATGTTCGGCCACTGCGATGGTGTCGAGAAACGTGTTCCGTTTGTTGAGCAGCTTTCCGTCGAGATACCAGCGACGGCCGAGCTCACCGCCGCCTCGGGGGTGAGCCAGTGCCCACACGAATCCACGGTCGAGCAACGACAATCGTGCCGAGCTGAACCAAGGTGGTTCCGACGCCTCGTAGCTGCCGTATCCGTAGATCAGGCACGGGGCGGTGCTGTCGACGGGCGTGTCGACGTGGCGAACGAGGTCCACGGGTACCCGCGTGCCGTCGCGTGATGTCGCCCACTGACGCGTTGCCGTGTACCTCGACAGGTCGACGCCCGGAACGGGGGTCTGCTTCAGCATCGTCCGCTCACCGCTGCGAACGTTCTCTTGATACACCGTCATCGGTGTGGTCAGCGACTGGTACCGATACCGAAACGTCTCCGTGCTCCACTCGGGGTTGGCGTCGACTTCGACTTCATGTGGCTCGGCGCCGAGATCAAAGACGCGCTCGCCGCCGCCGGTGAAGAGCACACGTAGCTGTTGCTGGGCGTCGCGCCACTCGTGCAACACCAGGTGCCCCTCGAACGGCTCGACAGCGACGATCCGCCGACCGGCCTGGTGGGCCACCAGTTCGCTCCATTCGTCCGGAGCGTCGATTGGTGCGGTCATCACCCGGAAGTCCTCTGCCTCGAGGTTGGTGAGGATGACGAAGCGATCGCCCCAATGGTCGGCGACGTACTCGACGTCGTCGGTGCGCGGCTGCACGACCCGCGGGGCCTCGGTGGGATCATTGGCGGGAATCAGCAAGACTTCGGAGGACGTCCTGCTGCGACTGTCGATGATGATCCACTTGCCGCTGCGACTGAGCTCGACGAACACGTAGAACCGCTCGTCCTTCTCTTCGAAGACAAGCGTGTCGGAGGACTGATCAGTGCCGAGGTCGTGTCGCCAGACCTTGTGGGGACGCATCGCTTCGTTGGCGGTGCCGTAGAACAGCGACCTGTTGTCGTGCGACCATGCCGTGCCGCACCAGGCGACGTTGTGGACCACATCGTCGGTGTCCAGGCCGGTCTCGAGGTTGCGGATGCGAAGCGTGTACTTCTCGCCGCCGTCGAGATCGGCACTCCACGCCAGAAGACGTTGGCTGGGGCTGACGTCGAACGCCTCGACGGAGAAGAAGTCGTGACCCTCGGCCTCGTGGTTCTCGTCGAGCAGAACATGCGAGGCGGCATCCTCGGCAGAGCGACCTCGGCAGTGGATGGGGTAGTTGCGATCCTCCTCGGTACGCGACGTGTACCACCAGTCGCCGTCCTTGATCGGTGCGGTCAGATCCGTTTCCTGGATGCGCGACTTGATCTCGCCGAAGATCGTTTCGACGAGCTCGTCGTGGTCCGCAAACCAGGCAGCGGAACAAGCATTCTCGGCCTCCAAGTAGGCGATCGTGTCGGGGTCGTTGCGATCGCGCAGCCAAGCCCAGGGGTCCTCGACGCGGCCGGTCGGGCGATCCCAGTGGTGTTCGATCTGCTTGGCCTGAGGTTCGTGCACGGCGCACACAGTATCCGTGGCGTCGATTCGTGGTCTGGCCAGATACGGACGGTAGGGTCGGCAATGTCATGCGGGTGTGGATCGACCAAGACTTGTGCACGGGCGACGGATTGTGCGTCGATCACTGCCCCGATGTCTTCGTGCAACTGGAAGACGGCATCGCCTATGTGGCCGAGGCGGACTTCGTGCTCAACGATCCCGGCGGCGGCGGCAGCCTCGCCAGGGTCGCCGCTCGCAACGAGCAGGCGGTCATCCACGCCGCGCTGGCCTGCCCCGGCGAATGCATCTTCATCGACGTCCAGCACGTCCGCGCCGCCTGACCAGCGAGAGATTTCGTGGCAACAGGGTGCATAATTGTTACTATGTGCGTAGGGGAAATCCCCCCACCAGCCTCTGCGTGAATGGAGTCAGCAATGACGACCTTCGATCTTGATCTCAGCAAATACAGCCTCGGCTGGAGCGACGACAACGTCGAGTACGC
>JANMRB010000151.1:0-10413 GCA_031370825.1 Ilumatobacteraceae bacterium
GACGTGCGGCGCTTGCATCCCGCCTATCGGGTGGGGGACTGGTCCGGGTTTGATGGTCGCGAACGAGTAGGCGCCGGTCTTGAAATCGGTGGCGCACCGCCCGACGCCGATGAAAGCGGGATCCAATGGCGGGTCGGAACGATCGTCGGCGGGGTGGTGATAACGACCCAGGCTGTTGGCCTGCCAGAGCTCGACGAGCGCATCCTCGATCTGCTTGCGGTTTCCATCCAGCACGCGGCCCTCGATGCGGATCCGCTGACCCTCGGTCTCGGGTGTGGTCAACACGTTCTCGCCCTCCGCCGACAAGCGCATCGTGAAGTACGGGCCAACGGTTTGCGAAGGTGTCTGACCGTGGATGGCGGCGCTCAAGGCGTGGCTCCGGCGCTGCGTAGCACGATGTCCCATCGATAGCCGAGGGCCCAGTTCTCGACGGTGACGCTGTGGTCGTAGGTGGCGATCAGGCGATCGCGGGCGTGCTGAGGGACGGACTGGAAGATCGGGTCGAGGTCGAACAGCGGGTCGTCGGGGAAATACATCTGGGTGACAAGTCGAGTTGCCACCGATGGCCCCATCAGAGAGAAGTGGATGTGCGCCGGACGCCAGGCGTTGGGGTGGTTGCCCCACGGGTACGGCCCCGGTTTGATGGTCAGGAAACGGTATTCGCCGTCAGCGTCGGTCCGTGTCTGCCCGACACCGAGGAAGTGGGGGTCGAGTGGTGCAGGAAACGCGGTTTCCCGCCAGTGGACGTAGCGTCCGCACGCGTTGGCCTGCCAGATCTCGACCAGCGTGTTCGGCACCGTGTTGCCGGCGTCATCGAGCACCCTGCCGGTGATGATGCTGCGCTGACCGATGGCCTCGCCGCCGGTACCGGAGTTCGTGGTGAGATCGGCGTCGTCGACGCTCAGCTCGGTCCATGCGGGCCCAGGGCCTGTGGTCTCGGTCAGCGTCTGGACGATTGCAACGAGGTCGTGCGACGGCGCCCGCTTGATGGTCGATCGGTAGTCCGAGTAGAGGAACGGCGGATGGTCCTCATGGGCGCGGGGTGCGTAGCTGCGGATGCGCATGCCCTCGTCGTGGTCGCCCATCGACGTCACGGTAGTCGGCGTGAAATGCGGTTTCAGAACGGCAGTCCGGTGTAGTTCTCCGCCATCGCCGTCTGTGCGGCGACGGAGCCGGCGAGATAGTCCAACTCCGTCTCTTGCATGCGATGCTCGAACTCGCTCGACTCGTCGAACGTGTGCAGCATGGTCGTCATCCACCATGAGAACCTCACGGCCTTCCACACTCGACGCAAGGCCCTCGCGGCGTAACCATCCAACGATGCAGTCGCAGCGTGCTGATCTGGCGAGTACCGGTCCGTGAACGCCTCAGCAAGGTAATAGACGTCCGAGAAAGCGAGGTTCAGTCCCTTTGCCCCAGTCGGTGGGACGATGTGCGCAGCATCACCCGCAAGGAAGAGGTTCCCCCAACGCATCGGCTCGGCGACGTAGCTCCTCAATGGAGTTACCGACTTCTCGATGGACGGGCCCGTCACCAATGCCGACGCTGCCTCGGCCGGGATCCGCGCACGCAACTCATCCCAGAACTGATCGTCGGTCCACGACGCGGCATCGGTGTCGGCAGTGCATTGCACGTAGTAGCGCGACAACATCGGGTTGCGCATCGAGCAGAGAGCGAAACCACGCGGGTGGCGGGCATAGATGAGCTCGTGGCTGACCGGCGGCGTCTCCGACAGAACGCCCATCCAACCAAACGGATACAGCCGTTCGTACTCGCGTGTCTGATCAGCGGGAATGGCGTGCCGGCTGACGCCGTGAAACCCATCGCATCCGGCGATGTAGTCGCACTCGATCGAGCGGCCCTCACCATGAAGCGTGTAGCTCAACGACGGCGATCCATCGACCAGATCATGCAACTGCACGTTCTCGGCTTCGAAGACGACCGGCCGGCCAACGCCGACAGCCGAGTCGTACAGGTCCTTCTGGATCTCGGTCTGGCCGTAGACCATAACCACGCGGTTGACCAACGCTTTGAAGTCGACACGGAAGGGCGACCTGGAATTGGAGATCGTCACGCCTTCGTGCACGAAGCCCTCGCGATCCATGCGTGTACCCAGACCCAACGATCGAAGAAGATCACTGGTGCCCTGCTCGATCACCCCTGCCCGGATCCGGGCCTCGACGTATTCGCGCGATCGCTGCTCGACGACGATGTTGTCGATGTCGGCTCGCCACAACAGATGTGACAGCAGCATCCCTGCGGGCCCGCCACCGACGATCGCCACCTTCGTGCGCACGGGGGCACGATAAGCGAAATCCCAACGAGTCACGCCGGTTCCACCCGATGGAACGATCGATGCTCAACGCGGACTCGGCACCAGCTAGGTTCCGCCGATATGGGAGGTCGCTAGACGTGGGCAGCATCCTCGGCAATCGCGTGCAGCGGGTCGAAGATCCGCGAATGCTGACCGTCGGTGGCACGTACGTGGAGGACGTACCGATCGACGCGGCGTGGGTGCACTTCGTGCGCAGCGAGTATGCGCACGGGCGCATCCTCTCCTACGACATCGACGACGCCAGGAAGATGCCGGGAGTGCTGGGTGTTTTCACGGGCGAGGATGTCGACCTGCCACCGTTCCCACATGTGCAGCCGATCCTCAAACCCGGCAGCGAACGACCGTTGATCGCCAAGGGCAACGTGCGCTTCGTCGGCGAGCCCGTCGTTGCCGTCGTCGCCGTTGATCGCCATGCCGCCGTCGACGCGGGCGCGATGGTGTACGTCGACATCGAGCCGTTGCCGGCGGTGGTCGATTTCGACGACGCGTTGAGCGACGAGACCCTTGTGCATCCGGACCTCGGCACCAACACGTATGCGACCTTCACGTCCGACCACCAGGCCGACTTCAGCGAGTGCGAAGTGGTGCTCGATCTGAGGGTCGTCAACCAACGGATCAACGGCTCGCCGATCGAACCGCGCAGCGGCCTTGCCTATTGGGAGACGCATCCCGACGGCGATCGTCTGGTGCACTACTCGGCGTGCCAAGGTGCGCATCCGACGCGTGACATCCTGGCCAAGCTGTACGACCTGCCGACCGATCGCGTCCGAGCCGTTGTGCCCGACGTCGGTGGAGGCTTCGGCGTGAAGTCGCGCACCATCGGCGAGGAGTTGACGCTGGGCTGGCTGTCGAAGCGGGTTGGAAAACCCGTTCGCTACACCGAAACGCGCACCGAGGCGATGCAGGCGATGCCACAAGGCCGCGGCCAGCGGATCGATGTGAAGATCGGCGGCACCAGAGACGGTCGTATCACCGCATATCAGCTCGACGTCGTACAAGACGCCGGCGCGTATCCGCTCATGGGTGCCTACCTGCCGATGATGACCCAACGCATGGCGCCGGGTGTGTATGACATTCCCAACTGCAGCTTCCGCGGGGTGTCAGTCGCGACCAACAAGATCTCGGTCACGGCCTATCGCGGTGCGGGTCGGCCCGAGGCAGCGCTGGCCATCGAGCGCGCCGTCGACTTCTATGCTGCCGAGATCGGCATGGACCCCGCCGAGGTACGCCGGCGCAACTTCATCTCGAAGTTCATGGAGCCGTACACCACCGGCATCGGCACCGTGTACGACGTGGGCGACTACGAGGAAGCCATGCGTCGCGTCCTCGACGCCGCCGACTATCCAGCCCTTCGCGCTGCACAGTCCGAGCAGCGCGCCGGCAACGCAACTGTCCTCACCGGCATCGGCATGGCCGTCTACGTCGAGATCACGTCGGCGGCCGCGCCGACCGAGTACGGCGCGGTCCACCTGCTGCCGGACGGTCGCATGCGCGTGCTGACAGGAGCAACGCCGTACGGGCAAGGTCACGTCACCACTTGGAAGATGATCATCGCCGACCGACTCGGGGTTCCGATGGAAGCGGTCGACGTGGTTTACGGCGACACCGACGAGGTGCCGTCGGGAGGACTGACGGTCGGCTCGCGTTCGGTTCAAGTGGCAGGTTCGTCGCTCGTCATCGCAGCGGGAAAGCTCGCCGACGCTGCACGCGAACGCGCCGCCAACCTGCTCGAGGCTGCTGTCGATGATGTCGTGCTCGACGCCGATGCCGGCACGTTTCACGTGGCTGGTTCGCCGCAGCCGGCCGCTGGTTGGGCAGACGTCGCTGCAGCTGACGGCGAAGCCCTCGTCGGCCTCAGCGACTTCAAGGCTGCGCAGCCGACATTCCCGTTCGGCGCACACCTAGCAGTGGTGGAAGTCGACACCGAAACAGGAAAGGTCACCGTGCAGCGGATCGTCGCCGTCGACGACGCCGGCACCTTGCTCAATCCCTTGATCGTCGACGGACAGATCCACGGCGGGATCGGTCAGGGCGTCGCCCAGGCACTGTTGGAGTGGATGCAGTACGACGAGGACGGCAACCCGGTCACGTCGAACTTCGCCGACTACCCGGTGATCTCCGCCGCCGAACTACCGAGGTTCGAGCTGGTTCACATGGAGACCCCGACGTGGGTCAACCCGCTCGGGGCCAAAGGCGCAGGGGAGTCGGGCACGATCGGGTCCATTCCTGCAGTTCTCAACGCCGTCATCGACGCGCTCTCGCCACTCGGCGTGCGGCACCTCGACGGGCCGGCAACACCGCAGCGTGTCTGGGATGCCATTGAGACGGCGCGACAGTAGATTTTTTTCGAGCACAGGAGGCCGCATGGCGTTGACCGAATCGAACACGGACCAGTTCTCGCTCCAGCAGCGATACGAGGCCGCGTCGAAGCAGATCCTGGCGACGGGCATCCAGGCACTGGTTCGGTTACCGATCGATCTGATGCGCGCCGACCGCGCCAAGGGCTGGAACACTGCGGCGTTCATCTCCGGCTACCAGGGGTCACCACTCGGTGGCTACGACCGCGAGTTGCAGAGCCAGCGCAAACTGCTCGACGAGCTCAACATCGTTCATGTTCCCGGGCTCAACGAAGAACTTGCGGCGACCTCGGTGTTCGGCTCGCAAACCGCGCAGACCTACGAACGACCCAAGTTCGAGGGAGTCGCCGGCATCTGGTACGGAAAGTCGCCGGGTCTCGATCGCGCCGGCGACGCGATTCGGCACGGCAGTTTCGGTGGAACGGGCCGAAAGGGTGGCGTGATCCTGTTGGTCGGCGACGATTCAGCGGCGAAGTCGTCGACACTGCCGTCGCGCAGTGACCCCACACTCGTCGCGTTGCATCTTCCGGTCTTCTACCCAGGAACGGTGCAGGAGGTCCTCGATCTCGGAGCGCACGCGTTCGCCATGTCGAGGCTGACAGGGCTCTGGGTCGCCATGAAGATCACGACTCCCGTCGCGGACGGTTCTGGCATGGCCGAGGTCGATCCGGCTCGGTTCCATCCGGTGCTTCCGTCGTTCGAGGTCGATGGCAAGCCGTGGTCGCCGACGCTCAGCGGGCATGTCGGTGTTCCCTTCGCCAACACCTTGGAGATCGAGGTGCTCGGAAACCGCATCGAATGGGCGAAGCGCTACGTGGCAGCCAACCCACTCAACCAGTTCGTCACTAACCCGGCCGACGCCTGGTTGGGCATCGTCGCCGGCGGTCACGACATGCTCCAGGTGCTGGAAGCGTTGCGCGTTCTCGGGCTCAGCGTCGAGCGTCTCGGCGAGCTCGGTGTCCGTATCCTCAAGCTCGGTGCGCTCCATCCGTTGGACCACGCGGCAATACGCCAACTGGCCAGTGGCACTGCCACCGTCATGGTCTGCGAAGACAAGATCGATTTCCTCGAATCTCGTGTTCGGTCCGTGTTGTACGGAACGGCCAATGCGCCGGCGATCGTCGGCAAGCAGGATCATGACGGCAAGCCACTCATCACGCACTACGGCGCCTTGACCACAGACAACCTCGTCGACTCGTTGCGGCGCGTGCTCACGCTGCGAATCGCTGCCGACCAACTGGCCACGATCCGCAGGTCCGAACCGGTGCGGATCTCGCTGGGCGCCGAAGCCGTGCGCACGCCGTTCTTCTGTTCTGGCTGCCCCCACAACACCGGGTTGCTAGTGCCCGAAGGCTCGCTGGTCGGAGCTGGAATCGGTTGCCACGGAATGGTCAGCATCGTTCCGCGCGAACAGACGGGCCACGTCACCGGCATCACCCAGATGGGTGGCGAGGGCGCGCAATGGATCGGCACGGCGCCATTTGTCGAAGACCACCACTTCTTCCAGAACATGGGCGACGGCACCTACTTCCACAGCGGTCAGCTCGCCGTTCAGGCGGCCATCGCCTCGGGTACGACCATGACCTTCAAGATCCTGTACAACGCCGCCGTCGCGATGACCGGCGGGCAGGACGCGACTGGTCTGCGCAGCGTGCCGGAGATGACCAGGATGCTCATGGCCGAAGGGGTCAAGCACATCTCGATCACGACCGACGATCCTGCGAAGTACCGCGGAGTTGGCCTTCCAAATGGTGTCGACGTGGTCCACCGCGACTCCATCGTCGATGCCCAGGAGAAACTTCGTGGCATTGACGGCGTCACCGTGCACATCCACGACCAACAATGCGCCGCCGAGAAACGTCGCGATCGCAAGCGGGGCATCCTCGCTCCGGCATCGTTCCGGGTGATGATCGACGAGCGGGTCTGTGAAGCATGTGGCGACTGTGGTGTCCAGTCCAACTGCTTGTCGTTGCACTCCACAGAGACCGAGTTCGGTCGCAAGACGGTCGTCGATCAAGCCAGCTGCAACGTCGACGCCAGTTGCCTGAAAGGCGACTGCCCGGCGTTCATCACCGTCAAGCCCGGCAAGGCGAAGAAGTCGAGGCGGGCCGCTGCCACCGCCGACGAACTGCCGGCACCGACGCTGGTCGTGCCGAACGACGTCGCCATCCGCATGCCCGGCATCGGTGGCACCGGGGTGGTCACGGTCAGCCAGGTGCTCGCAGCCGCGGCGCAGATCGCAGGGATCGATGCCAAGACCGCTGATCAGACCGGGTTGTCGCAGAAGGCCGGTCCTGTGGTGTCGACGGTGACGATCGGGGATCCGACGCCTGGCCAGATCGGTGTGCTGCTGGCGTTCGACCCGCTGGCCTCGTCGACACCTGCCAACCTCGCCGGTCTCGATGCCGAGCACAGCGTCGCGGTCGTGTCGACCGGAATCGCGCCGACGGGGCGAATGATCGGCAAGGTTGCCTCGCACGGTCTCGATCTCGCGCCGATGCGTGCAGAGTTGGCCAAGAGAACGAACGCAAGTCGAAACCTCTATGTCGACGCCGCGCACATCGTCACCGCGTTGCTGGGCAATTCGGTCACCGCCAACGTGTTCATGGTTGGTGTCGCCTATCAGGCTGGTTTCATCCCGCTGCCCGGCGAAGCGATCGAGCGCGCAATCGAGCTCAACGGGACAGCTGTCGAGGCCAACCTGTCCGCGTTCCGTTGGGGTCGGCGCTGGACGGTCGACCCCGGTGAAGTCGAGGCTGCCGCCGGCGCCAGCGTCGCCTACGAGCTCCAGCCGTATTCGGTCGAGGGGATCGGCGACGCGTTGCTTCGTGAGCTCGTCGAGCGTCGCGCCGGAGACCTGGTCGCCTATCAGAACCGTCGCTACGCGGCGCGCTACGTAGAGACCATCACCGAGGCCCACCGCGCCGAACAGGACGCGGGTGGGGACGGTTCTTTCGCAACGACGGTTGCCCGGCAGTTGCATCACGTCATGGCCTACAAGGACGAGTACGAGGTAGCCCGGTTGTTGCTGGCCGGCAGAGCCAAGGTTGCTGCGCAGTTCGGCGACGACGCCAAGATGACCTGGAACCTCTATCCGCCGATGTTGCGGTCGATGGGCCTCGGTCGCAAGCTTCGCTTCGGTGCGTGGTCCGTGCCTGTACTTGCGGGATTGCGCCGGATGAAGGGGCTGCGTGGAACCGCGCTCGACCCCTTCGGCCATTCCAAGGTTCGCCGCACGGAGCGCATAATGGTCAAGGAGTACATCCAGCTGATCGAAGAGGCTTCGGCGATGTTGGCGACCGACCCCGGCAAGGCGTTGGAGCTCGTCGGCCTGATCGATCAGGTTCGCGGCTACGAAGGCGTGAAGCTGGCCAATGTCGAGCGCTACCGCGATGCAGTGGCGGCCGCCCGGGAAACCCAGCTAGTCGGTTAGCGCTGTCTGCGGCCAGCCCGTTTCGGCGACGAATGACCTGACTCGCTCGACGCATTCGTTGCGGTCATAGATCCCGTAGAGGGCCTGCTTCATGCGCGGTGGGTCGCCGAAGAAGAACAGCTCGTAGTGCGACTGCCGGCCGCCGAACGCGCTGATCGTCATGTCCCACGCCAGACGGAACAGTGCGACTCGTTCGTCGGCCGAACTGTTGGCGCCCTGTAGGTACTTGGCGATGTCGGCGCCGCGTGGTCCACGAAAATCGGCTTCGGTCGGGATCGTGATCAGGCCGCTGGTCGTGACGAGCTGCATGATCTCGACCAACCGCTTGTACACGCCGGGAAACCAGTTCCTGGCTGCGTCCAGCGGCGGGCGTGCCGGGGTCATCACTCCGTACTTGTTGACCGTGGCGCCCGCCTCGCTGGCGATCTTCAGGCCCTTCATGATCTCGAGGATCATGATCACCTCGGCGACCATGTGCTGCACATGCGCGGCGTCGCCGGAACCGATCGTGTCGATGACAGCTTGGAGCACACCCAGGAAAGCCTCGGTCTTGGCGATCTTCAGGTTGACGACCTGGTGGGCCATGTGCAGCACTGCGCCCGTCTCGGCATAGGCGCGATTGGCCAGATCCACATCGTTCATCAACAGCACCCGGTCCCATGGAACGACAACATCGTCGAAGTAGACCATCGCGTCCATCTCGTCGAATCGCGAACCGAGCGGGTGATCCTTGTGACTGCGCCCGACATCGAGCGGTTCGCGGCACTGGAACGAGAGACCCGGGGTGTTGTTGGGGATGGCGAAGGCCAACGCGTATGGCTTCATCTCGTCGCCCGCCTTCAACACCGTCGACGGAAAGATCAGGATCTCGTCGCTGATCGGCAGAGTTGCCAGCATTCTCGCTCCGCGCACGACGATCCCTTCGGACGTCTCGCGGACGAAGCCGAGGGCGATGAAGGGATCGTTGAGCTCATACGCCTGCTTGCGCCGATCGACCTGAGGATTGGTCAGCGCGTGTGTGAGGGCGAGGTCGTTCTCGCGGATGTACTCGAAGTAGTTGCGGGCGTTGTCGGCGAACTCCGGCCGGCACTGACCGAAGTATTCGGCAGCTGTCCCTGCACCCATCAGGTTGACGTTGAGGTAGTCGGGCATTCGCCCCATGAAGCCGAGGCAAGCATCGGCCCACACCTTGTGCATCTCCGAACGACGCTCGAGGTCTTCACGCGTGCGCGGCACGATGAAGCTCATGCCGACTCGATCTCCTGTCGTCGGTGACGGGAAGGTCATCGTGTCGTTCAGGTCGGGCCGGTGCTGCAACTCGTAGAGCGCGGCAAGCGAGTGGGCCGCGTTGGATGTGCGCGGGTGCGTCGTCGGGTCCTGCACTAGTTCACCATCGACCCAGAGGGCCGGTGGTTGCGACCGCAATCGCGCAAGGACCTGTTGACCAGTACGTGCTCCCATGTTGCGACTCCCAACTCAGTCTGTTCTATAGTCGAACCAATGATTCGAATGTCGAACGAGAATGTAGCACCCTCGCAGACGCTCGATCGAGGCCTGGCGTGCCTCGACTTCATTGCGGCATCTGATCGTGCGGTCTCGGTCGACGCGACGGCATCCGCACTCGGACTGCATCGATCGATCGTCTACCGATTGCTTCGGACGCTCGAGGGAAGGCACCTCATCGAACGTGATCCCGACGGTGACTATCTGGCCGGTCCGTACCTGGCGGTGCTGAGTCGAGGTGTCCGTCGGTCGCTGCGCGCAGCTGCAGCGCCAGCTCTGGCGAACCTCGCCGAGGAACTGCGGATGACTGCATTCCTGGTGGTTCCCGATCGCGACGAGGCCGTCACAGTCGACAGCGTCGAGCCGACCTCACTCGACGCTCATGTGGCCTATCGACCGGGCACCAGGCACCCGATCGACCGGGGGGCGCCCGGGCTTGCTCTGCTCGCCGGACGAGCTCCGGTACCGGGCGAGCGACCCGAGATTGTCCGCGCCCGCGCCGTCGGCTGGGCCGAGAGCGAGGCCGAGGTCATTCCCGGTATGGCGTCCATCGCTGTGCCGATCGCCGATCAGGGTGCGATCGCGGTGCTGTGGCTTGCCGGCAACCCGATCAACACGACGGATGTTGCCGATCGCCTGATGACCGCCGCCGCAGAGGTCCGACGCCGCCTGGGTCTGTAGTGCTGGTGCCGGTGTGAGTCCGGTGTCGCGGTCACGTGAATATCGGACTCACAGCGGGCGTCGACAGCAGTTTCGTCACTGACGATTCGGAAGGAGCGTGGCCC
>JANMRB010000152.1:0-10481 GCA_031370825.1 Ilumatobacteraceae bacterium
GCCTCGACGGCCAGCCGGTATCCAAGCATGCCGAAGCCCATGATCGACCCAGTCGACACCGGAGCGATGACGCTTGTGTGGCGCCAGGGCTCGCGCGCGTTGGGATTTGAGATGTGCACCTCCACGATCGGCCCTTCGAACGCAGCGAGAGCGTCATGGATGCTCCACGCGTAGTGGGTGAACGCACCGGGGTTGATGATGATCGCGGCCGCAATGCCGCGCGCCGCGTGGATCGCGTCGACCAGCTCGCCTTCGTGATTCGTCTGAAAGGCCTGCAGCACGTGACCGAACTCGGTCGCCGCCGCTGTAGTGAACTGGACGTAGTCATCGAGTGTTGCCGTGCCGTAGATCTCGGGTTCACGCTGGCCGAGCAAATTGAGGTTCGGCCCATGCAAGAGACTGATCAGCGCCACGTCTCTATCGTGCCACGCGCTCGGCATGTTGCTGGCGATTGATTCGGTACAGGACGTGGCGGCGGTCGACCCAGTCGGGCAGCAACGGATGGTCGAAGTCTCGGTCCACGTCGCGGACCAACCCGATCTTTTCCATGACCCGTCGCGAATTGACGTTGCCTTCGGTGGTGAAGCTGACGATCTCGTCGTTGGGGAGCTCGACGTTGGCGAAGCCCCAGTCCAAGGCGGCCACCGCTGCTTCCGGGGCAAAGCCGTTGCCCCAGTGTTCCTTTGCCAATCGCCAGCCCACCTCGACGCAGGGAGTGAACCACGTCTGCCAAGAAGGGGCCGACAATCCGACGTATCCGATGAACTCGTTCGTGCCGCAACGCTCGACTGCCCACAACCCAAAACCGCTGTCACGCCATGCATTGACCATTCGGTCGATCATCTCGTCGCTCTGTTGCGGGGTGAGCATCGACGGAAAGTGACGCATTACTTCCGGATCGCTGTTCACCGCCGCGTATGGAGCTCGATCGCCGTCGCGCCACTCGCGCAGCAGCAGCCGCTCCGTCTGGAGACGTGGAGTCGTCGTCACCGCCGCCTGATCTCGTCGAACGCAGCACGTGCGGCCTCGACCGTGACGCCGCTGACGACCTCGACGCCCCGTGGGCCGTCGAGCACGAACGTCAGCGCGTCGCCGAGCGCCTTCTTGTCGCGACCCATCAGCTCGATCAACCGCTGCGGATCGACGCCTTCTGGCGGCTTGGTGTTGAGCTCGTATGCCCCGCCCACAACCTCGTAGTGCTCGTCGACCCGACGTTCGTCGATGCGACCAAGCAGGTGGGCGAGGTGGGCGGCGTAGACCAATCCGATGGCAACGGCCTCGCCATGGGCCAACGCATAGTTGGTCTCGGCTTCCAACGCGTGCGCAAGCGTGTGTCCGTAGTTCAGCAAAGCACGCCCGCCGGATTCTCGCTCGTCGGTCGACACGATGTCGGCTTTGACCTGGACACACCGGGCGATCCGTTCCGGCTCGTCCATGGCCAGCAGGTCGTCGCCGGTCAGGAAGTGGTACTTGGCCATTTCACCGCGACCACAGCGGACCTCCCGAGGTGGCAGCGTGGCCAACGCATCGAGATCACAGATGACACCGGAGGGTTGCCAGAACGCGCCGATCAGGTTCTTGCCACCTACACCGTCGACAGCGGCCAGGTTCACCCCGGTCTTGCCGCCGATCGCCGCGTCGACCATGCCGAGCAGAGTCGTCGACACGTTGACGACTGACACCCCGCGGTGCCACGACGCCGCCGCGAAGCCGGCGACGTCGGTGACCATGCCTCCGCCGACGCCGATCACGACATCGTTTCGCGTCAGGCCGAAACGGCTGAAGCCCCTGCACAACTGCTCGATGGTGGCGAGCGATTTGTGCTCCTCGCCGTGGCCGATCGTGAACACCTCGGTCGGTACGCCGGGATCGACATCGATCGGTATGCCGTCCTGGGTCACGATTGCGGCGCGTTTGGCGGATGACGGAATCAGCCCCGCCACCTCGTTGCGGGCGCCATGCCCGACCAGCACGTCGTACGCACGGTCGCCCAGCGGTACTCGAACGGTGATCATCGCAACACAGCCTCGGCGACATCGTTGGGGCTGCGGTTGTCGACCAGCACGATGGCGTCGGCCACTTCCCGATAGAGCTCCTGACGCTGGTCATGCATGCGCTGCAACGTACCCGCCGGATCCTCGTCCAGGAGCGGACGATGACCGCCGGAGGCCGCTCGCTCGACAAGCAGAGCCGGAGACGCGCATAACCACACCACCTTGGCGTTGGACTGTTTCAGCGCGGCACGGTTCTCCTCACGCAAAACCACTCCACCCGCAGCGGCAATGACCGCAGGCTCCGGACTGGCCAGAGCATCGAGCAACGCGGCGGTCTCCAACTTGCGAAAGGCGTCCTCACCGTCATCGGCGAAGATCTCGCGCACGGTTCTGCCGGTGGCCTTCTCGATCACGGTGTCGCTGTCGATCACCTGCCTACCGAGCCGCTCCGCGGCGATGCGCGCCACAGTGGTCTTTCCCGATCCCATCAATCCGACGAGGACCAGATGCTGATCGGCCGCGACGCCCACGGCTAACCGAGCGAGCTACGGAACGACTCGGCGTTGCGCACGAACTCGGCCAGGGAATCCCCGCCGAACTTGCGCTGCGCCTCCGCTGCGACGACCAGCGCCACCATCGTCTCCGCCACCACCCCCATCGCGGGCACGGCCGTGACGTCGGTGCGTTCCTTGAAGCTGACAGTCGACTCCTTTGTGACGACGTCGACTGTTTTCAGAGTCGGCTGATTGAGCGTCGCCAAGGGCTTCATGGCTGCGCGCACCACCAACAGTTCGCCAGTCGTCATGCCGCCCTCGGTGCCACCCGCCAGCGCGGTCTCGCGCCGGTACTCGTTGATGGCGTCGTCCCACACGATCGCGTCGTGTGCTGCACTGCCCCGCCGGCCGGCGCCTTCGAAACCGTCGCCGATCTCGACACCTTTGACCGCTTGGATGCTCATGATCGCCTGCGCCAACGCAGCATCGATCTTGCGATCCCAGTGCACATGGCTGCCGAGACCGATCGGCATCCCGTAGCCGAGCACCTCGACGACTCCCCCGAGCGAATCGCCATCTTTTGCCGCAGCCTTGACCTCATCGATCATCGCTGCTTCGGCAGCGGCGTCGAAGCAGCGGACCGGCGACTCATCGACGCGCGGCAGGTCTGCCATCGTCGGGCGCTCGATCGCTTTCGAACGGACACTTCCCATCTGGATGACGTGCGACAGGATCGACACACCCAGCTCGCCGAGCAGCTTCTTCACGACGGCGCCGGCGGCGACGCGCGCCGCGGTCTCCCGAGCGCTGGCACGCTCGAGCACGTCGCGCGCGTCGGTGAAGCCGTACTTCTGCATTCCGACGAGGTCGGCGTGACCGGGGCGGACCTGGGTCAGAGGTTGCTTGGTCATACCGGGTGCTGGCGACATCTCTTCATGCCACTTGTCGCTGCGGAACCACTCGCTGTTCTTGATCTCGATCGCGACGGGTGAGCCAAGTGTGCGGCCGTGGCGCACGCCACCGAGCAACGTCAGTTCGTCCTGCTCGAACTTCTGGCGCGGACCGCGGCCGTAGCCGAGCCGGCGCCGGGCCATCTCCTCCTGGATCTCTTCGACGGTGATCGACAGCCCCGCCGGCAGCCCCTCGACGATGACGACCAGTGCCTGGCCATGCGATTCGCCGGCGGTGAGGTATCGAAGCATCACGTCAAGACTACTGGCCCCGCGATGCCAACTCCCGTTCTGCCGCAGCCCACATCACCGAAGCAGACGGGCTCGCACCCGTCCACAACTGCTGCTGCAGCACTGCCTGGTGCACGAGCATCGCCAGCCCTTCGACGGTGCGGCAACCGCGATCTCGCGCGGCAGCCAGCAGCGCCGTGCAACGCGGGTGGTAGACGATGTCGGCGACAACCTGCTGTGGGTTCAGAAGGTCCGCGTCACACGGCATTTCGTCGGTGCCCATTCCGATCGATGTCGCGTTGACGACGATGTCGCAGTCGCGCACCGCGTCGGGATTGCCCACCTCCGCTATCCCGGCGGCCACGTCTGCCGCGGCCTGCGCCCGGTCATCCGTGCGATTGACCACCGTGATGCGCGACACTCCGGTTCGGGCGAGCGCATCGATGATTGCACGTGCCGCGCCACCTGCGCCGAGCACGCAAACATGCTTGCCATCGACCTCGACGCCCTGCGCCACCAGCGACGCAACGAACCCGGCGCCATCGGTGCTGTAACCCTTCAACCGTCCGTAGCCGATCGGCACCACGGTGTTGACACTTCGCAACGCGGCCGCGGCCGGATCGAGCTCGTCGACCAATCCGGCTACGGCCTCTTTGTGCGGCATGGTGACCGAGAGTCCACCGAGGTCGAGCACTCGCATGGCGTCGAGCGCAGCAGCAGCACGACCGGGTTCGACCTCGAATGCCGCGTAAACCCAATCGACGCCCGTGTCGGCAAACCCGGCGTTGTGCAGCGCCGGCGACAAGCTGTGGCGCACCGGGCTGCCGATCGCTGCGGCCACTCGCGTCGTTGCCGATATCACCCCAGCAACCCGAGATCGCGAGCATGCTGCACGTTGATCTCGTGCTGTTCTGCAGTTGCCGCGAACGCGTGGCGACCCTCTTCATCGGCAACCACGTAGAACAGGTAGTGGCAGTCGGTCGGAACGGGCAGAGCGACGCAGATGGGATCACCCTGCGAGGGATCCGGGGCCGGATTGACAACCGCCTGGATCGAAGCACGGCCGGGGTTGGCGATCGGGGTTGGCGGCAGACCCGTGTGCATGTAGGTGTTGTACGGCGTGTCGATCTGGCTCAGCTCCGTCGGTGACGCGCCAGGCGGCTGACCGTAGAGCAGCGTCGCGTCGATCTGCAGTGGCATGCTCAACGCCAGTCGATTGAGGATGACGCGTGCGATCTTCGGGCGGTCTTCGTTCACTTTCGCTTCGCGCTCGATCATCGAGGCGATGATCAACACTTGGTACGCCGTCAACTGCTCGGGATAGGCCTTGTTCACGACGTCTTCCTGCCGGATGACGAGGTCCATGAGGTCGACCATCCGCTGGGCGACGTGGGTGGGAGTTTCGTCCGCAGAGATCTGGTAGGTGTCGGGGAAGAGCAAACCCTCCAAAGATGTGAGACCCTCCGGCTGGCCTGGGATCGGCGACTTGATGGAGCCGTCGGTCACGGCAGTCATGAATGCCAAGGGATCGGTGCGCGGCAGCTTGGCCGACAGTCGTTCGCTCATCTTCTGGAGGGTGAAACCCTCTGGGAACGTGACCTTGGTGTACGTCAACGACGGCGGCGTTTGCAGGACGCGCATGAGGTTGCCGATGTGATCGCGGGGACGAAGCTCGTAATCGCCGGGGGTCAGGACGAGGCCACCATTGTGGTCGACGTAGTACCGGAAGACCCGTGCGTTCGTGATGAGGCCGCGATCCTGCAATCGGACGGACACTGTCTCGACGGTATCGGTCGGCAACACCTTGAAGACTTCGACCGCGCCGGGGTCTCCCGACGGATTGACCTGGCGGAGGTACCACATCCCGACGCAACCGACGACGAGGAGACCCGCTATGGCGATGATCCCGGCGAAGTACACGAGGTACTTGATGGAACGGTGCGAGCGGCGAGTCCGCTCGATCACCAACGCATCGGTGACATCGGGATCGTCCCAGGGGTCGTGGTGCCAATCGTGCTCTTCGAGCGTGGTCCCGCGGCGGTTCATCTCGCGGATCTCATCTGCTGTGCCTCATCTTCCGGGGCCTCCGGCGTCGAGCCAATTCTGCAGCATGACCGCTGCGGCGATCTTGTCGACGATCCGTCGCCGCGCCTGGGCACGCATGTTGGCCTCGATCATCGCCTGATCGGCCGTCACTGTCGTGCGTCGCTCGTCGAAGGTCACCACTGGCACGCCGACAACGGTAGCCAGCGCCGCAGCCTCGTCGATGGCAGCCTGAGCCGCGGGTCCGCTGGAGCCGTCCATGTTGAGCGGCAGACCGACCACCACGATGTCGGCTTCTTCCTCGACGACGAGCTTGGCGATCGCCTCGTGATCGCGCCGGACGCTGCCGCTGCGCTGCAACACCTGCAACGGCGATGCGATCGTGCCGGTGCGATCGCCGATGGCCACGCCGACGCGCTTCGAGCCGAGATCGAGGCCGAGGGCACGGACGGCCGAGACGGTCACCGCCCGGCCGCCTCCGCAGCTAATCGAAGAGCCTCGAGCAGTCCCTCGGGGTTCTTTCCACCCGCGGTTGCGATGTCGCCCTTGCCTCCACCGCCGCCGCCCACAGCCTTGGCCGCGTCCTTGATGAGATCGCCGGCGACCTTGCCCGACTCAGCCGTCACCGCAGCAACGAGCGAGACGCCACCCGTGTCGGTGACCCCGCCGAGCACCACCGTGTGAACGCCCGCTTGCTGGCGGACGGCAAGCGCCAGATCGCGGAGGTCTGACGGACTGATGCCGTCGACCCGTGTGACGACAATCCCGTTGGTCGCTGCAGCAGCCAGGTCGGCGGCGCGTCCGCTGGCCAGTTGACCGCGGAGGTTCTTGATCTCGTCCTGCAGCGACTTGATCTCGTCGAGCCGGCGCTGCACACCGCCGACCAGTTCCTCGGCCGTCGAGCCGACCAGCCGCGCCGCGTCGGACACGAGCTTCTCGTCGCGCTGCAAGAGACGAACGGAGTTCTCGCCCGTGACCGCCTCGATTCGGCGCAGGTTGGAGCCGATGGAAGACTCGCTGACGATCTTGATCAGACCGATGTCGCCCGCGGCGCGAACGTGGGTACCGCCGCACAGCTCGATCGAGTTGCCCACCTCGAGCACTCTGACGATGTCTCCGTACTTGTCTCCGAAGAAGGCGATGGCACCGAGGGCGGAAGCCTCTTGCTTGGTCGTCTCGAACGAGCGAGCCGGCGAGTTGGCCAGCGTCTCGTTGTTGGCGATCCGTTCGATCTCCGCGATCTCGGCGTCGGTCACGGCGTCGTAGTGACTGAAGTCGAACCGAAGGCGATCGGGCGCTACCAACGAGCCTGCCTGCTTGACATGTTCACCGAGAACCTTGCGTAGGGCGTAGTGCAAAACGTGAGTACCGGTGTGATTGCGGCGGATCGCGGCACGCCGGGCGACGTCGATCGACGCCGTCACCTGAGCGCCGGACGCCAAGGTTCCAGTGGCGATGCGAGCCGTGTGACGCCGCAGGCCGGGCAACGCATAGGTCGTGTCGATCACTTCCGCCGTTGCGCCGTCTGGAGAGCGGATCGTGCCCGTGTCGCCGACCTGGCCACCGCTCTCGGCGTAGAAGGGAGTGCGGTCGAGGAAGAGTTCGACGGTTCCCTCATCGTTCGGCACTACCGCCAGCAGCCGAGAGTCCGTCGAATCATCCGTATAGCCGAGGAACTCGGTGATCCCGAACTGCTCGACGATCTCGCGGTACACGTCGAGGCGGTCGTCGTCCGTCGCGTTTGCCTTGCGCGCCGCTTTGGCCCGCTGACGCTGCGCCTTCATCTCAGTTTCGAAGCCAACCGTGTCGACGGCAATGTTGCGTTCGCCGGCGATCTCCTCGGTCAGTTCGAGCGGGAATCCGTACGTGTCGTGCAACAGGAAGGCGGTCGAGCCCGGAAGCTCGGCGCGATCACCGCTCAACTCATCTTCGAGGATCGACAACCCGTGCTTCAGGGTCTGGCGGAACCGTTCCTCTTCGCGAGTCAGCACACCGACGATGAAGTCGCGGTTCTTGGAGACGTCCGGAAAGGCGTTGCCCATGATGTCGACCGCTGTCTCCACCAGTGTGGGCATGACCAGCTTCTCGGTCCCGAGGAGGTAGGCGTATCGCACGGCGCGGCGGATGATCCGGCGCAGCACGTAGCCGCGACCTTCGTTGGATGGGAACACGCCGTCGCTGACCAGCATCGTGCTGCTGCGGGCGTGCTCAGCGAGGACGCGCATCGCGAAGCTGTCGGGGTCGTCGTAGTCGCCGGGCACGTACGTCTTGCCGGTGAGGCTGCAGGCCAGGTCGATGAGCGGCAGAATCAGATCGGTCTCCCAGACCGAGTCGACACCTTGCAGCAAGCAGAGCATGCGCTCCAACCCGAGGCCGGTGTCGATCGACGGCTTCGGCAACAGCGTGCGACTGCCGTCGGGGGACTGGTTGTACTGCATGAACACCAGGTTCCAGAACTCCATGAAACGATCACCATGCGGATCGGACTGCGGCCCACCGTCAGGACCGAACGCCGGCCCGCGGTCGATGTGGATCTCGCTGCACGGACCGCACGGGCCCGTGTCGCCCATCTGCCAGAAGTTGTCCTTGTCGCCGAGGCGCTGGATGCGATCCATCGGCACACCGACCTGCTCGTGCCAGATCGCCTCGGCCTCGTCGTCGCTGTCGTGAACAGTGATCCACAGCCTGTCACCGTCGAGTCCGAACGTCTCGGTGGTCAGCTCCCAGCTCCACGGGATGATCTCGCTCTTGAAGTAGTCGCCGAAGCTGAAGTTGCCGAGCATCTCGAAGAACACCAGGTGTCGCTTGGTGCGCCCGACGTCGTCAAGGTCGTTGTGCTTGCCGCCAGCGCGGGCGCACTTCTGGCTGCTGACAGCGCGCTTGTACGGCGGCACCTCATCGCCGACGAAGTAGGGTTTGAACGGCACCATTCCTGCCACCGTGAACAGGACGGTCGGATCGTGTGGGATCAGACTGGCCGACGGCACGACCGTGTGCGCGCGCTTGGCGAAGTACTCGAGAAAGGTATCGCGCAGCTGGTCAGCGTTCTGTGGTGGTGAAGCCATGGAGTCGCCAGCCTACCGAGGTAGGTTCAGCGCGTGCCCAAGCATTCCGACACGCCGATGGATCTGCACGAGTGGATCAGTTTCGAGGACAGCCACGATCGGCGGACGTGGGTTTTCGACGCCACGTTCCTTCGGTCGAACTGGAGCTGCATCTACGGCGCCGGTTGCAAGGGAGTGCTCGATCACGATGCGACCGAGCTCGCCCAAGGTTGCTGTAGCCACGGCGCCCATTTCGTCGACGACGACGACGTGCAAACAGTGCTCGACGCGTTGACGCGTCTCGAGCCTCGCCACTGGCAGAACTACAAGAAGGGCCACAACAAGGGCGTGCTCGAAACCGAGGACGGGGCGACGAAGACGCGCGTCGTCAAGGGCGCTTGCATCTTCCACAACCAGCCCGACTTCGCCGGTGGTGCAGGCTGCGCGTTGCACATCGCGGCAGTCGAGGCCGGCGAGCGCTACATCGACTGGAAGCCCGACGTGTGTTGGCAACTGCCGCTACGTCTCGAACATCACACCGACGACAACGGCTATGTCACGTCGACGCTTCGCGAGTGGAAGCGGCGGGACTGGGGCGACGGTGGCAACGATTTCCACTGGTGGTGCACCGAAAGCGACGACGCCTTCGTCGGTGGTGTGCCCGCCTATCAGTACCTGCGCGAGGAGATCATCGAGATGGTCGGCCAAGAGGCACACGACCAAATGGTCGCCCTGCTCGAGCGCCCGAAGTGGACACCCCTACCCCACCCCGCCATCCGCCGCTGACCGGTTCACCCGCCGTCCGATCGGATCGCTCCGGCTCACTCGAACTGGGCAGCCCCAGAACGCTACGTAGGTTTGTGGAGCTGCCCAATTCACCTAGCGATGGGGGCAGGGGTGCGCGGTGATAACGCCTCGCGTAGAGACGCAATCATGGTGGGAGACTCGCCCGCAACGTCGATGTAGGTGCACTGCAGCGGGTGCAGGCCGTCGAGGATCATTCGGTTCATTCGCTCGGCGTCGTTCTGCATCTGCATCACTGTGCGGTGGAAGCTGTAACCGAGCAACTCGACCACCACATTGGTGCCAGGAAAAAGGCAGTCGACTCGAATGAGACGCATCCTGCGAGTACCGACCACTGGCTGCGTCTGCGGTCGCGGTAGGCCAGCGTCAGCCAGCAAGACCAGGAATCGACGCTCGAGCCACGAATGGCCACCTCTCGTGATCTCGTTGCCCTCGAGCACGGAGACGAGAGTGGCGAGACCGGCGCGACCGCGACGCCGCAACTCCACAATCCGCCGATGCAGAAAGTCCTCGCTAGTGAGCCGGTCCCGCAACGCACTATCGATCGCGGCTGCCAACCGTTCGCGAGTTTCCGAGCCAGCCAGATCGATGATGGTTCTGGTGGCAGACATCGTCGGGACCCCGTCCACTTCAGCCATGTCCAGTCGTGTGATGTCGCGACCGCGGTGGACGACGTGCCCAATTCGATTCACCGATCTCTCACGCGGCACGACGATGTGAAAGGGAGGCTCGAGCGGGAAGCCGTCGAACCCGTCCAGCGCGGCCGCCGTCGGTCCACTCGCCCAACACGGCGCGCCGACGGACACGACCAGCTCTCGGAGCTCGAGCAGGTTGCGGGCGTAGATGAGAGGGCTGTTGCCCCGACTGCGGATGCCGCTCAGGTCTCGGCTTCGAAGCGGCACGTCGTGTCGCTGACCATCT
>JANMRB010000060.1:0-3944 GCA_031370825.1 Ilumatobacteraceae bacterium
CGCGCGAAACACGCACGATTTGTGTGCGTAACGCTCCGTTACTACAACCCGATACCCGGAGGTATCAACTCAACATGACCAAAGCAGAGCTGATCGATGCGGTTGCGAAGAGTGCCGATGTGAGCAAGGCCGATGCCGAGCGAACAGTCGGCGCGTTTTTCGAAATCGTCACGGATGCCGCAAAGACCGGCGACAAGGTCGCCTGGCCGGGCTTCGGCTCGTTCAGCACCTCGAAATCCCAAGCCCGCACTGGCCGCAATCCCCAGACCGGAGCTCCAGTGAACATCGCTGCGGCGACGCGAATGAAGTTCACCGCCAGCAGCACGCTCAAAGCGGCCCTCAACAACAGGTAATCAACCGAAACAAGAAAGAAGGAACACCAGTGGCAGCAACGAAGAAGGCAGCAGCAAAGAAGGCTCCCGCCAAGAAGGCCGCGGCCAAGAAGGCGCCGGCCAAGAAGGCGGCAGCGAAGAAGGCGCCGGCCAAGAAGGCGGCAGCGAAGAAGGCTCCGGCCAAGAAGGCCGCGGCCAAGAAGGCTCCCGCCAAGAAGGCCGCGCCAGCGAAGAAGGCAGCAGCCAAGAAGGCCCCGGCCAAGAAGAAGGCAGCAGCCAAGAAGAAGTGATCCGTCGACACGCTTGTCGACATACGGAGCAGGGGAGCGGAGGGCCACGTGCCCTCCGCTCTTCGTTTTTCACCACGCGGCGCGCGGCTTTGGCAGACTCCTGAGATGGAACAGATGTGCGCAGACCTCGCTGCTGAGCATCTCGATCTCGACGGGATCGTCGCCGGGCTGGGAGACGCCGAGTGGTCGACGCCGACGCCCTCACCCGGTTGGGCGATTCGCGATCAGATCAGCCATCTGTGGTTCTTCGACCAACGTGCGACGATGGCATTGACCGATTCGGACGCGTTTGCCGCCGACCTCCAGGCGATCGTCGACAACATCGGAACGGATCCGTCAATCGCGGCGGGTCGCGCGATGGAACCAGCCGAGCTCCTGCATCACTGGCGCGAAGATCGAGACCGACTGCTGCGAGTTGCCGCGACAATCGATCCGTCGGCGCGTGTTCCTTGGTACGGGCCTCCAATGGCGGCCCGCTCCTTCGTCACGGCTCGACTGATGGAGACGTGGGCACATGGTCAAGATGTCGCTGATGCGCTCGGGGTCACGCGGCTCGCAACTGCGAGGCTGCGACATGTTGCCCACATCGGGGTGCGCGCCCGCCCGTTCAGCTACGCGATCCACGGCATTACGGTGCCCGAGTTCGATGTCGTCGTTCACCTACGAGGGCCTGCAGGTGAGCCATGGCTATGGGGGGAATCGCACGATCATTCCACTGATCCACCCGAGCAACCTCCGGCTTTCGTTTCAGGGCCAGCACTCGACTTCTGCCTGGTCGTCACCCAGCGGCGTCACCTTGCCGACACCCGCCTGAGGGTGGTCGGTGATGCCGCCATCGAATGGATGGCCATCGCCCAGGCGTTTGCGGGCGGCGTAGGTCCTGGCCGTCAGCCGGGTCAGTTTGCAACGCCGGGGAGCGCGGTCACAGATCCGTGATCAGCTTGAAGATCTCGGCGGCGGCATATCCGAACGGCTTGCCGAGCTCGGCGAGTCGCGCTGCGACGCGGCCGCGGAAGGCGGACAGTTGCTCCTCGTCGACAGCGTTCATGGTGCTCTCGAACTGACTTGCGTGTGCCTCGAGCGCGTCGAGCTTGCGGGCCAGGTGTGCTCCATCTTGACCGCCGACATCCTCAACGTGATCCGGCTGGTCGGCCTCGAACAGCAACAGCGCTGCGGGGCGATGCGCGGGTAAACCTTGCTCGCGATAGAAGTGCGGATCGCGCGCTGCGACGATGCCTTCGCACGCCAGCAAGCCGGCATGCCGGTGGTCCGGATGAAGCCGGTACCGCTTCCATGGATCATGACCGAGCACGACTTCCGGACGCAGCTCGCGGATCACTCCGGCGACCTCACCGCGAACGATGATGTTGCTGTCGAGCTCGCCGTCGACGTTGTCCAGGAAGATCACCAAGCCGGTGTTGCCGCCGCTCAATCTCCGCGCTGCCTCACCCTGTTCGCGCTGACGCTGGGCTGCGAGGGCCACGATGTCGGCGTCCGGGTTCCAAGTCCCCTTCGATCCATCCGTGCAGATCAGGTGGTGTACTACGCAGCCAGCGTCGGCCCACTTGGCCAGCGTTGCCCCGCAGCCGAACTCGACGTCGTCGGGGTGCGCGCCGATTGCCAACGCGGTCGCGGGCACGGCCAGATTGTGCGTGAAGGCGCTGTGGGTGAAGGCATCACCTGTCAGCGCTGGCTGGCCGGGTTCATTCGCAGCCATGAAGGGAGCACTTCCTGTACGAGTGGATGGGTGAGGTCTGATGGTGTGTCGATGTCGAGTGCCAACAGCGGATCTTGCCGCACGCGGACCGACAGGCCGGCGTCGATCGCCGCGTCGAGGTGTCGTCGATACGACCCGGGGCCGTACGACACCTGGAATGGCAAGTCGGTCGGCAGGGAGATCACGTTCGTGCCGTCGCCGTGGCGGTCGGGCACCAGTGTGATGGTGTTCGGCGCGGCGAGACGGGCGAGCGAGTGCGCACGCGGCAGATCGCCGTGGGCAACGACGACGTTCGTGACGCCGGCGTCGCGCAGTTCGGCGACGCTGTTGTTCACTGCGGCGTTCAGGCCGACGCCGGGGTGCCACAGAACCGTCGCGCCGTGTTCGGTCGCCCACGCCGCGACGGTCTCGTCGTCGCAAGCCACATAGGTAGGGAGCTCGCCTGCCGCAGCCAGGACGCGCGCCGATGTCCATCGGGCAAGCCGCTCGCGGTCCGCGTCGTCGAGCACGGTCGCGAGGCGCGCTTTTGCGTTGGCGAATGCTTTCACTGGCACGAGCAGGACAGCATTCACTCCAAGCATCGTAGGCACCTACGCTGTGTTCATGCCGATCAACGTTGCCGTCATCGGCGCAGGTTCGTGGGGCACGACGGTCGCAGCGCTGGCCGCAGTCAACACACCCACCATTCTGTGGGCCCGACGTCCCGAGTTGACCGCACAGATCAACGACGCCCATGTGAATGGCGATTATCTGGCCAGCTTCATGTTGCCCGAGCAGTTGCGGGCGACGAGTTCGCTCGAAGAGGCCGTCAGTCACGCCGACGTGCTGGTGATGGCGGTGCCTTCGCACGGCTACCGCGACGTCGCGGCCGAAGCGGCCCCGTTTCTACGCCCGTGGGTTCCAGTGGTGACGCTGACGAAAGGGATCGAGCGCAGCACGCGCAAGCGGATGAGCGAGGTCACCAGCGATGAGATGCCCGGTCACCCTGTCGCCGTGCTGACCGGCCCGAACCTGGCCAAAGAGATCTTGGGGGGCCAACCCGCCGCCAGCGTGGTGGCGATCGACGATGAGGTGATCGCAGCCGAACTGCAGCGCATCTTCAGTCGTCCCAGCCTGCGCATCTACACCAATCCCGATGTCGTCGGGTGCGAGGTCGGCGGTGTCGTCAAGAACGTGATCGCGATTGCCAGCGGCATGGCAGCAGGCATGGGATTCGGGGACAACACACGCGCCACCCTGATCACGCGGGGGCTGGCCGAGATGACACGGCTCGGGATGGCGATGGGAGGTCATGCAATGACCTTTTCAGGGCTCGCCGGAATCGGTGATCTGACCGCGACGTGCTCGTCGACGCAGAGCCGCAACAACATGGTTGGACAGGAGCTCGGGCAGGGCAAGAAGATCGAAGAGGTTCTGGAGTCGATGAGCATGGTGGCCGAGGGCGTGAAGAGCTCACCGAGCGTGCTCGACCTGGCCCGCCGGCACGGAGTGGAGATGCCGATCACCGAGCAAGTCGTCGCCGTTTGTCATCACGGCCGCAGCGCGGCGGAGGCACTTGGCGCGTTGATGCAACGCAGCCGCAAGAGCGAGCTCGATTGAGGGCCG
>JANMRB010000084.1:0-6802 GCA_031370825.1 Ilumatobacteraceae bacterium
ACCCCGCCGGCGTGGCGGTGATCCCCGTGGACGAGGCTCGCCGGATCCGCAACGAGAATCGGTTGCGGTCGCTCGGGGTCGCCCGCGAGAAGATCGTCGGCGATGCCGGTATCCCCGCCGAGGTCGAGGGCACGAGTGGCATCTGGCGAGTCGATCCAGAGGCGACGGCCAAGGACTTCGAAGGACGCACGGCGCTGCTGTCGCCGTTCGATCGATTGATCCACGACCGAGTCCGCTCCTTGGAGCTGTTCGACTTCGAATACACCCTCGAGATGTACAAGCCGAAGGAGAAGCGACGCTGGGGATATTTCGCGCTTCCCGTGCTCCACCACGACCAACTCGTCGGAAAGGTGGATTCTGCCGCTGATCGCAGCGCCTCGCACCTCCAGGTGCACGCCGCGCACCGTGACGTCCAATTCACGCGTGCGATGACCGCCGCCGTCAAGGCCGAACTCGAAGCTCTGGCGACGTGGCTCGGCCTCGACGACGTCCGCTACGCGTGACCGAGGGGCCAGCATCCTCATTTCAGCAACACGACGAGTGCGCCTGCCGAGGCCAGCCCGAGCGCGCCCCGGCCGTCCGTCAGCCCCTCGATCAAGCCTCTGGCGAGCGCCTGCGGTCCGTGCAATCCATGCGCAACGATGGGAGCCAGGACCCAGATGAGCAACGCCATGGGCAGCGCAGCAACGGCCCAGATTGCGACGGTCTGGAACCGTGTGGGCTGGTGGCGCTGCCACCGGATTGCTTGGGTGCGGGCGGCATCGAACGCACGGTTGACGGGTGATGAAGAAGTGTCGAGGTACATGAGCCGATGATGAGCCGACGACGGACGCGGATCGACACCCCGTGGTGTGATGTGGGGTCACTCGGAAAGGGGATATCAGTTCAGACGTTGTCGGCTTGGGCCAAGGCTGCTGCGGCTCGACCATTGCCGAGCACGAGCTCGATGGTCACCGTCGACGAGGCGGCAGCAGCCAGCATGATGGCGCCGATCCGTTCGTGGTCGTGGTAGCGACGAAACCGCACCGTACGAGGACCGACAACGGTGGCGACGACACGACTGAAGGTTCCCAGGTCGTCAGCGAGCTTGCCGACATCGTGCAGCAACGCGCCTGCCATCTCGTCGCGCGCCCACTCCACGGAACCGAGCTGCTCGAAGCGTCGCGCGACAACGATTGCGTGCCGCCGGTCGGGTGCGTTCAATCGATGCCACAGCTGCCGCTCGCCGTCGAGCAACAGCGATTCAGCCCACGCCGCGTCCGCCGGCTCGGGTTCGCGACGCGACAGCGAACCTGCGAACCGGCGAGCGAGGTGTCTTGCCTGAGCAACGCGTTTCATCGGCCCATCGCCCGCGGATGTGCCGAGCGGTAGACGTCGAACAATCGCTCCTGGCTGACCTTGGTGTACAGCTGCGTCGTCGAGATGGATGCGTGACCGAGCAGTTCTTGCACGATGCGCAGATCCGCCCCGTGGTCGAGCAGATGGGTCGCGCAACTGTGCCGCAAAACATGCGGGGAGAGCCTGTGAGCCAGACCGACGCGATCGCCGTACTTCTTCACGATTGCCCAGGCAGCCTGACGACTCAACCGTGCCCCGCGCAGGTTCAAGAACACCGCCTCCGCGTCGCCTCGGCGTGCCCACCGTTTCGGTTCCAAATGTGCCCGGCCCGATGGACCGAGCCACTCTGCCAACGCCGCCGCGGCGTGGCGACCGTATGGAACGATTCGCTCCTTCGATCCTTTACCGAACAACCGCACCAGCTGCTCCTCGTGGTCGAAGTCGCCGAGCGACAGGCCGCAGGCTTCGGAGATCCTCGCGCCCGTCGCATAGAGAAACTCGAGTAGGGCTCTGTCGCGCAGCCCGGCCGGCTCATTGGTCGCCGGCGCCGCCAACAGAGTCGCCACCTCCTCCTCCGACAAAGGATGTGGGATTCCGGCCGGGACCCGTATGCCCTCGATGTCGACGGTCGGATCGTCGCGGCGCAAGCCTTCTTCAGTCAGGAACCGGTGGAGCATCCTGATAGCCGCAACCTGGCGCGCCACGGACGAAGGCGCGCTGCCGCCAGCTCGACGCTCGCTGACGAAAGCGTCCAACGCAGCGCGATCGACATCTTGCAACGTCGAACCGCGGCGGGCCAACCATGTCCAGTAGCCCTGGATGTCGCGCCGGTACGCCGACAGGGTGTTTGCCGACCGGCCGCGTTCCGTGGCCATCCACGACAAGAACTCCTCGACCTCAAGCGGGAGCATCGCGTAGGCGCCGATCGACGAGGAGCAACCCGATCACCGTCTTGGCATCGTTGATCTCACCGCGCTCCACCTTGTCGACCGCTTCTGCCAAGGGCATGTGCAAGACATCCATGTGCGATTCCTCGGGGCCGTGCACGTCGCGTTCAACAGGTGAGAGATCTGTTGCCAGGTAGAGATGCAAGACCGAGTCCGTCATGCCCGCAGACGTAAAGAAGTGAGTCAAGTACTCGAGCCGACCGGCCGACAAGCCTGCTTCCTCCGTCAACTCGCGTTCTGCGGTCACCTCGGGCAGTTCGTAAGGGATGTCGCGCATGCCGGCCGGGATCTCGAGCACATATCGATCCAACGGCCCTCGATACTGACGAACGAACACCACCACCGGAACACCGTCTTCGATCAGCAGTGGAACTATGCCGACAGCACCGGGCGAACGAATGACGTCGCGCTCGAACAGCTCACCGTCGGGCGACTCGAACGTTGCAACGGAAACGTGCCAGATGTATCCCTGATGCACGACCCGGTCGCCAAGGTGACGAAACCCCGGCAGAGGCGAGGTCACGCGACAGACGAACTGGCTTCGTCCACGACGAACAGATGCGGTGCGCGTGATTCGCGGCGGGCCAACGCTGCGTAGACCAACTCGCGGAACAGCGGATGAGGGCGGTCAGGACGACTCTTGAACTCCGGGTGAGCCTGCGTACCGACCCAGAAGGGATGATCCTCGAGCTCGATGAACTCCACCAGCCGACGATCCGGCGAGAGCCCGCTGCACCGCAGGCCGGCGGCTTCGAGCTTCGGCTTCAGCTGCGCATTCAGTTCCCAACGATGACGGTGCCGTTCGCTGACGACTGGCTCGCCGTATGCCCGATGCACGCGGGTGTTGGGCTCGAGGATGGCGTAGTACGCGCCGAGGCGTTGCGTGCCGCCCTTGTCGATCACATCGCGCTGATCGTGCATCAACGCGATGACAGGATGCGGTGTCGCCGGATCCATCTCAGTCGAGTTCGCGCCGGGGAGGTTCATCACGTTGCGAGCGAAGTCGATGGTCATCGCCTGCAAACCGAGGCAGATTCCGAGACAGGGAATGTCGTTCTCGCGGGCATAGCCCGCCGCAGCGATCTTGCCCTCGAAGCCTCGTTCACCGAAGCCTCCGGGAATCAGCATGCCGTCGAGATCACTGAGCCGACCGGCGGCGAGCAGACCTTCCACATCCTCCGCCTGGATCCAATCGACTTCGACCTTGGCGCCGTGATGGAAACCGGCATGCTTCAGGCTCTCCACGACGGAGAGATAGGCGTCGGGCAGGCTGATGTACTTGCCGATCAGGCCGATCTTGACTGGCTTGCGGGCCTGCTCGACCATGGTGACGACCTCCTGCCACGGCGCAAGGTCGACCGGACCGTCGAGCTGCAGCACGTCGCACACGACCTCGTCGAGGCCCTCGTTGTGCAAGATCAGGGGGAGCTCGTAGATGTTGCCGGTGTCGGCCGCGTTGACAACGGCGCACTCGTCGACATCGCAGAGGTTGGAGATCTTGCGCTTCAGGTTGTCGCTCAGCGGCTCTTCGCTTCGACACACGATGACGTCGGGTTGGATGCCGCGGCTGCGCAACTCGGTGACCGAGTGCTGAGTCGGCTTCGTCTTCTGCTCCCCCGACGGGCCGATGAACGGCACCAGAGTCACGTGGAGATAGCAGACATTGTCCCTTCCGGCCTCTTTGCGGAACTGACGGATGGCTTCCAGAAAGGGCAGGATCTCGATGTCGCCGACCGTGCCGCCGACCTCGGTGATGACGACGTCGACGTCGTCAGTGGCCAGGCGATGAATCCGCCGCTTGATCTCGTCGGTGATGTGCGGGATCACCTGCACGGTCTTGCCCAGGTAGTCGCCGCGGCGCTCAGCAGCGAGAACGGCCTGGTAGATCGACCCGGTGGTGGCGTTGGAATTGCGGGTCAACGGCTCGTCGATGAACCGTTCGAAGTGACCGAGATCGAGGTCCGTCTCCCCACCATCGTCGGTGACGAACACCTCACCGTGCTCGAAGGGGTTCATCGTGCCGGGATCGACGTTGATGTAGGGGTCGAGCTTTTGCATGGTGACCCGCAGGCCACGCAGCTTCAACAGGCGTCCGAGAGAGGACGCGGTGAGGCCCTTGCCGAGGGAACTGGCAACGCCTCCGGTCACGAAAATGTGCTTCGGCATTGGCGTAAAGACCTCCGTCTCAGGCGAACTGACAACGGGACTGCAGCATACCGCGGCGCGAGCCAAGAGCGCGGATCCCGATCATCTATCGGCGATCCCTGCCAAGTCGATGACGCTCCCGAGGCCGTTGTCCGAGTGCGGAGGCGACGCGGGGAGCAGCAGGGTGCGAATTCCGGCGAGCACAGCGCCGCTGTCGGCTCGCGAATCGTCACCCACCATCACCACCTCGTGCGGCGCGAGATCCAGGGAGTGGCACGCGGTATCGAAGATCCTTCGGTCGGGTTTCACAGCTCCGGCCTCGTACGACAACGTGAAAGCGGTGACGAACTCGGCCATCGAGTGCGCTGCGAAGACGGTCCGCACGTCCCAGCCGGTGTTGGAAACGATGCCGATCTTCAGGCCGTGGTCGCGCAGCCGACGCAGCGTCTCACCAGTCGCGGTATAAGGAACCCACGCCAATGGGTCGTGCATAGCAGCGTTGATCGAGTCGCCGAGTCGCTCGACCCACTCGTCGGCGATGCGATAGAGGATCTTCCAGCGCCGGCTCCACACGGCAGCGTCCAGGTCGCGCAAATGAGCGAGCTCATCGGGAGTCATCGATGCCACGTCGATCCGGTTGGCCAGGTCCCGTGCCTGGTCGTCGCTCATCGGCACGCCGAGCCGGCCGGCGCATTCCGCGATCGTGACTGCGAGCGGAGCGTGGGCAAACAGCGTGTTGCCGAAGTCGAACAGCACGCCGCGCACTTCCACGTGAGCCAGGGTACGACGTCCTCCAGAACTAGCCTGCCCGAATCATGATCAGCTCCAGCCGGCTCACCTTGTGCGGCGGACTGACCGTACTGGCGGTGGTGCTGCGCCTCCCCACGTTCGTGACGCGACTCTTCGATCCCGACGAGGCCGCGATCGGTGTGCAAGCAATGGTGATGCGTGCCGGGGGGACGCTCTACAAGGACATCTATGACCGCAAACCGCCCGTGCCGCCGCTCCTGTACGCAACGTCGTTCTCGCTGACGGATTCGACGGACATCCGACCGATGCGCGTGCTCGTGACGGTGTTGCTCGCTACGTGCGGGATCGTCGTCGCCCTCGATTGTCGCCGCCGCTGGGGCATGCGCGAAGCCTGGTGGGGCGGAGTCCTCATGATCACGGGGGCGATGGCGTTTTTCCCCGCCGATGCCGGAGCAGCCAACTATGCACACTTCGCCCTGCTGCCGGGCACCGCGGCAGTCTTGCTGTCACGACGCGGCACGCTGCCGACCGCAGTCGCCGCCGGCATAGCACTCGGAATCGCGATCCTGAGCCGTCAGAGCTGGCTGCTGGGCGTCGTGCCCAGCTTCGTCAGCGTCGGTCTCCACGGTCGTTGGCGCAACGTCTTGCTGTTCATCGCCGCAACTGCCCTCACCGTCGCCACAACCGGTCTGTATGCGCCGCTCGGCGGGTTCTGGGAATGGAACGTGACCAACAGCCCTGGTTTCGTTTTCGCCTCCACAGGCATCTGGACCGCTCTCGCCAGAGGTGTTGCATCTGTGGTCGGGTTCGCCCTTTTCCACCCGGTGCTCATAGTGGCTCTCGGATTGGCTGGGGCCGCGGCTGTCGCCGCGATCAGACGCCGAAAGCTGCCCGCCGACATCGACCTGTGGTTGTGGATCGGTTCCGGTCTCGCTGCCTGGGCAGCAGGGCTGCGGTTCTTCGGCCACTACTGGTTGCAGGTCCTGCCTGCCGTCGTGCTCCTCGCCGTACCGGTCGTGTCACGGTGGACAGGCCGTGCCAGGGAGTTGGCACTCGCCGGGTTTGCATTCCCGGCAGTGGTTGCCTGGGCCTTGTTGTTCGTGCCCGGATCGTTCCACCATCGGCCGAACCCCAGCACCCTCGCTGCCTATGTGCGATCTCACACGACGTCGAAGGATCGGGTGTTCGTATGGGGGTCGTACCCGGAAGTGTTGGTTGCTGCCGATCGACTCCCCGCTGGCGCTCTCGTGCACACCGACTTCGTGCTCGGTCGCTCAGGGGGTCGCAACGACCCGCGCAGGACCCTGAACAGCGCAGTTCCCGGCGCTCTCGACATCTTGCTCGATTCGCTCGCCCATCATCCTCCGGTACTGATCCTCGACACTTCCACGTCCACCCGACTCGGCTACGAGAACTATCCGACGTCGCTGATTCCAGAGGTCGATCGGTTCATCCATGACGGATATCACCGCGCTGCGGTCGTCGACGGTGTCACCGTGTGGCAACGGCAGATCTAGGCTGGCCCGGATGGAGAGCCGCCAGTTGAGGGATTGGATTCCCTCCGAGGCGCAGCGTGATCTGACGGAGACCGGCCCGGCCCCACGATCGCATTGGTTGCGCGA
>JANMRB010000092.1:0-5310 GCA_031370825.1 Ilumatobacteraceae bacterium
GCCCCGCCTCCAACGACGTCCCCAGCGCGGGCACCAACTCCACCGTTTCGGCGCGTTTGATCACCTGCTCACCCTCACGCAAACTGCTCCGCCCGGCTTCGGCCAACGACTTCTCCGGGAACGACGACACCTTCGCCACCAGTCCAGCGAGAAACACCTCGCGCCCCTCAACCCACGATTTCAACCGCCGCAACTCGCCAACCGCGGCGTGCAACACGGCCCAATCAGCACAGTCGGCGTCGACTGCTGCCACCCGTGCCACCAGCTCTTGGACCTCGCAGACCTTCATCCACCCATCCTCGCAAATGGGTGTCACACAGTCCCGAGGACCAGGGCTGACAACCAGGCAACGACACCTACAGCGTGCAGCCATCCAGCGCAGCCGGCTCACACCTCCAACCCACTTCGGTCGCTCATGCCCACCCCCCACACCCAAGAGGCGAACCACTCAGCAGTCTCCTAGTCGGCCGGCCCAGAGTCAGGCCCAGTGACAGGCGCGACAACAGGGTGCTGGACCGTGACTCGGTAGTGAACACCGAGCGGCAGGTCGTTGGAGTGACATGTGAAGCTGACGTACGGCCAACCCATTCCCGGCGTTTGCTCGGACTCGACGAGTCGAACAGTGGTGTCGGCCAACCCGTACGTCGTCGCCATCTGGGTGCGACCATCGACGACGACCTGCGTCAACGTCGCCTCGACGGTGGCGATCGCCCCATCGAGTGTTATGCCGAAGGCTTCCGGAACGTAGAAGCCCACCGGCGCACCCGGCTGTTCCGGCGTGGTTCGCACGACGATGCCGCGTTGTTGCGCCGGTGCGACCGTGACGACACCGCTGAAGGTGATGACCCTGGCGGATCGGCCTTCGAGGTCGGTGACGGCGTGCTGCAACGTTGGCTGCGGCGCGGCATTCTGCAAGGCATATTGCATCTCGTGGCTCCTCGCTGCCTTCTCCGGTCGCCCGACTGTAGACGAGGGTTTGGCGCGATCAGCGGAAGTCGCGACTGGCCGTGGAAGCCGGCACGGGCAGCAGAGTCAACTCGTCGGCGACGATGTTGATCACACCTTCGGAGCGTTCGAGCCGCCCGCGGATCAAAAGGGCCGAAGCGCTGCGGGCAACCGTTCGGTAACGGGCCCAACACCCTTTCGACACGACGACGTTGATCAGGCCGGTTTCGTCTTCGAGGTTCATGAACGTGACCCCCTGGGCGGTCATTGGCCGTTGCCGGTGAGTGACGATCCCGGCCACCAGCACCTTGGTCTTGGGCGCGCAATCCCACAGGCCCGTTGCGGTGACGACACCGCGCTGACGCAGTTCGTCGCGCAAGAACTGCGTGGGATGACCGTTGGGGGCGACACCAGTGGCCCACAGATCGGCGACGACGGTCTCCATCTGATCCATACCAGGCAGACGCGGAGACCGATCACCCGTGATGATGCCCTGCAGCCGGTCCGATCGCGATTGCACGGCAGCACCGACAGCCCACAACGCCTCGCGGCGTTCCAGTGCGAAGCATTCTTCGAACAGTCCCGCGGTGGCCATTGCCTCGAGTTGTTGCAATTGCAACGATGGCACACGACGAACCAGCTCTTCCAAGGACGAATACGGCCGTCCAGCTTCGATCTCGACTGCAAGTTCACTACCGACGCCACGAACCGAGCCGATCCCCATCCGCACGGCAACGTCGCCGACCGAATCTGCACACGGCTCCAGCGTCGCCAAGGCACGCGATGCGTTGAGATCGGGGGACCGCACCACGACACCGTGTCGCGATGCATCCTGAGCCAGCGAATGTGGGCTCCAGAAACCCATCGGTTGGGCGTTGAGCAACGCCGCGCAGAACGCAGCGGGCTCGTGGAACTTGATCCAGGCCGAGGCGTAGACGAGGTAGGAGAAGCTGACACTGTGCGACTCGGGGAAGCCGTAGTTCGCAAAGGCCGACATCTTGGTGAAGATCTCATCGGCAACGTCGCCTGTGATGTTGCGCTCGGCCATGCCTTCGTACAACCGTGCTTTCAACTTCTCCATTCGCGCCCTGCTGCGTTTCGAGCCCATTGCCTGGCGCAACTGATCTGCGTCGGTTGGTGTGAAACCGGCGACATCGATGGCCATCTGCATGAGTTGTTCCTGGAACAACGGCACACCCAGTGTTTTGCCGAGCGAGTTCTCGAGCAGCGGATGCAGGTAGGTGATCGGCTCCTGGCCGTTGCGGCGACGGATGTAGGGGTGCACGGAACCGCCCTGGATGGGACCGGGACGGATGAGCGCGACTTCGACCACCAAGTCGTAGAAGCGACGCGGCTTCAATCGCGGCAGTGTGGCCATCTGGGCCCGCGATTCGATCTGGAACACACCGACGGTGTCGGCGCGGCACAACATCGCGTAAACGTCGTCCTCCTGCGGAATGGTTGCCAGGTCGACCTCGTAACCACGGTGATCACGGATGAGGTCGACTGCGTAGTGCAACGCACTGAGCATGCCGAGACCCAGCAGATCGAACTTCACCAGCCCCGCCGCGGCGCAATCGTCCTTGTCCCACTGCAACACGCTGCGCTTGTCCATGCGTGCCCACTCGACCGGGCAGACCTCGATCACGGGACGGTCGCAGATGACCATGCCGCCGGAGTGGATGCCGAGGTGCCGAGGAGCGTCTTCGATCTCGGTGGCCAGATCCAGAACCGCTTGTGGGATGCCGTGATCGGGTTGGTTGGCTGTGGTCGAAACATTGCCCCAAGCATCGATCTGCTTGCTCCATGCGTCTTGCTGGCCGGGGGCATACCCGAGCGCCTTGGCCATGTCGCGCACCGCCGACCTTGCCCGATACGTGATGACGTTGGCCACCTGTGCCGTGTGGTGACGGCCGTAACGCTGGTACACGTATTGGATGACCTCTTCGCGCCGGTCGCTTTCGATGTCGATGTCGATGTCGGGAGGACCATCGCGCTCCGTCGACAGGAATCGCTCGAACAACAACCCCAACGACACCGCGTCTGCCTTGGTGATGCCGAGCGCGTAGCACGCTGCGCTGTTGGCTGCGCTGCCGCGGCCCTGGCAGAAGATGTCGGCACGGTTGCAGAACTCGACGAGGTCCCAAACGACGAGGAAGTAGCCGGCGAACCCGAGGTGCTCGATGACATCGAGCTCGTGGTCCATCGTGCTCCAGGCCCGGGCGCGTAGGGACAGGTCCTCGTGGGCGGAAGGTCGCTCGCCATATCGACGGCGACCACCTTCTTCGACCAGATGTCGCAAGTACTGCATCTCGGTGAGCGTCGTGCCGTCGGGTCCCGTCGGGCACGGGCATGGGGGCAGGTTGGGCGCAACCAGGGCGAGGTCGAATGCTGCTGCACACCCGATCTCAGCAGCAGCCTCGACGACGCCCGGGTAGCGCAGGAACCGGCGGGCCTGCTCGGCGCCGCTGCGCAAGTGGGCGCCCGTCGATGCCGGCAGCCACGGGTCGAGCTCATCGAGGCTGCGCCTGGAACGAACCGCGGCGATCGCCGTAGCGAGATTGCGTTGCGACGGCGTTGCGTAGTGCACGTTGTTGGTGGCGACACAGGTCAGGTCGTGACGGGCCGCCAACTCGGCCAAGGCATCGTTGCGCGCCGAGTCGAGCGGATCGCCGTGATCCCACAACTCGACCACTACCCGATCGCGCCCGAACAGTTCGATCAGCCGTTGCAACTGCTTGGCTGCTGCCGCTGGACCGTGCTCGACCAATGCCGACGGCACGGCGCCTTTGCGGCAGCCGGTCAGCACCCAGCCGTGGCCGGCCATCGCATCGGCGATGTCGAGCAGCGAGAACTGCGGCGCACTCTTCTCGCCCGCCAGATGCCCCAAGCTGAGGGCCCTGGCCAGTCGGGCGTACCCGGTGGGCCCGTCAGCGAGCACGAGCAGATGATCACCGTGCGGATCGGGCATGTGATGGTCGGCGACGAAATGAGTGGCGATCTGCTGTTTGGTGTCGTCTTCGCTGAGCACCTGACGAGTGGTGGCCCTGCCAAGTGTGATCTCGGCGCCGAACACCGTCGGCAAGCCCACTGCCCGCGCTGCCTCTGCGAACCTGACCACGCCGTAGAGACCATCGTGATCAGTGACTGCCAACGCTTCGAGACCAAGACGTGCAGCTTCTTCGGCCAGTTGCTCTGGATGCGACGCCCCGTCGAGGAAGGAGAAGTTGGTGTGGCAGTGCAGCTCGGCATATGGCACCGCGGGCGAGTCGGGCCGCAGCAGCGGTTTGGTGAGGTCGTCGTCAGGTGCCTGGTATGGCTGACGCTTGCGGCTCCATGCCGGACCATCGCCACCCGCGTTCCATGCCGGAGAGCCAGGGGCACGCCCATCTCGACCGCGCCCTTGTGGCGGACGGTCGGAGAGCATTGCCTCCAGCTCCCACCACGGCATGTTCGGGTTGTTGAACCCCATAGGGGCCCCACCCTATCGAACACCCGTTCGACCTTCAAAACGAGTGCTTGCAGCACACCCGGGGTGGCGGGAAACACTCGTTCAGCGTCTAACGAATGGCGAGACCGGTCTCGAGGTCGAACAGGTGGATCTGCGACGGGTTGATCAACAGGTGCGCGGTGTCGTCGAGCTTCAGCGGTGTCGTCGGTGGTAGGCGGGCGGACACGGACTGGCCCGCCTTCTCACCTTCCATGGCATCGCGGACGGCTTCGGTATCGACGCCATCCGCATCGACCTCGAGGTACAGGATCACCTCTGACCCCAGGCCTTCGCGGACCGTCACCTTTCCAGTAAGCGTGTTTGCCGCGCCTGGTGCAGCGTCCTGCGACAGATGCTCCGGACGAATTCCAACCGCCACGTCGCGACCGCTGTACGCCGCCAATGACTCCGAAGCGGTAGGCAACGCGATGGTGGTCGACCCGAGGCGAATGGTCCCGCCACCGGCGCCCGCCTGGTACTTGCCACGCAGCAGGTTCATCTGCGGCGAGCCAATGAACGCGGCCACGAACAGGTTGTCGGGATGGTCGTACAAGTTCTGCGGCGAATCGACCTGCATCAACGAGCCCTTCGACATCACCGCCACACGATCACCCATCGTCATCGCCTCGATCTGGTCGTGCGTGACGTACACCGTGGTGACGTTGAGGTCGTGTTGGATCTTGGCGATCTCGGCGCGCATCTGGACTCTGAGCTTGGCATCGAGGTTCGACAGAGGCTCGTCCATCAGGAATGCCTGCGGCTGGCGAACGATGGCGCGGCCCATGGCAACGCGCTGACGCTGGCCGCCGGACAGTTGCGCGGGGCGGCGCTCCAGGTTGTCGGTCAGTTCGAGCGTTCGCGCAGCATCGGCAACG
>JANMRB010000125.1:0-43660 GCA_031370825.1 Ilumatobacteraceae bacterium
CGAGGTCGCCGGTCTGCTCCGCCCTCCACCGGCCGGCCTGCAACACCACCTCGGCCTCGCCGAGGCGGTCGCTATCGGCCAGAGCAGTGCCGAGCCACAGCTCGGGAACGACCCGGTTGGCCCAGGCGGAATCGCCGCGCCGGGCAACGCTGACCGCCCGCCGCGCGATCGAGACCGCCTGGTCGACGAAACCATCGGCGAGGGCGACCATCGCCAGCGTTTGCAGCCCCAGAAACAGAGTGTTGTCGTCGCCCATACGCTCGCCCGTTTCGACGGCCTGCTCGGCTCGATCGCGAGCGCTCTCGACCTGCCCGGCCAACAGCATGAGCCCAGATGCTGCGGCGGCCAGCGATTGGCGTTCGTGCTCGGAGGCCGCAATCGACGCCTGCTCGAGTTCGTGAAGACCCTCCGGATATCGCGCCCCCATCGACAGCGCGCTGGCGAGGCCGGCGCGGACCATTACATCCAGCCCTGGTTCGTGCCCTCGGGCCAGCACCTCGCGGGCCAACGCCTCGGCGTCTCGCAGCCTGCCGGTCGACAGCAGAGGCTCGACCAGTTCGGCGGCGAGCACATCGCGGAGCGGATCGCCCGGGTCGGTGATCTCCAATGCTCGCTCCAGCAGCCGAACCGTCGTGGCCGGCGCCCGCGAAGCAGCGAGCTGCGCAGCCCGTCGCAGCCATTCCACAGCCGCGGCGTCGCCTGGCTCGGCGCCGAGGGCAACGTGACCCGCCACCCGCTCGACGGGTGTACCAGCTTCTGCCAGCACTGCACCGGCTTGGCGGTGCAGTGCCTTGCGCACCGACACCGGGAGATCGTGGTAGACGGCATCGCGTACCAGGTCGTGGCGGAAGGCGAGACGATCACCCGATTCGGTCACCAGACCGGCATCCATGAGGGCTGAGAGCGCCGGGACCATCAGCGCCGGATTTCGCCCGGCGAGCAGCGCCACTTCGGTCAACGAGAACGTGGAGCCGAGGATCGAGGCGACCCGCAGCAGGTTCAAGGCGTCGCCGGGGAGCAGGCTCAGCCGGCGCAGGAGCGTGAGGCGCAGGGTCGGCGGCGGCGACGCCGGGAGGGACTCGGCCCACCCGTCGAGCACTTCGATCGCTCCCTCGTCGTCGAGCGCCCGCACTAGTTCGATAACGAACAATGGGTTCCCCCCGGCGCCACCCACTTGCTCGAGCAGCCGAGGGCCGGCCGGTAGACCAACAAGCTCGCCGGCGAGGTGAGCAGCCTCCTCCATGAGCAACGGCCCGACGCGCACATGCACGGCGCCGTGAGCCAGAAGATCGGCAATGACCCGGTCGATGTCGATGTCGTGAGATCCGCCACGCACGGTCGCGAACAACGCCACCGGCAGGCGCGTCATGTGGCGGGCAATGGAGTGCAGCGCACGCAGGGTCAACGGATCGGCCCACTGCAGGTCCTCAACCGCTAGGGCGATCGGGGCCGTCGAGGCGAATTGCTCGAGAACACCCAAGACGGCCTCCACGATCAACCACCCCTCGTCGGCCGTCCCCGCTCCGTGCGCTTCCCGCTGGGGCGGGCCCGACTCCAGCAGCCGGGCGAGTTCGGCGCGCGCCGGATCCGGCGCGCCCCGCTCGACGCCCAGAGCCTCCCTCAGCGCCCGCAGCGGACTGTCCTGCTCGATCTCGTCGCACGCTCCCGAGAAAACGCGCAACCCCCGACCCAGGGCGAAAGCCAGCGCTTCGTCGATCAGACGGGTCTTGCCAATCCCAGCCTCGCCCTCGAGCAGCACGATCCGTGCCCGTCCGGTCGCGGCGTCCTCGACGACGCCGCGCAGAACCTCCAGCTCGACCCGCCGGCCGACCAGCCGGACCCGAGGCTCAACTCCGACCAGTCCCATGCCGTGACAATTGTTGGCACGCCAACCAGCCGCAGGCAACAAGGCTCTACTCGTCAGCGTTGTGCTCGGGATCCTGCCATGTCGCTGCGATCTCGCTGAGCGTCGCGACCCATACGCCGTCGTGGCCGACGACGTAGTCGACGAACCGCTCGAACATCAGGAATGCGTGAGCCCTGCCGATGGTTTGCGGATGCACGGTTATGGCCATGACACCGTTCGGCACGCGCTCATAGGCGAAGTCGAAGTGATCCTTCCACCGGGCGAACAGGACTTCGGTGGAACCCATCATCCCGCCACGCGGCAGGTTCTCGAGCGCAGGGAAGTCGTCGAGGAACCACGACACGGGAATCTCGATGATCGGGCTTGGCGGGCCGAACTCGTTGCCGCGCTCCCGATCAACGGTGATCACCGGTCGCGGGTGGTACGCCTCGAAGTCGCGGCCCATGAGCGAGGAGTCCCACACGAAGCCGAACTCTTCGAGCAACCCCAGGGTGGCGTCGGAAAAGTCCCACGCGGGCGAGCGGTATCCGGTAGGTCGCAGACCGACCAGGCGTTCGTGTTCTGCGATCTGCAGCGCCAGCAGCCGCCGTTCCTCAGCGTGATCCAGCTTGGGAACCTGTTCGTGGTAACACCCGTGCGCTGCCATCTCGTGACCGGCGCCGACGATCCGTGCACACTGTCGCGCGAAGGTCTGCAGCGTGTGCGAGGGCGTGCACCAGGTCGTGCGGATGCCGTGGCGCGCGAACAGGTCGAGCAATCGAGGCACACCGACTTCCGCGCCGAACTCACCGCGCGAGAGGTAGCTCGGCGAGGTCAGTCCGAACGTGCCCATCCACAAGCAGTGGGCGTCGAAGTCGGCGCCTAACGACACGGCCAAGCGCTTGCCTGTCGGCAGGACGAGAGGCATTAAGTAGCGTCCCATCCGCCGTCGACGTACAGCACCTGACCGGTGATGTATGCCGCAGCCTCGCTGGCTAGGAACACTGCTAGCGCCGCGACCTCGTCGGGCCGACCCGGTCGACCCACCGGTATCAACCAATCCATCTTGTCGCTGGACGTGCCGACGCCACGGTTGACGTCGACGAGATCGCCAAGCACCTCGGCGGAGTTGGCACGGATGTTGGTGCTGATGACACCCGGAGCAATCACGTTGACCGTCACCCCTCGACGTCCCACATCGATGGCCAGCCGCCGAGTCATCCCTTCGATGCCCGCCTTCGATGCGGCGTAGGCGAGACCGTCTGCACCACCATGGCGACCCGCGACGGAACCGATGTTGACGATCCGTCCGCTGCCGCGACCGCCCAGCACTGCAGCGGCTGCCTTGCACCCGTTGAAGCAGCCGGTGAGGTTCACTTCGATGATCCGACGCCACAGTTCCGGTGACGTCTCGTCGATGCCGGCGTACCCGTCGAACACTCCGGCGCAATTGACGAACACGTACAAACCGTCGCCATGGGAGTCGACGGTTTGTACGAATTGCTCAACCGCTTCGTAGTCACTGACGTCGACCTCGTAGGTGTGCACCGACCCCAGGGTGGCGAGGTCATCAGCCGTCTCCGCCAGCCGCGACGACGAGATGTCAGCGGCATGGACGGCGTCACCTGATTCGGCGAATGCTCGAGCAATCGCGCGTCCGATGCCCGAGCCGGCCCCCGTGATGCCAACGGTCCTACCCGTCATGTGTGCTCCTGTTCCGTGCCGTCGCAACGGCTGCTGTCGAGCCGAGTCGCCCAACCCGCACCGGCGAGATCCGCCTCCAGATCGCGCGGAGGCCCGCCGTCGTACTCGACCAACTCGTCGGGAACCACACGGATCGGTGTGCCGCTCAGTAGCTCCTCGGAAATATGGGCAATAACGCCGGGCAACGTCGAGAGCACGGCGAGCCCGGTCATCTCCTCGGGTGTGAATCCCAGTTCGAGGAGCACGGCCGCCATCATGCCGACGTCATTGATCGGGATGTCGGGTTTCGCCACCGCCTCGATGAAGGCCTGGTGAACCAGCTCGTACAGCTGCGCACGCTCTCCCCACACCCCTTCGGCGATCGCTATCTGCTTCAGCCGCTGTGCTCTCGGGTCGACTCGCTTGAAGCGGGGATGCCCGAATCCCGGAATGCGCTCCTTCCTCGAACGCGCCTCCGACGCGATTTCGGCGGCCACCTCGGCGAGCGACTGCGCCGACGCTTCGTAACGGGCATGCGCGGCGATAATGAACCGTCCCGTGTCCTCCGGAGCCAGGGTGTGCTTGCCAACCGACATCACAGCGGTGGCAATACCGGCCACCATGCTGGGATTGGCCGACACGGCGTAACGAGCGGCGACGGTTCCCGGCTTCAGCAGTGCATAGTCGAGAACCGCGTTCAGCACCGCGTCCAAAGCACGAGCCTCGCCGGGCGTGGGCAGTCGTCCGCGGATCAGCAGAAAGCACGAGGCGGTGAACGACTGCCCGCCGATCAGTTGCTCCAGGTCGTAGCCGCGGATGAAAACCGAGTCGGACTCGACACGGCTGACCGATGATCTCCAATACGCCGTCACGTCGCGCCTCGCATCTCTCCCAGCAGCCGATCGGCGATGAGCAGCTGCAGTATCTCGTTTGTCCCCTCGCCGATCGCCATCAGCGGCGCATCGCGGTAGTACCGCTCGACCGGAAAGTCGAGCGTGAACCCATATCCCCCGAGTATCCGCATCGCCTCCATCGAGCATTCGATGGCGGTCTCCGAGGCGAACACCTTGGCCATGGCGGCTTCGCTGCTCGCACGCGTACCACGATCGATCCGGCGCGCTGCATCGTGCGTGAGCAGTCGCGAGGCGTGTACGCCAATCGCCATCTGCGCGAGCTTGAGCTTGATCGCCTGATGCTCACCGATCGCCTTACCGAACGCCTCGCGCTCGGTGGCGTAGCGGGTGGCCGACTCGAGCGACGCTGCGGCAATGCCCACGCTGGCGGCAGCCATGTAGATACGGCCGCGATCGAGCGCAGACAGCATTTGGTACAGGCCCTGCCCCTCGGTGCCACCGAGGAGGTTCGAGGACGGCACGATCGCATCGTCGAAGCTCACCTCGCAGAGCTCGACACCCTTGTGCCCGAGCTTGCCGATGTCAGCACCGACGGTGCATCCGGGGGTGTCTCGGTCGAGGAGCAGCAGGCTCATGCCCCTGTGTCGCGGGCTGGCAGATGGATCAGTGACCAGCAGCACCACCAGTGGATCGGCGTGCCGCGCCTGGGTGATCATCGTCTTGGTACCCGACACGACGTAGCGATCGCCATCGAGGCGGGCCGTCAACGTGATGGCCTTCAAGTTGCTACCTGTGGACGGCTCGGTCAGTGCGATCCCGCTGACCCGCCGTCCTGCGGCGAGGTCCGGAAGGTACTTCCGGCGCTGTTCCTCGGTGCCGTATCGGCCGATGAGCCAGCATCCGCTACCGGAGCTGCCCACCACACTGGCCAGACCCATCCAACCTCTCGCAAGTTCTTCAAAGACGACTGCGTAGCCGACGAGGTCGAGGCCAGTGCCGCCGTACTCCTCGGGGATCGACATTCCCAATGCACCGAGCTCGGCAAGCGCGGGCAGAAGATCCGCCGGATAGCTGTCGGCCCGTTCTCGTTCGGCGACATCGGGCAGCACATCACGCTCGACGAATCGGCGCACCACGTCACGCAGCGTGCGGTGGTCCGCTTCGAGATCGGACTCGGCGCTCACCAGCTGACGAGCGCACCAGCCGTGACAGGCTGTAGCTCACGCCCCCATCGACACGGCGACATGTCGATCTCGGGTTCGCGCCCTGCCAGCATCTGGCCCACCAACTTGCCCGTCATGGGTCCCGCGGCGTTCCCGAAGATGTGCCCTGCGGCGACAAACAGCCCGGGCTGCACCTCGTCGACGACGGGGATCTGGTCAGACGTGAACGGCAGCACGCCTGCCCACATGCGATCGATGGCGACGTCGCGCAATCCGGGAAAGTCGTCGCCGATGGCCAACGCAATGTCCCGCAACCCCGACAGCGTGACCTCGTGGCTCACCTCGGCCGGGTAGTCCATCGGGCAGCCGATCAACGTCTCTCCGTTGGCGCGCTGCGACACAAGCTGCAGCATCCAGTTGCCGGTCTCGCGCTCGTATGGCGCCATGAACGCCTCTTGATCCCACGACGGCAGATCTCGGAACAACGCGTACTGCTTTGCTGCCAATGGCCCGTACACGACGGGATGGATATCGAGCGGACGCGGCACAGTCGCGAGCACTTGCAGTCGTTCAATACCGACCGGCATCTCGATACCGGCCGCTGCGAGCAGGGCGTTGGTCCAAGCTCCCGAGGCCACCACGACCATGTCGGCCGTGAATCGGCCTTGATCCGTCTCGACTCCGACCACGCGACCTTCGCCGGTCATGAACCCGGTCACCTCGACGTGCTCGCGTACATCGGCACCCTCGCTCTTCGCGCCTGCGGCCAGCGCTTCTACGACAGTGGGCGTGTTGATCTGTGCGTCGTTGCTACAGAAGCTGGCTCCCAGGACGTCGGGGCGGATGGGACCGACGAGACGGCGCACCTCGGCCCCGTCGATGAGCTCCATGTCGAGACCGTCGGCCTGACGTGCCTTGACGAACTCCTCGAACACGACACCCTGCTCTGGAGTTTTGAAGTAGATGAGACCGCCCTCGTCGCGGAACTCGAACGGCAGGGGAAGGTCCAGGGCAAGCTCGTCGTAGAGACGGCGTCCGGCCAGCGAGATCTCGAGGGCCCACCCGGGATTGCGGCAGTGGAGCCACACGAAGCCCGGGTTCCGGCCGGAGGCACCGAATCCGGTGTGCTGCTGCTCGAGCAGGGTGACGTCCAAGCCCTCGCGCGCCGCGAAGTATGCGGTCGATGTACCGACGAGGCCACCTCCGATGACGACAACCGAGGTCATGGTTCGGTGCCCTGACCCATCGCGCTGCGGCCCGACAACAACGTCATGATCTCGGCGGCTTCGTCGCGATCGTGCGTGACGTGCTGCTGGTAGAAGCCCGTCCGGCTGATTCGGTACTGGCCGGTCGCATTCAGGTCGGCGAACATCTCGGCCAGCTTCACCGCCATGACGTTCGGGTTGACGACTGACAGTGCAGCGAGGTCGGCATCGCCCTGGAGTGCAGCGAGCTCGTAGCACGCCGAGACGATCGTGCACCCGATGACGACGGTCTCGGCACCCGTGGTGCGCATGACCTCTTGCACCTTGACGTACGTGTCCTTGGCGACCGTCAGCGGATCGAGCACCATGTCGGTGATGAACCAATCGATCGCGTCGACCGCTCGGCAGTTGGCTTCCAGACCGTAGAGACGCACGCGGTCGCGCAGCTCGGGAACTGCCTTCCTGTGATCGGTTACGACGGCGAAGCTGTGTCCGAACAGGCGGGCGAGCAGCACCGACGCCTCGAGAGGAGCGATCACGGGAATGTCGACCAGCTCACGGCACTGTGTCAGCGCCGGGTCGTAACAGCACCCGATGACGAACGCATCGAAGCCGTCACGTTCGGCCTCCACTGCGGCCATCATGATCTCTGTCTCGGCCAGGTGCTTCGGTGCGTAGTAGTCGATGTTGCGCGGCGCATTGGCTAGATGCCGGATCTCGACCTCTGTGCTGCCATGCAACGCCGGCCGCAACGTCGAGGAGATCAGCTCGTCGTAGATGTCGGTCCCGAACGGATTGAGAAAACAGATACGAGCCATCGAACCCCCATAGAGCGACACTGCGGACCGAGCGATGGTAGCGCAACGTCGCGAAAGACCCAGTGGTGTGGACTTGCAGATGGAACGTCGAACTAATGTGCCCGCGAGCCGCACCCGGAGGTGCCCGATGACCGTGATCACCAACGCCCGAGGGATGTACTTCGACGAGTTTGAAGTTGGCCAATCGTGGGACAGCCCTGCTCGAACGATCACCGAGGCAGACGTCGTCGCGTTCGCCGGTTTGTCCGGCGACTTCAATCCTCTTCACACCGACGAGGAGTTCGCCAAGACGACGCAGTTCGGTGGCCGGATATTTCACGGTCCCGGTGTGTTCGCCGTCGCGACCGGCCTCGAATCGCGTCTGGGCATCAAGGAGGGGACGGCCATCGCTTTCCTCGGCATGACGTGGAACCTCAAGGAGGCTGTCCGAATCGGCGACACCATCCACGTTCACCAGGCGGTCGCCGCGACGCGACCGACGAGCAAGGGCGATCGCGGCATCGTCACCTTCGACGTCGAGGTGCTGAACCAGCGCGGCGAGGTGTGCCAGAACGGTCAGTGGATGGTCATGTTCCAACGGGCAGCCGAGCGGTGACCCCGGCCACGTTCGACGAGACTCTCCAACAGCAGGCGGACGTGACGCCGAGCGACATTGCTCTCGTCGATGCACGGGCTCGGCTCAGCTACGGCGAGCTCAACGATCGAGTCAACGCGTTCGCGCAGCGGTTGCAGGCAGCCGGGACTCGTCCAGGGCACCGTGTCGTGCTGATTGCAGACAACTCCACCCACCACGCGGTCGTCGCGTTCGCACTGTGGCGCGCAGGCGCAACGCTCGTCACGATCTACCCCTCATCGACCGTGCCGGAGTTCGAGTACGCGATCGACAACGCGCAGCCGATGTTGGTCATCGCTGGAAGCCGAGTCGTGCATCTAGTCCGCTCGGCGACCGCCGCGCTCGGGGTCCCGTTGGTCGAGCTCACCACGCAAGACGCCCTGATAGGGCTCGCCGATCCCGAGGCGGCGGCGGCGGTCGGTCCGACGCGTGTCGACCCGAACGCGCTTGCCCTCATCTGTTACACGTCGGGATCGACGTCGCGGCCGAAAGCCGTCATGCATTCCCATTCTGGACTGCTGGCCGCTGCGACGTCTTACTCGCGGGTCTGGCACCTGGGCCCCGCTGACACCACGATGGTCGCCCTTCCCATGGCATGGGCGTTCGGGCTCGTGACCACCACCATGGCGGCGTTGACATCGGGTGGCCGGGTACTGCTGCTGGCACGGAGCGATCCGGACGACATGCTGGCAAACCTCACGAGTCATGAGGTCACCGTCTTCGCCGGCGTGACAACCATGTTCGTCAAGATGGTCGGCTCGCTCGATCGCGGCTCGGCTGCGCCGACCACGTTGCGGCTTTGCATCTCCGGCGGTGAACCACGCAACGACGCGACGTTCGACCGATGGCAGGCGATCACGGGGTGCCCCGTGCATGACGTGTACGCCGCGTCGGAGTGCTTCCCGGTCGTGACCTACGACCCGGAGCTCGACCCGGCCCCCAAACCGCGTTCGGCGGGACGCGTCGTCCCGGACGCGCAGTTGCGATTGGTCGGTCCCGACGGGGCAGACGCCGGACCCAGCGGACCAGGTGAGGCATGGGTGCGCGGACCCGCCCTGATGTTGGGGTACTGGCGTGATCCCGAGCTCACGTCAGCGGTGCTGACTCCCGACGGGTGGTACCGCATGGGCGATCTCGTCGAAGTCGACAGCGACGGTTACGTCCACGTCGTCGGCCGCCTGACCGACCTCATCATCCGTGGCGGCGCCAACGTCTCGCCCGCCGAAGTCGAAGCAGTGTTGGTTCGACATCCGCTCGTACGCGAGGCCTCCGTCGTGGGCCTCCCCGACGCCGGGCATGGCCAGCGCGTGGTCGCCGCGGTTGTGTTCGAAGACCTCGCCTCTGCGCAGGAGGACACGCTGCGAGCACATTGCGCCGCATCGCTGGCCAGCTACAAGGTGCCATCGAGGGTGGTGCCACTGGATGAGTTGCCCCGAAACGTGAACACCGGAAAGGTGCAACGGCGCGAGGTGGCCGAGTTGCTCGCTTCTGTCCTGTCGGCGTCGTCGAAGGCAGGAACAGCATGACCATTGGAGGTCACCGATGAGAACGGCACTGACGCAGCAATTCGGCATCGAGCATCCCGTCGTCTCCGCCGGGATGGCTCGCGTCGCCCAGAGCGCTCTCGTCGTAGCAGTCAGCGAGGCCGGCGGCCTTGGGTGCCTGGGTGGCGTCAGCTTCCTCGCCGACGATCTGCGCGAGGAGATCCAGACGATCCGCAGGGCAACGTCTCGGCCCTTCGCTGTGAACCTGCTCGTACCGCCGACTCTGGTGGCTGACGACGCGGCATCGTGGGAGACCGTTCAGAAACAATGGCGCGCCCTGTCCGCTGAGGAGCGCGCGAAGCTGCGCGGCGTCGAGCCCATGCTGACTCCCGGCGCGGTGCAGCAGCAGGTCGAGGTCGTTCTGCACGAACGGCCGGCCGCAGTCGTGCTGACCTTCGACGTGCCCGAGTGGTTCGTGGGCGCCTGTCATGAACGCGACATCAAGGTCATCGCTCTCGTCGGCTCGGTGTCGCGGGCTCAACAGGCCCAGATCGCCGGTGCAGATTTCATCGTTGCCCAAGGTACGGAGGGCGGCGGGCACACGGGTCACGTTGCCACGATGGTCCTCGTCCCGGCCGTGATCGACGCGGTTCGGGTGCCCGTGTTGGCGGCCGGTGGAATCGTCGACGGTCGCGGATTGGCGGCGGCGCGGTGCCTAGGGGCGCATGGGGTGTGGATGGGTACACGGTTCATCGCGAGCGTCGAGGCCTACGGCCACGACGCGTACAAGCAGCGCGTGCTCGACGCGGTCAGCAAGGACACGGTCCTCAGCAAGTCGTACACCGGTAAGCCGCTGCGGACGCTGCAGAACGCTTGGACGAGGGAGTGGGCCACACGCACCGACGAGATCCAGGACTTCCCGGCGCAGTACATCGTCGCAGGCATCCGCGTCGAGACGGGGTATCAAGATGGCGACGTCGAGAGGGGCATGATGCCGGCGGGGCAAGGCGTACAGGGCGTACATGACATCCTTCCCGCAGGCGACATCGTTCGCGGCATCGTCCGCGACGCCGAACGGATCCTCGCGGCCGCCGCTGCCGAATGATCAGCGTCGTCGACGCAGGAGCGCGACGAATTGAGCAGCCGCGGCGTCGACGCCGGCGTCGTCATCGGTCGCCACGAGGTCGAGGAGCAGGCCGCGGCTCACGGCAAGGCCGAGCCGCACCATCGCGGTATCGGCGATACCCCCGGTCTGGTCATCGACCGCGGCCAGCCAGCCGTCGACCGCCTGCGGGAGCAGGCGCGTGAACGGTTCCTCACCCTGGGCGGCCCGCGCGTAGCACTCGAAGAACAATCGCTCGAACGGGCGCTGCTCCGGGCGGCGCAGATCGGCCCACATCGCCGCGAACGCGTCGGCCGGGTGGCTGTCGAGGTTGCTGAGCATCGCGGTTTGTCGCCGCTCCACCTCCTCCACGATCGCCACCAACATCTCATCCCGCGATCCGAAGTGGTGCAGGAGCATGCGGTGGCTAGTCCCTGCGGCCGCTCCCAGATCCCGTAGCGATCTCCCGCCGATGCCACCGGTACCGAACGCGTTGATCAGCGCGTCGAGCAGCTCGTTACGTCGCCCCCCGTCAGCGGCTCGAGGCACCGCGCCGCAGCCGCTCGCTGTGCTGCTTGAGACCCGCCGCCTCTAGGGCGACGTACCGCTTCGTCAGCCGGAGCATCAGCAGGCCGACAATGACCCCGATCGGCCCACGCTGGTCGATGCTCTGGCGCACCACCGCGCGATCGTCGTCCTGGGAGAGCACCTCGTGGCGCCCCAGCGTCGTACCGCCCGGCGAGCGTTGGCGCCACGTCCACGAGACGCCTGGGTCGACTTGCGTGACTTCCCACACCAGCTTGGGCAGGCGCGGTTGCTTGATCTCGAAGCGCTTCCCGACTTCGATGCCCGGCCCATCGAGCCGCACGACCCGGGTGACCGACGCCGTCCAGTCCGGCCAACCTTCCACGTCGGTGTAGACGTCCCACACAGACCGTGCCGGCGCGTCGATCTCAACACTGTTCTCGTTCATCATGTACCAAATGGTACATGATGAAGCATCGGCTGGCAAGACTTCTCAGCGAGGAAAGGCGAGCATCATCAGTGCTTCGCCCGCACAGCGTTCGATGTCCGAGTACCCGTTGGCCGCGGCGACGGTCTGCGCTCTGGTGAGAAGTTGCCGAGCCTTCTCGACTGGAGGACGGAACCTAACAAGTCAACTCGATAAACATCACAATACGATCCGCTTTTGATATGTTTGTGGTGTTCTATGAAGAGCTTTCAGGAGACCACCACCCTGGACCCGGTTCCCGGTGTCATCGTCGCCACACTACGGGCGATCGACCTCGCGGCGGGCGCCGAGGCACGCTACATCGATCAACTCCCCCAGCTCCTCGAGGCCTTACGCGAGCAGGCCCGCATCGAGTCGATCACCGCATCATCGGCGATCGAAGGGGTGACAGTCGCTGAAGGCCGCGTCGCCGGGCTGGTGTCGGCGAAGCCGTCACGCTTCCGCGACCGCAGCGAAGCCGAGTTCGCCGGGTACACCGCCGCGCTCGACTATCTGCATCAGACCGAACCGAGCCCGTTGAACGTCGGGTTGATCCTGCACCTGCATCGGTTGCTGTTCAGTTTCTGCGACGGTGGTGGCGGCCATTTCAAACTCGACGACAACATGGTCGTCGATCGTCACCCGGACGGGTCAAGAACGACCAGGTTCGCGCCGGTGTCAGCGAGCGAAACCGAAAACTACATGCGGGAGCTCGTCGATCGGACCAACGACGCCCTCGAACAAGGGACTATCCATCCCCTGCTGGTCACAGCCGCGTTCGGGCTCGACCTGTTGTGCATCCATCCGTTCGGTGACGGCAACGGGCGTGTCACCCGGTTGATCACCGCACATCTGATGCAGCAGACCGGCTACGGCGTCGGACACTACGTCAGCGTCGAACAGCTGATCTTCGACACCAAAGACCAGTACTACGCGACGCTGGCCGCGTCGACGGCCGGCTGGTTCGACGACGCGACACACACCGTGTGGCCGTGGGCCGGGTATTTCTTGGATCGTGTCCGTGAGGCCTACGAACGATTCGGTGACCGTGTCGCGGCCGGGGCGTCGGGCGCCACAAAGCAGGACCGGATCCGTGACTTCGTGTTGTTGCACGCCCCAGCTCAATTCTCGATCGCTGACATTCGTCGGGCAGTGCCGGGTGTGTCGGACAACACGATCCGTCTCGTTCTCACCGAGCTAAAAGCGGCGGGCCAGGTGACCGTCGACGGGACCGGTCGCGGCTCAATGTGGTCGCGTCGGTAGCCACTTGGGCCCACCGACCGGTCGGTCGAGGTCCGGCCGGCGGTAGATCATCACCGCCGCCCCCGGAAGATGCTGGACTCGCCAGTTGCGGAGTCGGTGAAGCGGCGGACATCATGGATGGTCACGGTCCTGCCATGGGCGTCGTTCGTGATCGTCCGAGTGTCGCGCCGGACTCCAGTGCCGAGATCAATCCATACCGGTGCCGATGCACCTACGTCGCGAGCCTGATCCGGTCGGCACAATCCTCAAAGTGGTGACCAATGGCCCCAGGGTCCGATGGCATGGAAGGCCTACCGTGTAGAGGTAGCGGGCCAGAAAAGAGCGAGATGTCCATCGCCGTACCACCAACGCACACTCACACCACAAACCTCGCCGGGATCCTGACGGCCACCGCGGGTCGCTTCCCCGACCGGGCCGCAGTTCGACTCGACGACACCGTCGTCACCTATGCAGACCTCGATCAGGCCAGCGCGCGAGTTGCCAGTCTGCTCATCGGCATGGGAGTTCAACCTGGTGACCGGGTCGGGGTCATGCTGCCCAACGTCGTCCACTTCGCCGATTGCTACTACGGCGTGCTTCGGGCAGGTGCCGTTGTGGTGCCGATGAACGTCTTGCTGAAGGGACGCGAGGTCGGCTTCTTCTTGGCCGACTCGGAAGCCAAGGTCCTCTTGGCCTGGCATCAGTTCGCCGAGGCCGCCGAGGCGGGCGCCAAGAGCGCGGAGGCCACGTGTGTGCTAGTGGGAACGCCGGCACTCGACGACCTGCTGGCCGCCGTTGAACCCGATTTCGACGTCGTCGAGCGTGGGGGCGACCACACCGCGGTGATCCTGTACACGTCGGGCACGACGGGCACCCCGAAGGGGGCCCAGCTCACTCATGCCAACCTCACCAGCAACGCAGCAGTGACTGCCGAGCTGTTCAACGTCGATAAGCATGCGGTCATCCTCGGCGCCCTGCCGCTGTTCCACGCCTTCGGGCAGACCTGCGCGCTCAACGTCAGCGTCAAAGTCGGAGGGTGCCTCACCCTCCTCCCCCGATTCGATCCGGAGCAGGCGTTGCGGATCATCGAGCGCGACAAGGTCACCGTCTTCGAGGGCGTGCCGACCATGTACACGGCGATGCTCCACCATCCCAAGGCGGGCGAGTTCGACATGTCGTCACTGTCGTTGTGTGTGTCGGGCGGTGCTGCAATGCCGCTCGAAGTGATGCGCGGCTTCGAAGAGAAGTTCGGCTGCGTCATCATCGAGGGATACGGCCTGTCGGAGACGTCACCGGTGGCGTCGTTCAACCACCCGGATCGACCACGCAAGCCGGGTTCGATCGGCACTCCCGTTCTGGGCGCCGAGATGAAGGTCGTGGATGAGAATGGCGTCGAGCTACCCGTCGGCGAGGTGGGCGAGATCGTCATCCGCGGCGAGAACGTGATGAAGGGCTATTGGCACCTTCCTGTCGCCACCGCCGAGGCGGTCGTCGACGGATGGTTGCACACCGGCGATCTGGCTCGCATCGACGACGACGGCTACTACTTCATCGTCGACCGCAAGAAGGACATGATCATCCGCGGCGGATACAACATCTACCCGCGCGAGATCGAAGAGGTGCTGTACGAGCATCCCGCCATCAAGGAAGTGGCCGTCATCGGCATCCCCGACGACTATCTGGGCGAAGAAGTCGGTGCCGCAGTCATTCTTCGCGCCGGTGCCCACGCGACCCCCGGGGAACTGCACGACTTCGCCAAACGCGAGATCGCGGCGTACAAGTACCCTCGCCACATCTGGATGGTCGACGAGCTCCCTCACGGGGCGACGGGCAAGATCCTCAAGCGCGAGATCGCAATCCCGGCCCGGCCCGGGCACGCCGAGACGGTCGGATCATGAGCGACTACACACCGCCGCTCGACGACATCCGATTCGTCCTCGACGAGATCCTGGATCTCGCCGCCCTCGCCAAGTTGCCCGACTTCGAGCACGCCGACCCCGATCTTGTTCACGGTGCGCTTGCCGAGGCGGGGCGATTCGCCGCGGAGGTCATCGCCCCGCTCAACCGGATCGGCGACGTCGAGCACAGCCGCCGCAACGCAGATGGTTCCGTCACCACACCACCCGGATTCGTAGCCGCCTACGAGCAGTACGTCGCAGCAGGCTGGGGTTCGGTGCCGTTCCCTGCGGAGTACGGCGGCGGGGCATTTCCATGGCTGGTAGCGACGGCGATCGGAGAGATGATGGCGTCGGCCAGCATGGCCTTCGCCCTCGGCCCGACGCTGACGCAGGGAGCCATCGACTTGCTCTTGGCCCACGCCAGCGAGCAGCAGAAAGAGACCTATCTCCCCAAGATGGTGTCGGGTGAGTGGACGGGCACCATGAACCTCACTGAGCCCGACGCCGGCTCGGACCTCGGCGCGGTACGCACCAAAGCAGTCGCCGACGGAGAATCGACGTGGCGAATCAGCGGTCAGAAGACCTTCATCACCCACGGCGAGCATGACCTGACCGACAACATCATCCACCTCGTCCTGGCCCGCGTCGCCGATGCACCCCCCGGTACACGCGGCATCTCGTGCTTCATCGTGCCCAAGGTGCTGATCGCGCCCGACGGCCAACTCGGCGAGCGCAACCGGGTCACCTGCCTCTCGATCGAAGACAAGCTCGGCATCCACGCCAGTCCCACCTGCGTCCTCGAATTCGACGGAGCAGAGGGGTACCTGATCGGCGAGCTCAACAACGGAATGCGCTACATGTTCACGATGATGAACAACGCCCGGTTGAGCGTCGGCGTGCAGGGCTTGGCCATCGCCGAACGGGCCTACCAACAGGCGGTCGCCTACGCCCAAGAACGCCAACAGGGCCGCGGCCCTGGCGCAGCGGCAGGGGTCAGTTCGCCGATCATCGACCACCCCGATGTACGTCGCATGCTGCTGACCCAGAAGGCATCGATCGAGGCGCTGCGTTCGCTCGCCTACCTGGTAGCCGAGTCGATGGATCTGGCTGTTCACCATCCCGAGCGAACTGTTCGCGAGAGCCGGCAAGAACTGGTCGAGCTCCTCATCCCGGTCACCAAAGCCTGGGCAACCGATCTCGGTGTCGAGCTCAGCTCGCTGGCCCTGCAGGTGCACGGCGGGGCTGGGTACATCGAAGAGACAGGTGCCGCCCAACACTTCCGCGACGCTCGCATCGCACCGATCTACGAAGGCACCAACGGCATCCAAGCCATCGATCTGGTCGCTCGCAAGTTGCCGATGCGCGACGGCGCTGCGGTGCGCGACTTCATCGCCCAGCTCAGCGCCATCGACAGCGACCTGGCATCGGCCGGCCCGGAGCTCTCCTCGATTCGGACCAACTTGGCCGCTGCCGTCTCGTCGCTTCGTGATGCGACCAACCACCTCGCCGCAGCCGACAACATCGACCGCTTGGCCGGCGCCGCACCGTACTTGCGCCTGTTCGGAATCGTCACCGGCGGATGGCTGATGGCTCGCCAAGCCCTGGCAGCCAGCAGACGGTTGGCATCCGGTTCGACCGAGGCCGACTGCCTGCGGGCAAAGTTGGTCACTGCGAACTTCTATTGTGAGCAACTCCTTCCCCAGGCGTCGGGCCTCGTGTCGGCAGCCACCGCGGGAGCAGCCGACCTCATGGCCCTAACACCTGCCCAGTTCTGAGCGCAGAGGAATCCGAAATGACCGCAACGAAAAATGCCACGCCCACCCCCACCTCCACTGGGCCCGCCGCTCACCACGACGACGAGATCCCCCCGATCCTTGGCGCCAACCCATTTGTCGGCCTGACCCGCCGACAGGTGGCGGCTGCTCTCGGCCGGCTCTCGCAGCGAGTTGTTGTCGAGCCGGGCGTCGTCGCCGCGCACGTCCTCGATACGTCGCGCCAGTTGATCGAGGTCGCCATCGGGCGCAGCGAGATCGCTCCGGACCACGGCGACAAGCGCTTCAACGAGGACGTCTGGACGAACAATCGCCTGTACCGCCGCGTAAAGCAGGGATACCTCGTGCAGCGCAGGTCGGTGCTGAAGATCGTCGACGACGTCGAGCTCGATCACAAGAGCCGCGAGCGCGCCCGATTTGCGCTCTCGTTGTTCACCGAAGCCGTCGCTCCCACCAACACACTGCTCGGCAACCCGACGGCGTTTGTCAAGGCCGTACAGACACAGGGCCAGAGCCTGGTCAGCGGGCTGCGGCATTTCGGTCACGACCTGCGCCACAACGGCGGCATGCCGACCCAGGTCGACACCCGGCCGTTCACCGTCGGCGGCAACCTGGCCGTCACCCCCGGACGGGTCGTGCATCGCAGCGACGTCTTCGAGCTGATCCAGTACTCCCCCAGCACCGATCGAACCTACCAGCGCCCGCTGGTGACCATCCCGCCGCAGATCAACAAGTTCTACATCACCGATCTCGCTCCCGGCCGCAGCATCATCGAGTACACCGTCGCTGCCGGCGTTCCGTACTTCGCGATGAGCTGGCGCAACCCGACTGCAGCGCAGCGCGACTGGGACCTCGACACGTACGTCGAGGCCTGCAAGGAAGCCGTGCAGATCGCCTGCGAGATCAGCGGCACCAAAGACGCCAACGTGTTGGGCATCTGCGCCGGGGGCATCACGTTGGCGTGCTTGCTCGGTCATCTCGCGTCCACCGAGGAGCCCCTCGTGCACTCGGCGACGTTCATGGTCGCCGGTCTCGACATGGCTCAGGAATCGATGATCGGGATGCTGGCCAGCAAGGCGGCGATCGAGGCGGCTCGCACCAACTCGCAAAAGGCGGGCGTCCTGGACGGAAAGGACCTCGCGAAAGTGTTCGCCTGGCTTCGACCCAACGACCTGGTGTGGAACTACTGGGTCAACAACTATCTCATGGGCCAGAACCCGCCGGCCTTCGACATCCTCTACTGGAATGCCGACACGACGCGGCTACCAGCCGGCTTGCACTCCGACTTTCTCGACATGTTCAGCTCGAACGACCTCACCCGGCCAAGCGGGATCAAGGTGCTCGGCACGCCCATCGACCTCGGCGCCGTCACGTGCGATGCATACGTCCTGGCCGGCACGACCGATCACATCATCCCGTGGAAGGGCGCCTACCAAGCGACGCAGCTGCTCGGGGGCGACACCGAGTTCGTGTTGAGCTCGAGCGGCCACATCCAGGCCATCGTCAACCCGCCCGGCAACAAGAAGTCCTCGTACCTCACCCGGCCGGGCGCCCCGCCGCCCGATGCTGACGCCTGGCGCGAGAGTGCTACCCACAACCAGGGCACGTGGTGGGACCACTGGCTACTCTGGCTCGGCGCCCACTCCGGGCACAAGCGACCAGCCCGACCGACGCTCGGAAACGATGATCACCCACCCCTCGATCCGGCGCCAGGCCGATACGTTCAGCTCAAGTAGCGCGATGCTCACGTTCGTGCGCGTCGATGGCCAACTCATCCGGGTGTCCGTGCGAGGTGAAGGAAAACCGCTGATGCTCGTGATGGGCCTCGGCGGCAACATCGAGATGTGGGATCCACTGGAGCGCGCCCTCCATGCCCATGGGATCCAGACCATTGCCTACGACGCGTCCGGTACGGGGGACTCGCCGGCGAGGGTGATTCCTCGCCGCATGCCCGGACTCGCTCGGCAGACCGCGCACGTCCTCGACGCCCTCGGCCATCCACAGGCTGACATCCTCGGCGTGTCGTTCGGCGGAGCGGTGGCTCAGGAACTCGCTCTGAGGAATCCTCACCGGGTCCGCAAGCTGGTACTCGCCTCGACGATGTGCGGGCTCGGCGGCGTGCCCGGCAACCCATTGTCGCTCGCCCTGCTGGCTACGCCGCTGCGCTACTACTCGCCTTCCTTCATGCGCTTGACCGCCAACACGCTCTACGGTCCCACCGTCGCGACCGAGAAGGACAACCTCCGGCACCAAATCGACGCCCGGCGGGCCCGGCCCCCCACCCTGTGGGGCTACGCCGGGCAACTCACCGCGGCGGCTAGTTGGTCGAGCCTGCCATGGCTTCACCGGGTGCATAACCCGACGCTGGTCATCTCGGGTGGGTCCGACCGAATAGTCCCGCCGATCAACGCCCGCATCCTGGCCTGCCGAATCCCCGATTCGCGACTCCAGATTGTCGAGGGAGCCGGCCACCTGCTGCTGCTCGACCACGCCGAACTGTGCGCGGCCGCGATCTCCGAGTTTCTGGTCGACTGAACCCCAGCCGCGAACTCGGAAGCGTTCTGGTCGCCACGCTCTCGGCCCAGGACGGTCGGACCGCAACAACCTCGGGAGTGGCGGAGTCGGCGATTCAGACTTCTGTCGCCGACGCGTAACGAGCGATCTGGTCGACGATGCCGTTGCCGAGACGTTCCTGGCCTCGAATCGACGATGTCCCCGCAGGCGACGAGGCGTAGGTGGCCGTGGGCCGGGTATTTCTTGGATCGTGTCTGTGAGTCCTTCGGGTGCTGTGGAGTCTGGCGATCAGTTCGACAAGCTAGAGCGTCCTGACGGGGCGTCTATCTGTCACTCGGTGCGCAGCACCATGCCTGGAAGCCCCCGCCGGGCGCGACCGACGACCAAGATCCCGGCAACGACTCCGAGGACGGCCCCTACCGCCGCCACGATGCCGATCGCGGCCATGGGGATCTCTGGAACCGACACCACGGCGAGATACGACGCGACGCGACGCCAGACGACGGCACCCAGCAGCAAGCCGACAGGGATGGCTCCCGCCAGGGTGAGCATCACCACGACGCCACCGTGCGTGGCGCCGGCGCCAAGCACCTGTCTATCGGTGAGACCAATGCTGCGCAGGACGGCCAGGTCTCGGCGGTGGATTCGGTTGGCCATTACCAGCCGGTAGAGGAGCGCGGCCGAGGCTAAGAGTGCAAGTAGCGCCACGAGGACGGACGGTAGGTTGCGCAGGTCGCGAAGCAACGTGACGCCCGTGCGATCCGGGCGATTGAACGAAAAGCCGGGCGGCAGGTGCTCGGCCAGGAGAGTCGTTGTCGATTCGAGGTCAGCTCCCTCGTGGAGGCGGATGAAGAACAGGCGCGGCGCAAAGTCCGCGCCGATGAGGCGCCGCATCAGATCGATGGTCACCGCGCCGCCGCCACCCTGCCCGAGGGGCTCGTAAATGGGTGAGCTCAGCACGGCACGTCCGGTCACCTCAGCCGAGATCGTGGCGACCCCCACCCACGGGGAACACTCGTCCGGCGACAAGGCCAGCTCCACCGTGTCACCGATTCCCACGCCGATCGCCTTCATTTCGGCGGCGCCCAAGGCGATCTCATCCGGAGCGATCGGGGCACGGCCTCGATCTGTGGCCACGCTCAGCAGCGTGCCGGGCTCGAGGTGCACCACGTACACCCGCTTCCCGTCGACAAGCAGCGGGCAGTCCCAGCCCCCGCGGGCGAAGCCGGCCACGAGGGGGTCAGAGGCCAACTGCATGGCCGCCACTTGCTCCGTGCCGTGGTCGAAGTCGTAGCCAATGGACATGTCCCAGGTGCTGCCCGACAATGCAGGGTCGGTCAGAACCCGCTCAAAGCTGGCCTGCATTGCGAGGGCGGCGACCATCAGCGCCATCACACTCCCGAGACCCAGCAAACCGAGGCGGAACGACGCCCCCGGCCCCGAGGTGGTCGGCGCGACCGCCAAACGGGTGCCCGTCGACGGGACGGGGCTCAGCCGGGAGATGATCGATGAGAACATGGACGGGCGCTGTGGCCGAGACGAGCTGGTGCGGCTGGCCAACAACAGGGTCGCGGCACCGACGAATGAAACAATTGCCACAGTGACGACTGCACCGGGGATCAGGACGGTGAGGTCGGCGTGCAGGCCAGGGTCGGGATCGGCCGTGCGGGCGATGCCGATCGGAAGCAGTGGCGATGCGACGACTGCCACCAGTGCGCCGACCACCGCACCAGGCATCCCCACCCGGACACCGTGCCAAGCCCCCACCCGAGCGATGTCGGTCCGGCGCAGCCCGAGTGAACTCAGGATCAGCACATCCTTCGATGCCGCAGCGCTCTGACGGCGGAATGATTGTGACACCACCACGGCCGATGCCCCCGCGACAACCAGTGCCAGCCACCAAAGCGCTCCTGCCTCGACGCGCATCACTCGCCGCACCCCCACTGCAAAGTCGTGGATGGAGGAGACGGTGATCGGAAGACCAGCCTGTTCGATGGCTGCCCGGTACGCAGCGACATCGGCCTTGCCCCTTCGCAGCTTCACGTCGAGGCCACCATTGGTCCAATCGACCCGCTCGGCATGGGCGGACTGGAACGCCGGAGTGAGCATCATCACAGGGTCAGGCCGACTGGTGAGGGTCGGGAACGAGCCCTCCATGGCCAGGATGCCGACGATCGTCACCGCCTCCACTGACGGCACGAGCGTCGGGTTATCGTCGCGAGTGCCGAAGATCACCTGCAAGGTGTCGCCGACACGGATGCCGAGTTGCCCGGCCGTGTCGAAACCGACCATGGCCTCCGATACCGACGACGGGTCAGCTAGTCGACCGTCGATCATCTTCACCCTGCCAATCGGATGCAGCGTGTCCACCGCGGCGGCCTGGAGTGACAGGAACGGGAGTTGCCGGCCACGGAACGACACGCCATCGCCGATGAGGACGAAACGAGTGGCGGCCTCAACTTGCGGCAGACCGGCCGCACGCGTCAAGTCGGCATCGGCGCTGGCCGGAGGGGTGTTGGGGAAGAAGTGCATCGACAGGTCGGCCTCGTCGGACTAAGAGAGGAATCGGTCGAAACTCGTCGTCGCCCGGCGACCACCGGCTATCGCCGCCATCGTCGCGCCCGAACTGAACGCCAATACCAGCACGAGCCAAACGTTGGACCAACGGCCGCGACTCACCACGCGACGCTCGACGAGACCCACCGCTGCCCCTCTGAACACCGATTGAGTATGGAGTCGGTGGCGCGGACTCGCCAAGAGTACTGGCCTGCGGTTTGGAAGTGGTGCTGGCACCACTCCAAACACGGCGTTCAATGGTGCGGCACCGGACCAGCCCTAACCGAGGGGCTCGAACTCGTCGCCAGCAAGGTGCTTCGCTTTTACCGAGTGGAGCTGAGTGGAATTGAAACCCCTTCCATGCCATGGCGAGGCCCCAACGCGAAGAAATGTTGGTACACCCTCGGTGCCAATCGCGGATGCTGTCTAGCGCGCGCTTGCGGGGCGGGTTCTGATGCGCACGGCGTCGAACTAGGGTATAGCAGTCGCTCTGATTCCGATTCACGGCGGCAGCGCCTAAGCACGAAGTTCGACGTCGCACCAGAGGAATTTAGGGCCATGAGCTTGAGGCAAGTGTTGGATTCCCGGCGGTACCACCGCGAAGTCGATCAGTGGCTCGCCGATCTTCATGTTGCCGAGGACAAAGTAACTCTCGCCGACAAGGTGTACGGCGATCCGCGCATTCTCTTTCAGGAGCGCACCACCAGAGCAATGAGATGGCGAGCGACAAGCGGCTGCTACCCGAGCACGGCGGATCGTCCATGACGTCCGACCCGAGCAATACCGGCCGGCGCATTGGTGCTCGGCTGATTGTCAGCTAGCGACCGTTGGTGAGCGGGCCGCGACCAGGAATGAAGAGCAAGGGCCCTTCGCGACCTGGGCAGGCTTCGACCAGAGTACCCACGCCGCTGGGTGAGGCCTTCGTGCCGGGTCCGAATCCGACGGGAGGGCTGCTGGTTCGTCTTACGCGGTTCAGCTTCCGCAAGCGCTGGATCATGGTTTTCGCAATCTGGCTGCCGCTTGTGGTTGTGTTCAACAGCGTCAGTGGAGCAATCGGCATCGACTACCACACCGACTTCGACCTTCCCGACAGCGATTCCAAGGTTGTGCAAGACGCGCTGATCGGCACCGACAATGGCGAGGAGGCCGGACACACCGCTCAGATCGTGTTCGGCTACCCCCAGTTCTCGGACAACGACACCCGCGCGGCCATCAGAGCGGTGATGGAGCCGCTCTTCACCGAGGTCGACAAGCTCGAAGGCGTCAAGGTTGTTAGCCCCTACAGCACGGACGGCGTTGACTTCAACAGCAGGAGTGGGACGGTCTCTTTCGCTCAGATCTCCTTCACCAATCGCGACAGGGCGGCCACCCGCAGTTTGGCTAACCAAATCAAGCACCTCGGTGAAACCATGGTGCCACCGGAGTCGCGGATCGTGGACTGCCCGTTCAGGGCGCACGTCCGCTGCGAGGTGAGCGTCGAGTATGGCGGTCAGCTGTTCGCCGGATTCGAGCAGCCCGAGAGCGAGATCCTCGGCGTGCTGGCAGCGATCGTCATCTTGCTCATCGCCTTCGGCTCCGTGCTGGCGATGGGGTTACCCATCGTCACGGCCCTGTTCGGTCTCGGCGTGGGCATAGCAGTGATGGGAATTGCCTCTAACGGCTTCACGATTCCGGAGTTCGCCCCGGAGATGGCCGCGATGATCGGTCTCGGTGTCGGCATCGACTACGCCCTGTTCATCGTCACCCGGTTCCGAGAGCATTTGCACGCCGGCATGGAACCCGAAGAGGCCGTCCTTCACGCTGTCGACTCGTCTGGCCGCGCTGTGATCTTCGCCGGGATCACCGTGATCATCTCGCTGCTCGGACTGTTCATCATCGGCTTGTCGTTCGTGCGCGGTATGGCGATGGCCGCCGTAATCAGCGTGCTCATCATGATGCTGGCGGCGATCACTCTGTTGCCGGCCCTGATCGGGTTCGCCGGCGAGCGCATCGACCAGACCTCGAGAGCTGCGGCGATCGCGGTTGGGGCGTTCGTGGTGCTGGCCCTCATCGGTGTGTTCACCGGCATCGCTCTGGGTGTCGCGCTGCTCGGCGCTGTCGTTATTGCGATCGTCGTCATGCTGATCAGTGCGCTGCCGTTCGGCGAGGCACTGCGCATCCATCTACCGCACCGCCGACCGAAGCCCCGAGAGCAGCAGTTCTGGTATCGATGGAGCCGGCTGATCCAGCGTCGGCCGTGGCCGCCGTTGCTTCTGGGCATCGTTGTGCTGGTTACGCTCGCCGCCCCGTTGACGTCGATCCGCCTCGGGTTCGGTGACACCGGCAACCTTCCTGAGGGCAACACGGCGCGCGACGCCTACGACTTGATGGCCGCCGGTTTCGGGGCGGGAAGTACCGGCCCGCTGATCCTGGTCAGCACCGACCCCGCAGTCACGGCCGACTCGGCGAAGCTCGTCGACGACGCTCTCGCCGCCGACCATGGCATCGCGTTCGCCACCGCCGGTAAGAAACTGGACACCGGGACGTGGTTCTGGCAGGCGTTCCCGGTCAGCTCACCGCAAGACGAGGCCACCACGGACCTCGTCAACCGGCTGCGCAGCACGGAGCTACCGGCGACGGGTGTTGATGTCAGGGTCGGCGGCTTCACCGCCGCCACCGTCGACTTCGCCACCTACCTCGGTAAGCGCCTGCCACTGCTCATCGGCGCGGTCCTCATCCTCAGCTTCTTGTTGCTGATGATCGTTTTCCGTAGCGTGCTCGTGCCACTCAAGGCCGTCATCGTGAACATGCTGTCCGTCGGTGCTTCCTACGGGGTGATTGTGGCCATCTTCCAATGGGGCTGGCTGAAAGGCCTTTTCGAGATCGGGAGGCCTGGGCCCATCGAAGCCTGGGCGCCGATGATGCTCTTCGCCATCACCTTCGGGCTGTCGATGGACTACGAGGTGTTCTTGCTCTCGCGCATGAAAGAGGAGTTCGACCGAACCGGCGACAACGCCGCTGCGGTGGCCGACGGTCTGGCCGTCACAGCCAGGGTCATCACCGCTGCCGCGCTGATCATGGTGTGCGTTTTCTCCGCATTCGTGCTCGGCGACAGCCGGGAGCTGAAGGTGTTCGGACTCGGCCTGGCTGTCGCCGTCCTCGTCGACGCTACGGTGGTACGCATGGTGCTCGTGCCGGCGACCATGGAACTGTTAGGCAAGCGCAACTGGTGGCTACCGAAAGCACTCGACCGAGTACTGCCACACATCACCGTCGAAGGCCACACGACACGTGCGGCGCACCGACACCACGAATCCGGCGCGCCAGAATGACGTGATGAGTCAGCACGATCACGCCGCTCAGGACGTGCGTCGCGTGGGTGCGCAGATGCCAAGCGATTGTCAAGCGGAGTGACTAGTTCAGGAGGCCGCTCGACGATCGCGTCAGGGGTTGTCGGGGCAGGTGACGTGGTAGGGAGCAAGGTCGCCGATGTTGGTGTCCCACTCCTGGTGGGTCATCAACGATGTCCGACATCATGGCGAGGCGATGCGAGCGGGGTCGTAGAAGGAACGGATGGGGCGCGCCCCCGACCAAGTCAGCCGCACGGCGTTACCCGTTGAACCCCGACGGCCACGCGCTGATTACCTCGTTCTCGTCGCTCACGATCCAACGGTTCCCGGTCACTGAATCACGTCAGGGGATGAGGTTGAAGGCGTCGCGGTGGGTTGGGCGCACGACGGCGAAGTCACGGTGGTTGAGCGTGGCGATGGTGTCGTGGCCGAGGCGTTCAGCGATCGCGATAATCGAGGCGTCGACGAATCCGAGTCCGAGGTTGGTGTAGGTGTTGATCAGTTCGATCGTGCGCTGGTAGTCGCTGATGGTGAGATCGATGATTGTAAACCGGGGACTGGTGACCAGGGTGAGGAAGCGTGCTTCGGCTGCGGGACCGAGTCGGGTTTCGATCAGCCAGGCGGCTTCGGGGATCACCGACGCTGTGACGGCTAGATCGGTGTGGTTGCGCAGCAGGGTGGCGCAGTCAGGGTGACGGGGTTCGTTGCGGTCGGCGACAGAGACGAAGATGCCGGTGTCGATCAGCAGCACGGCTCGACGTCAGATGCCGTGAGCGATCTTGGTGGTGGCGGCGTCGGCACGTTCTTGGTGGATGTCGAACGGTTCGGTCCGCCCGGATGCTCCGCAACCGATGAAGGCTTCCAGCGGGTCATCGAGCCTGGCGGCCAACTCGTCGAGGAGCGCTTCGCTGGTGATCCCGCGTCGCTCCGCTTCGGCGTTGAGCCGGGAAGCGAGTTCTTCGATCGTGAGCGACATAACCTAAGCCTATGTGAACTGCCCCGGGGTTGGTGCAGCCGTGCTCTCGGGAAACGATTTCGTCTTCACCTTGGCCGGCCCCCACGACTACCCGGGTAGATAAACCAAGGCCAGACCTCGAATTCGGGTACCAATCCGTGACGTCACAGGCTCAAAGTCGATGTCATGGCCTCCCGAAAAGTAGCGTCGAATTGGCTGACATCGCCGCCGCGACGGCGCGTCCGCTGCCGGTCAGCATTCCTCAAGCAATGGCGATGCTTTGCGTCAGTCGCACGGCCATCTATGAATTGATGTGGCAGGGGGCGCTGAGGCCTGTCCGGATCGGTCGCAGCGTGAGGTTCGCAGTCGAACAACTCGATCAATTCGTGCGTGAGCACACGGACCCACGTAGCGCGCCGGCCGACTACTCGAACGGCCGTGGTCCTCACTCACTCAAGCCACGTGACAGTCCCACACCTGGTTTGGCTGGACAAAGATCGGGCAGTTGCTCCCCAGCTGTCTCTGGCTCCGAATCAGAAGGGATGTCAAACTCGTGACCTGCATCTTTCTAGTGGAGCTGAGGGTGGAGCTGAGGGGAATTGAACCCCTGACCCCTTCCATGCCATGGCCAAGCCCCAACACGAGGAAATGTAGTTACTCCCTTCACCAACTCGGCGACTCGGCGCACTGGACGAAGCCCTCGTCACATTTGCGCGACGTGCCGTGAGACAACACGGCAATATCCGCGAGCTCTGTGCTCACCCGTCGCGGCATTCGGGGTTAGGAGAGTAAGATTCCGCGCGATGCCACCCTTAGGAGGTCACCATGAGCGTCGTTGTCCGTTTTCCAACTTCCAACATGACGAGAAGCCAATACGACGCCGTCCACGACGCGCTCGAACAATCCGGGAATTGGCCAGCGCCCGGATGCTTGTTCCATATCTGTTTCGGTGAGGATGCAAACCTTCGCGTAAGCGAGGTGTGGGAATCGCGCGAACAGCTTGCCGCTTTCGGCGAGACATTAGGCCCACACATCGAAGCAGCCGGAGTACAGATGTCGGGCGAGCCGGAGATCTTCGACGTCGTCAGATTCGAGACGTTTGCCTCCAGCTAACGTGGTGGACACGAACTGACGGTGCGCGGTCCAGTACGCCTGTGGAAGACCCACGCTGCTGAGTAACGCCGGTCGTGGTCATGGTCGACCTTTTCGGTTGGCTACAACTCACCAATTGACTCACCATTGACGGGCCGAGGCCACCGTTGAGAGGCCGAAATGCCCTCTCACCTCGTGGAGCTGAGGGGAATTGAACCCCTGACCCCTTCCATGCCATGGAAGTGCTCTGCCAACTGAGCTACAGCCCCGTTTGGGACGACTGAGATTACCAACCAGTCGTCACTGTTCCCAACGCGTCAGAAACGGCGGCGGGCTCTGAGTCGTTTGCGGATGGGCTGGACGATGAACTGCATCACGACAGTGACCACGGCGATGCTCGTCAGCACTCGTATCCCGAGCGGGATCTTGACCAGCAGCGGTGCAGCGACCACCGTGATGAACAACGCAGCCGGGTAGACCCAGGCAACATCGAACGACAACTTCTTCCAGAGCGGGCGTTTCAGCTCGGCATTGCCAGCGGCGTTGAACCATTCCTCGACACCAACAGTTCGTTGGACCCGCGTGCCGGTGACGAACTTGTCGGACCGATCCATCAGTACGTTGCGAATCGCCGAACGTTCCCACACACGCAGCATCAACCCGTCGGCGAATCGGACGATGATCTGGTACTCGCCGCCGTCCGCGCCCGGGTGTAGCACAGCGGCGCCGAGGAATCCCGGGAACTCGCGCGCCGCGGCGACCAGTTCGTCGGCCCAGCGCAAGAACTCGGCTTCCCAGCCCGGAGCGATCGTGCGGGCAACCGTGACCGTTACCGGATGCGGAGCAATGCGAGGCAGTTGTCCCGTATCGAACGGACCGGTGAGCGGTGCTGACATGGCGCGATGAACAATAGATCCGCTACTCAACGCTCATCGCCACGGGGAGTCGATGAGTTATCTATTTGCCAATCAATCTTCGGGACATCTCGGTAGAGACGCTCGATCTCGTAGTACGCGCGGATCTCGTCGCTGAACACATGCACGACTGCGTCGCCGTAGTCGATGAGCACCCACTGTTGTTCGGCCACTCCTTCGACCCGCAACGGTGAACGACCGTGTTGCTCGCGAACTGCCGTCTCGATCTCCTCGACGACCATGCGTACCAGGCGCCTGTTCGACGCGCTGGTGATCACGAAGTACTCGGTGATCGACAGCACGTCACCGACGAAGAGAACCAGCGTCCGTTCGGCCTTCTTGTCGTCAGCAGTGCGTGCTGCAGTCACGGCCAGGGCCGCCGCAGTCGCTTGGCTCATCCGGTCGTCTCCGTCGGCTGGACCGAGGTTGAGGTCGACGTAGACGTGGCGTCCGGGGCCGAGAGGTCGACCTTCTTGAGATAGTCGGTGCCGAGCGCCAACGTCTCATCGATCCCACCGAGCCGCACATCCGGCGTCGCGATCTTGATCGTGCCGAACACGGCGTTGTCGGTCGGCTCGATCGTTGCCAACGAGTTGTCGTAGATGAAGAACGTGGTCTCCGCCTTCGGCTTGGCGTTGAGGTCGACCGAGACGACGTTTCCACCGGAAGCGAGCAGGATCCCGATGGTCTTGCGGACCTGTTGGTCATAGCCCGGCGGTGCCTCGAGACGGAACGACAGGCCGCTGGCCGGACGCGACATCTGCGCAGGAGCGATGCTGGCGAACACAAGGATCGTGTCCGGTCGATCCAGCGACTCGACGTCGAGTCCCTCAGGATTGCGAGCGGCCTCGAGTGGTCGAGCCAGGAGACCGCGAGACGCAAGCGGCCCTGCCATCAATCGCCCGACGACTTCAGCGAAGTTGATCGGCGTTGTCGCGCTGAGCGTTTGATCATCGCGTCCAGTGCCCACCGTCGTGGCGATCGCTGCCCATACTGCGTCGAGGTTCTGTTGCCGCAGATGCTCACGTTCGGTCGGCGATCTGGTCGTCATGACCTGCGCGAGTTGAATCGGCGTCAGCGTGGTCGCGCCCTTCGGGAACAACACGGCCTCGTCGGTGCCGAGCACGTCACGCGGCAGCGTGACTTTCACGTCAGGCAAACCGGCAAGGAAGCTGACGAGCTGATCGCTGGTCATCACGCTGCTGAAGTCGACCGTGAGATTGATCACCGCTTCGAGATCGGCACGCAGCTCGGCCTCGCCGCCCAGCGCATATGCGTCGTGCAATGAGAGCAGTTGGTCCCCCGATCCCGCGTCGACGTTGATCGGCACGGACACGACGCTTCCGCCGCGCTGGTCGTAACCCGCAGCGGTGACATCGGAGTCGGGCGCGAGCACGAACACCGTCACGCTGGTCAGTTCGTTGGCGCCGTTGACCGTTGCCAACATCCCCGTCGGCGTCTGCGGGAACGTCTGCTCCGGTTTCACGTTCGCGAGGGCGTTCTTGCCGGCCTTTGAGTTGCTGATCGCCTTGGCGCCCACATAGACCAGCGTCGGTGCAAGAACCGCCGCCACCAGTCCCGCGGCCAAAGCGATGAGGGTGTTGCGCCGCCGGCGACCGGAAAGAGCCGTCATGCCGCGTCCTGGTAGAGCTTGCGCATCGCGATGATGTCCAGCACCGGCTCGGTCACGAGGTAGTCGAGTGGCCGACCATCGCGAACACGGGCGCGCAGGTCCGTGCTCGACACCTCCAGCCTCGGCACCTCGACGTGGAGCCAGTCGAAGCCCGCCGGGAGCTCGACGGGCGCACCTGGCCGGTCGACTACGACGAGACGAGACCGGGCGACCACCTCCTCGTGGCGTTCCCACGTCGTCAACCCGGCGGCGGCATCGTCGCCGACGATCGTGAACAGATCGGCTCCGGGGTACTCCTCACCCATCGTCGCCAGCGTGTCGGCGGTGAAACTGGGCCCGCCGCGGCGGATCTCTGCGTCGCCGGCCACGAGACCCTTGACGTCGGCAACGGCGGCCTCGACCATCGCCAGGCGATCCTCGGCCAGTGAAATCGGCCTGGTTCCATGCTTTTGCCATGGCGAGTTGGCGACCATCAGCACCACGGCATCAAGAGCTAGGGCATGACGCACGTTGACCGCTGTGACCAGGTGGCCGACGTGGGGCGGATCGAACGTGCCACCGAACAGTCCGATTCGCAGGGGCACGGCTGCTCAGTCTACGGCAGGCCTGCAATACCACGCAGGCGGCCTGACCAGCGTATATCTTGACGAGAAACGGGGTATTGACATGACAAGAACGCGCCGATGTAGTACTGTTGCCCGTTCCCCCCAATTCTGACCCCCCACTTTTACCGACAACGAACTCGCCGGCACGCATCGCGCGCTGCTTTTCTCTCCCGGTCGATCAACGAAGTGCCGACCCCCCGGCGTGCCTACGGGCACGTGTCAACTGGCACAGTATGCCCCCGGAATACGAAATCCCACAAAGAAGTTGAGAACACTGACATGAATGACTCTATCGGTCTCTACCTGAATGACATCGGAAAGGTGTCGCTGCTGAACGCTGAAGAAGAGCGTCAGCTCTCTCGCGTCATCGAAGCCGGCCGCGAAGCCGCCGAGCGTCTCGCCAAAGGCGAGAAGGGGGCAGCGCTGAAAGCAGCCGTTGCCGCCGCCGCCGACGCCAAGGATCGGTTCATCCGCTCCAACCTTCGTCTCGTCGTATCCATTGCCCGCCGCTACCCACTGCCGCAAGGCATGGACTTGCTCGACCTCATCCAAGAGGGCAACCTCGGGCTCGAGCACGCCGTCGACAAGTTCGACTGGCGCAGGGGTTTCAAGTTCTCGACGTACGCAACCTTCTGGATCCGCCAGGCCATCGGCCGTGCGCTCGACCAGAAGGCAAGCCTCATCCGCATCCCGGGCGATCGCTCGGCCAGCCTGCGCGCCGCATTGCGCCAGGCATCCGGCGACGGCGAGACCCTGGACCTCGGCAACGCCGAACTGCATCGACTCACCACCCCGGTCTCGCTCGACAAGACGATCGGCGATGATGGCGATGCCACCCTCGGCGACCTGATGGCCAACGGTGACGGCACTCCAGAAGACGCCGTCATGGCCATGGTCGACAGCGAGTTGCTCGACGAGTTGCTCGGCACGCTCGACAAGCGTGCTCGCTACGCCATCGAAGCACGATTCGGCCTGCTCGACGGCGAGCGAAAGAGCTTCCGTGAAGTTGGCGAGAACCTCGGCGTCACAGCCGAAGCCGCACGTCGCCTCGTGAGCCGGGCTGTGGCCGGGCTTCGCGAAGACGCCGTACGCATCCTCGCAGCCTGATCTTCCCTACCTCAATCAGACGCCGGCGACCTGGTCGCCGGCGTTTGCCGTTTGACGAGGGGCGTTCGTGGGTACAGATCGTCCGCTTAGTAGGTCCGCTTGCTAGGTGAAGGGAGACCGAGATGAATGACGTCACGACCGACGGCGAACGCAGTTTCAGCGTCGGGCATGTCCTCCACATCGTCGTCTGGCTGATCGTGCTGGCTGCCATTGTGCTGTTCGCGCTCGTCAACACCGACAAGGTCAACGTCGACTGGGTCGCCCAAAATTCCGAGGCACCCCTGTGGATGGTCATCGGAATCAGTGCTGTCGCGGGCGCGATCATCGGGTCGTTGGCCAGGGTGCGCCGCCGCCTGGAGCGCGAATAGCCAGCGGAGATTGCCCAACTGGCAATTAGTATTGCCACGTGGCAAAGGCGTGGTCCCCGTCGTCGTGGCATGTGTTCCCGGCTGAGCAACAACCCGAGTGGCCGGACCAGGGTGATCTAGATCGTGCGTTGAAGCAGATCGCTTCCTATCCCCCGCTGGTGTTCGCCGGCGAGGCCCGCTCCCTGCAAACAACTCTTGGCCACGTGGCCGCCGGCAACGCATTTCTGCTCCAGGCGGGCGACTGTGCCGAGAGCTTCGAAGAGTTCTCCGCGGTCAACATCCGCGAGAAGTTGCGCGTCATCTTGCAGATGGCCGTCGTGCTGACGTACTCACTCGGTGTGCCGGTCGTGAAAGTCGGCCGGATCGCGGGTCAGTTCGCCAAACCACGAACTGCGGCGTTCGAACGTGTCGGCCAACTCGATCTCCCGACGTTTCGGGGGCACATCGTCAACGATCCGACCCCCACCGAGGCCGCGCGGGTTCCTTCGGCCGACCGTCTCGTGCAGGCGTACCACCAGTCCGCATCGACCCTCAACCTCTTGCGCGCTTTCACCAAGGGTGGCTTTGCCGATCTAGGCCGGGTCCACGCCTGGACACAGGAGTTCGTGGCGTCGAGCCCGGAAGGTCGTGCCTACGACCAGATCGCCGCCGAGATCGACCGCGCGCTGCGCTTCATGCGTGCCTGCGGCGTCGACACCGAGAACAACCACAACCTGCACGAGGTCGACTTCTACACCAGTCACGAGGCCCTGCTGCTGGGCTACGAGGAAGCGCTGACCCGGCAGGATTCGTTGAGCGGCGGTTGGTACGACTGCTCGGCGCACATGTTGTGGATCGGTGAACGCACCCGGCAACTCGACGGCGCGCATGTCGAGTTCCTCCGCGGTGTCGGTAACCCCATCGGATGCAAGATCGGCCCGGGGACCACGGCCGACTTCGTGCTCGAGCTGTGCGACAAGCTGAATCCGGCACGGATTCCCGGAAGACTGACCCTGATCACTCGAATGGGTGCGGATCACATCGAAGAAGGTCTGCGTCCTCTGCTGCGTGCGGTGCGCGAGACTGATCAGCCGGTCGTCTGGGCGTGTGACCCGATGCACGCCAACACGTTCACGTCGGTGTCGGGCCGCAAGACCCGCGACTTCGATCACATCTGCGGCGAGATCAGCGGGTTCGTCAGTGCCCACACCGCTGAGGGCACGTGGCCCGGAGGCATCCACGTCGAACTGACCGGCGACAACGTCACCGAATGCGTTGGCGGCGCCGACAAGATCCTCGACAGCCAGCTCGACGACCGCTACCAGACGGTGTGCGATCCTCGGCTCAATGCCCGTCAGAGCCTCGATCTGGCGTTCCAGGTGGCTGAGATGCTGCGCTCCACCGGCCTCGCCTAAGCCCCTGTGCAGGCGCTGCGGCAGATAGACGATTGGCCGGTCGGTAACGCTGCGGCAGCGGTCGTCGGGCCAAGCGGATCGATCGAAACGAAGGGCGACCAGGATCGTCGGTTCCGCATTGCCTCCGTCGCCAAGCCACTCTCCACCTGGGCGTGCCTCGTCGCGGTCGAAGAAGGGATCGTGGCCCTCGACCAGCCGGTGGGGCAGCCGGGATGCACCCTTCGTCACCTTCTGTCTCACGCAGGCGGGTACGGCTTCGATGGAGCCGAACCAATCGCCCGTCCGGAACGCACCCGCATCTACTCCAACACCGGGATCGAGATGGCGGCGCAAACCGTCGCCGATGCCGCCGGGATCACGTTCTCCGACTATCTCGACGAGGGCGTGTTGCGTCCACTGGGCATGTCGGCGACATCGATGCGCGGCTCGCCTGCCCACGGCATGTGGAGCACCGCAGCCGACATCACTCGGTTCGTGCTCGAGGCGCGCACGCCAACCCTGATCTCGCCGGCCTTCGCCGACGAAGCCACGACCATCCAATTCCCTGACCTCAACGGCATCATCCCGGGCGTCGGCCGGTATTCGCCGTGCCCTTGGGGCCTCGGATTCGAGATCCGGGGAAACAAGCAACCCCACTGGACCGGCACAACGAACTCGCCGAGGACGTTTGGACATTTCGGCGGGGCCGGTACCTTCATATGGGTGGATCCTGCCGTGGGGGTGGCCTGCCTGGCTTTGACCGATCGTCCGTACGACGAATGGGCCGACGACGCCTTGCGCATGTGGCCTACCTTCAGCGACTCCGCACTGGCCGAGGCATCGGCATGATGTACCGGCCAGGCGATCGAGTCCGGTTCGAAACGACCGGAGACGATGGCTGGCCGTTGATTCGTTATGGCTTCGTCGGTGGCGTCTCCGGCAACGGCGGGCCGATCGTGGTGATGCTCGATGGCGAGCTCAGCGGCGACGTGGTCAACCGTTCGGAGCTGCAACCAGTCACGATCACCAGCGTCGAACTGCTTCTACGCGGTGCCGACCTGATCGACGACCCCGAGTTGCGCCGCGGCCTCGTTGCCCTGTGGCACGCCGAAGCGGATTCAGCTGGGCTCGATGTCGACGAACTGCACCCGATCGGCGATGGCCAACGCGAGTCGGACGCGTGCTGGGCACTGGCTGAACTGATGACGGCCGACAAGCACTACATCGTCCGCGCTATTCAACTGCCCAATGAACCGGAGGTCATCCGGGTCCGCGCCGAGAGCCGTTAGCGCCCTTCAGCCCAACCGTTCGACGATCATGGCCATGCCCTGGCCACCACCGACGCACATGCTCTCGAGACCGAATGTCTTGTCTTCGTATTGCAGGCCGTTGATCAATGTCGTCATGATCCGCGCTCCGGTCATGCCGAACGGATGGCCGAGGGCAATCGCCCCGCCGTGCACGTTGAGCTTCTCCATGGGGATCCCGAGGTGCTTGGCAGAGGGGATCACCTGTGCTGCGAACGCCTCGTTGATCTCGACCAGATCGATCTGGTCGATCGTCATGCCTGCTCTGGCCAGCGCCTGCCGGCAGGCTTCGATCGGACCGAGACCCATGATCTCAGGGTTGATCCCACTGACTCCGGAAGCGATGATGCGAGCCAGCGGAGTGATGCCGAGTTGCTTCGCCTTGGTGTCGCTCATGACCATCACCGCAGCCGCGCCGTCGTTGAGCGGACAAGCGTTTCCGGCAGTGATGGTGCCATCAGGGCGAAAGACAGGTTTCAGCTGGCTGACCGTCTCGTAGTTGGTGCCCGGACGCGGCCCGTCGTCCTTGCTGACCACCGTGCCGTCCTCAAGAGTCAGTGGAATGATCTCGTTGTCGAAGAAACCATTCTCGACGAACTCGACTGCGAGGTTCTGCGAGCGGACACCGAAGCGATCCATCTCTTCGCGAGTGACACCTTCGTACTCGACCACGTTCTCGGCGGTCTGGCCCATGGCGATGTACATGTCGGGCAGGCCCGCCGGCGGTGTCCACTGACCTTGACCACCCTGGGCACGCAGCTTGGTGCGCTCACCGGACGGCCTGAAGATCGCGTTGGGTGCAGTGTCGCTGGCACCCGAGGCGTAGCGGCTGACCGTCTCGACACCGGCGGCGATGAAGCAATCGCCTTCGCCGGCCTTGATCGCATGGAACGCCATCCGGATGGTCTGCAAGCTCGACGAGCAGTAACGGTTGACTGTGACACCGGGGACGTCGTCGAGACCGGTGAGAACAGCGACGACACGGGCGATGTTGAACCCGCCCTCCCCCGCCGGTTGGCCGATGCCCATCATCAGATCGTCGATGTCGGCACCCTGCACTTGCGGCACCTTCTTCAGCAATGCTTCGACGATCTGCACCGACATGTCGTCGGGACGCATCGAGACGAGTGACCCTTTGTTGGCTCGTCCGATCGGGCTGCGGGCGGTGGCGACGATGACAGCTTCAGGCATGGTGTTCCCCTTGTTGGAGCCTTGTTACCGAATGGTAGCTAACGGGTATCGACGATTCGAAACGCCTCGGCAAAGGTGCCGTCGGGCAAGCCGAACTCCTTGGCATTGGCGATCATCCAGTCACGAACCCTCGTGGCCGTGCCCTGCGGATCGGGATGCTGACTGACGTGAGACATCAGCGCGGCGATCTTGCGGTCGACGGCAGCACTGACGTCGACAGCATGCGTCGCGTCTCCCCCGCCCTGGATCCACACCTCGTCCACCGCCCAGGGCTCGAGTGCTTCCTCGAACAGCTCCGGGAACGCGAACGGGTTGCGGGCGTCGGGATATACGGCGCACAACGTTGCCTCCGCTGTGGCGAGGTGGTCCGGATGGCTGGCGTAGATGCGGTCGAGGTTTCGCGTCGGCGACTGGGCCAGGACAACCCGCGGACGGACCCGTCGAATGACCGCGCTGATGTCGGCACGGAGTTGGAGCGTGGCCTGCACGCGGCCGTCGCCATATCCGAGGAAGACCAGATCGTTGACCCCCACATGCTTCGCCGCTTCGGTCTGCTCGGCGCGACGCAGCATGGCCATGTCGTGGCGCTTCATTGCTCGGTCGGTACCACCTGCGTCACCGTCGGTCACCAGGCAGTACGTCACAGCGACGCCGCCGTCGGTCATGACGGCAACGGTGCCGGCGGAACCGAAATCGACGTCGTCCGGATGAGCCGTGACCACCAAGGCACGCCCGATCTCGGGAATCGTCAACACATCAGGAGCCTATGTGGAACCGTGGGCATCAGTACGCTCGCAGGATGGTCAGCGATGTCGCAGTGGGCACATTCGAACTCTCCGATCCCGAATTCTGGATCGCCCCGCGCGAGTACCGTCACGCGGCCTTCCGCGCGCTGCGCGCAGCCGATGAGCTGGTCTTCTTCGAAGAGTGGGAGTTCGAAGACAGCCCGCTTCCGAAAGGGCCCGGGTATTGGGCAGTCCCCCGGTACGAGGACGTGTGGACCGCCAGTCGCAATCCACAGGTGTTCACCAGCGGTCAAGGCGTCAACATCGGTGACATACCCCAGCAGATGAACGAGTTCATCGGGTCCATGATCGCGATGGATGACCCACGGCACTTTCGGCTTCGCAACATCGTCGCCAAAGGATTCACACCGAAGCAGGTGACGCAGGTCGAGGGCTACGTTCGAACCAAGGCCTCGGCCGTCGTAGACCGCCTGCTCGAACAGTTCCCCGACGGCGAGTGCGATTTCGTCGAACAGATTGCTGCGCCGCTGCCGCTACAGATCATCTGCGAGATGATGGGCATCCCGCCCAGCGATGAAGCGCAGATCTTTCAATGGACGAACGTCGTACTCGGCGTCGGTGATCCCGAATACGTCGGTTCGTTCGAGCAGTTGCTCGGCGTGCTCTTCGAGATGTTCGCCTACGCACAAAAGCTCGGCGAAGACCGCCGCGCAAATCCCGGAGACGACATCGCTTCGGTGTTGATGCACGCGGAGGTCGACGGTGAGCGACTGACACCGCAAGAGTTCGGCTCGTTCTTCATCCTCCTCGTCGTTGCCGGAAACGAGACAACACGCAACGCGATCGCCCATGGCATGAAGTTGCTCACCGACTTTCCTGACCAGCGACGGTCATGGTTCGACGACTACCAGGGCCACATCAAGACCGCGGTCGATGAGATCGTGCGTTGCTCCACGCCTGTGATCCACTTCCGTCGGACTGTCTCGGAGGACACCGTCATCCGCAACACCAAGATCCACGCCGGCCAGAAGGTGGTGCTGTGGTACAACTCGGCCAACCGCGACGAAACCGTGTTTGCCAACCCGGACGATTTCGACATCGCTCGGCCATTGCAGCCGCAACAGGTGGGCTTCGGCGCAGGGGGTCCGCACTTCTGCCTCGGCGCCAACTTGGCCCGCCGCGAGATCGCCGTCATCTTCGACGAGATCCGCACCCGCCTGCCGAACCTCGTCATCACGTCTGAGCCCGACTATCTGCAGAGCGCGTTCATCAACGGCATCAAACGCATGCGCTGCGCGTGGAAGTGAGGAAGCGTTAGCCAGTCCGGTCGTCGATTGCCAGATGCTCGACGTCGGACAGCTTCGTCAGGCTGAACGTGTGCCCGTCGCCCAGTTCAATTGATGTCAGCCTGGTGATCGATGCGTGTCCCGTGACGAAGCGGTCCCACTCCCACGGCACCGGATCGAGGCCCAGCAGTTGGCACAGGATCACACCGTTGGTGCCGGCGTGAGCGAACACAGCGATCCGCTGATCCGCCTTGTCCATGTGCCAGACCGGCAGGGTCTGCTTGCTGCGGTACACGCCACGCGCAGCAAGGAAGTCGGTCGCGCCAGCGCGCACCCGCTCGACGAACTCACGTGACGGCTCGCCACCGACCAAGCCCTCCCAGCGTGCCGACGCAGCGCGGCCTCGCTCTTCGTCGTAGGCCTTCCTGGCGAGCTCGGCCGGCGTGCCATGCCAGTTCGGTTCGCGGATCTCTTCCAGCCACGGCTCGATCACCTCGATCGCACCGAGTCGGGCCAGCAGTGGAGCCGCGGTGAGCCGCGGTCGGCGCAGCGGCGAGATGAGGATCTCGTCGAACTGCTCACCGTCGAGTGCGGCGGCGACGCACTCGCCCTGACGTTGACCGCGTTCGGTCAGGGGCGGATCGACGACGTTCAAACCGTCGCGCACCCACTCGGGCTCGCCGTGACGGATCAGAACGATTTCCATGTCGCCCCGGATGATACGGATAGGGTGACGCGGAGTGGAAACCCGTGCCACCCCAGCCGGCTGGTACCAGGATCCGACCGGGCGATTCGAGTATCGGTACTTCAACGGCGTCCAGTGGATGCCGGATGTGGCTGTCAACGGCCAGCGCTACGTCGACGTGCCGATCGATCAGCTCGAGCTTCAACCCTCGTCGACGCGGCGGCGAGGCATGGCCGTCACATCGTTCATCACCGGCCTCGCCGCGGTTTCCTTGGGGTGGGTGCCGTTCGTCTTCGTCGTTGCCGCCGGCGCGGCAATCACCGCGTTCGTGTTCGGCATCATCGGTCTCAAGAACGCCCGGCTGCAGGGCGGATATGGTCGCAGATTCGCGATCACCGGGCTGGTGTTGTCACCGATCGCGCTCGGAGTGTGCGTAGGAGGGTTCTTCTTCACCAAGGTGGTCGTGCGGGAGCTCAACGACTTCATCGAGCCCGGCCCTCACCAAGTGTTCATCGAGCAACCGTGCACGATCGACAGCGGGCGGGCCACGGCGCGCGGCACGATCCACAACCTCGATGATCAGAGCCACGACTACCGCATCGTTGTCGACTTCAGCATCGCCGGCGACGGGACCACGAGCGTGACCACGAAGGTGGACCAGGTCCGTCCCGACGGGACCGCACCGTGGTCGTCAACGACAGACGTCACCGGAACCTCAGTCACGTGCAAGGTCAGCGACGTTTCCGGTCCTCTGCCGTTCGACATCGACAACCAGAGCTGACCTCACTATGTCGAGGCCGTTGCCGCGATCCAAGCCTCGTACATCTTCGAATAGGCACCGCCGGCTGACAACAACTCGTCGTGCGAACCGTCCTCGACAAGACGTCCGTGTTCCAGCACCATCACACGATCCGCGCGGGCGGCGGTCGATAGCCGGTGCGCGATAGCGATCGTCGTTCGACCGGCGGCCAGCTTGTCCAGTGCCCGACCAATGCGCACCTCCGTCAGCGCGTCGACCGATGATGTGGCCTCGTCGAGGACCAGTACGTCCGGGTCGGCGAGCGACGCCCTGACCAACGCGACCAATTGACGCTCGCCCGCCGACAGTTGCCCGCCGCGTTGACCGACCTGGGTGAACAGCCCTTCAGGAAGCGTTTCGAGCCAATCACTCAGGTCGAGCCCGACGATGGCCTGCTCCAGGTCAGCGATGCTGAGCATCGGCCGGGCAAATCCCAAGTTCGCGGCAATCGTGCCGTCGAATAGGAATGGCTCCTGAGGCACGACGACCAGTCGGGTACGCAACTGGTCGTTGGCGACTGCAGTCAGAGGGACGCCGCCGATTCGTACGGTGCCGATCGTCGGATCGGCGAATCGGGCGATCAGGCGGCCGAGCGTCGTCTTGCCCGAACCCGTCTCACCGACGACAGCAACCTGCTGACCGGCAGGGATGTGCGCGTTGAGCTCGATCAACACCGGCGGCTCCTCGTCGTCGCCTCGACTTCGGTAGCTGAACGTGACGTTCTCGATGCTGACGCCCAATTTTCCCGGCGGGAGCGTGACGGGGTGAACCGGTTCGGGTGGGCCGACGGGGTTGTCCAGCACGCCGAGAACGCGACGAAGGCCCGCAACTGCAGTTTGTGTCTGGTCCAGCACTTCTGTGAACTCGGCGATCGGTTCGAGGAACCGGTACGTCAGGAAGATGAACCCGACGAGTGCACCCGATGTCAACCCCGCGCCAGGACCGCGAATGACACCGACGCTGACGACTGCTGCAACGGTGAGCACGCTGAACACCTCACCCGACGGGAACAGGAACGCGCCGATGGTGTTGGCGCGGATGAAGGCGTTCGAGCGCTCGTGGCTGGATCGCTTGGTCAAGACGGCGTAGTGGGCTCCCGCGCCGTAGGCCTGGAGGGTCTCGGAGCCAGACACGACTTCACTGACGGCGGTGAGGACGTCAGCATTTCGGGATCTGGCCTTGTCGTAGGCGGCAACCAGGTGGCGTTGCACGCCTCGCAACACGATGGCCAGTGGCGCTGCCGTGGCGAAGGCCACGAGTGCCAACATCCAGTCGTACGCCAGCATCACGCCTGCGACCATCACCATCAACGTGCCGTCCAGCAACCACGCGAGCGCGCCCCACGAGAAGAACTGCGAAAGCGTCTCGACGTCGCTGGTGACTCGGGCGACGAGTGCTCCTTTGCGCTCCTCACCATGGTCAGCGAGGCTCAGGCGGTGGATGTGCTCGAACAGCCGCACACGCAGGCCATAGAGCGCCTCTTCGCTGCGCATGCCGAGACGGGCAACCGCCGTGCGTTGGGCGACGGTCGCGATGACGATCACGCCGAACCCGATGAGCCCGAGGATCATGACCACACCGACGTCGACCTTGTCCTTCTGCAGTCCCCGGTCGATCGCCTGTTGGACCAGGATCGGCACGACAACACGTCCGCCCGAACCCACCATCGCCAGGCCGAACGTGGCGCCGATGCCGCGCCGCAACGCTGGCGCGGCCTCGACGCCCTTTCCGATCATCTGCACGGCCGACCACCGGCTCAGAGGTTCCGTCACGTCACCACCTCGGACTGCTCGGCACGTTCGTGTTCGAAGGCCTCCATCAGCCTTCGGTACTCCGGCACTGTCACCAGCAAGTCGTCGTGTCGCCCATGGGCAACGACCTGACCATCGGCGAGGTACAACACGTCGTCGGCCAGAGCGATCGTGGAAGGTCGTGATGCGACGGCGACGACTGTCGCGTCGCGCAACGTCTCGCGGAGGTTGGCCAACACCCTGGCTTCGGTGCCCGGATCGAGCGACGAGGTCGTGTCGTCGAGCAACAGCGCGACCGGATTGCCGACCAACGCCCGTGCCAGCGCGATCCGCTGCCGTTGGCCGCCGCTGAGCCCTACCCCACGCTCGCCAACGATCGTGTCGAGGCCATCCGTGAACTCATTGACGAACGCGGCCTCGGCAGCCAGCAGAGCTGTGTGAATCGCGTCGTCGGCGACGTCGCGACCCATGGCCACGTTCTCGCGCACAGAGCCCGCCAGCAGGAAGGGCTCTTGGAAGACCAGCACACAACCTTGCTGCGGCACCGTGATGGAACCGTGATCGACTGCGATGAGCCCGGCGATCAGGTGGAGCAGCGTGGTCTTGCCCGACCCTGTCGCTCCGACGACGGCAACAGTGCGGCCGGCGGGAATCGACGCGTCGATCCCCTGCAAGACTTCGCGACTGCCATCGTGGTTGTAGACGACCTTCGTGAGCTCGATGCTGTTGCTGGCGTGACGTCGCAGGGTCAGCGCGGGGTCGGGGACCACTGGTTGATCGAGCAGTTCGCGGATGCGATTCCAACCGGCAATCGAATAGGGCAGTTCCGAGAGGGCGAATCCGATCAGACGCAACGGGAAGACCAGCAAGGTGAACAAGTAGATGAAACTGGTCAACTCCCCGATCGTCATCGCCCCACTGCGGACTCGGTATGACCCGGCGACGAGCAAGAAGATGTTGACGACGTTCGGAACACCGTCCAACAAAGCCTCGAAGGTGCTGCGCAGCCGGATCGCGCCCAAACGGGCGTTGCGCAACCGGGACGCGATCATTGACAGTCGATCGGTTTCACGGCTCTCGGCACCGAACGACTTCACCACCGTGACCCCGTCGAAGCTCTCGTGCACCGCTTCGCTGAGCTTGCCGAGCTCGGCTTGCGCTTGATCGTAGAAACGGCCGACCCGGCGCTGATAGGTCAGGTTCAGTGTGATCAGCAGCGGGAACACCGCGACGGCCGCCAAGCCAAGCCAGATGTCGGTGACCAGGAGCCACACGGCCGACAGGACCAGCATCAGCACCACACTCGAGGCGAATGGCAACGGGTTCAGCACATGGGTCGCTGCTTCGGCATCGACGCCGGCACGGGTGATGATGTCGCCGGTTCGCTGCTGGCGGTGCCACGGCACGGGTTGCTCGACCACACGTTCGATGACCTCGGCTGTCAATGACTCGGTCACGCGCCACGACGTGCGCCCGGCAAACACCCGCCGGCCCACCACGCCGACGGCGCGCACCACCCCGACCACTACCAAGAGGCCGAGTATCGCCACGACTCGCTCAGTCGGGACACTGCCATCTTCGAACCTCGGGACGATCACCTTGTCGATGATCAGACGTACGACGACGGACGAGAAGACCGTGCACGATGCGTAGACGGCAGCACACCCGACTGCGGTGAAGAAGAGTCGCTTGTGATGCCGCAGCAGCCCTCGAATCAGGCGAATCGCCTGGGTCGGTCTGCCGGCATCGGGGGGCACGATGGTGGCAGTCACGTGTATTGGTTCTAGCAGAGCCATCCCTAGCTCCACCCGAAATATGCCATCTTGTTGAAGGCGCCGTAACGTTGCAGCCCGTGAACCAATTCAACGCAGGCTTGCTCATCCTGCGCGTCGTGTTCGGGCTGTTCCTCGCCTACCACGGCTACAACAAGTTCTTCGGGCCCGGTGGGATCGAGGGCACCTCGCGCTGGTTCGGCAGCATCGGCATGCGCTGGCCACGCTTGCAGGCACGTCTCGCTGCCACGACCGAGATCGGCAGTGGCGTTCTCATGGCCGCCGGCCTGCTGACCCCGTTGGCCGCCGCCGGGATGATCGGCCTGATGATCGTCGCCATCGTCGTCGAACACTGGAAGGTCGGCTTCTTCATCTTCAAACCCAACCAGGGCTGGGAGTACTGCGCCTCCATCGCCGTCACCGCCTTCGTGATCGCCATGGTCGGGCCCGGCCGCTGGTCACTCGACCATGGGGTCGGCATCAACTGGCGCGGATGGACAGGCGCCGTGATCGCCGCAGTCGTCGGCATCGGCGGGGCGATCGTCCAGATGGCAATCTGCTACCGCCCGCCGAAGGAACCATGATCGACACGTCCGATACAGCCGATACTGCCATTGTCGGCGAGCCGAAAAAGCGGCCATGGGTCAAGGCCGTCCTGGTGCTGATCTGCGCGCTGATCGCGGCGATGTGGGTCTACGCCTTCATCTTTGCGCCGAAGCAAGGGGTGTACTTCGTCACCGACAAGAACTGGCGGACGTCGGCCGACCGCATCTGCGCCACCGCCGAGCAGCAACGTCTTGCGCTGGTCGACACGGCACAGGGCTATATCAAGAATCCGACGCACGAGCAGATGCTCCAACGCGCCGACGTCGTCGACCGCGCCACCGACACGATCGAAGGCATGATCAAGGACGTCGCTGCGTTGCCTTTGACCGCCAGTGAAGATCGCGAACGAGTCGCGATCTTCATGAAGTACTACCGACAGATCATCGGCGATCGCAGGGCG
>JANMRB010000191.1:0-4090 GCA_031370825.1 Ilumatobacteraceae bacterium
GCCGATCCGGAGATGTCGGTGTTCTCCGGTGGCTCGGGCCGGCCGTACTTGGTGGAAGGTGTCGGCGAAGACTTCTTCCCGGCGGCGTGGGACGCCTCGCTGTACGACGAGATCATTCCGGTCAGTGATGAAGCGAGCTTCCTGACCGCCCGTCAGGTCAGTCGCGAAGAAGGCATCCTCATCGGTGGCAGTGGTGGTCTGGCGGTTGCGGCAGCGTTGGACGTCGCCAGGCGCGCTGACCCCGATGACATCATCGTGGTGCTCAATCCCGACAGTGGTCGGGGCTACCTCTCGCGCGTCTTCGACGATGCGTGGATGGCCAACTTCGGGTTCCTGCGCGAATGCGATCAGTGCGTCGCCGCCGTGCTCGAGACGCGCGGCAACACTCCATCGCTGCTCTACGTAAACCCGACCGAAACTGTGCGACAGACCATCGAGGTGATGCGTGCGAACGGCGTCAGCCAGTTGCCGGTGTGCAAGAACACACCACCCTTCGCCAACGCGGAGGTCTCGGGATCGGTCGACGAGCTCGATCTGATGGAGTCCGTCTACCAGGACCCATCGATCATGGACACAGCAGTTGAAAAGGTGATGAGCCCACCACTGCCCACCATCGGCGCGGGCCAGAAGGTGGCGTTGGCCGTGCAGATGCTCGACAAAGCGCCAGCCCTCCTCGTGCTCTCGGGCGGACGGCCGCTCAGCGTCTTGACCCGAACAGATCTGCTGACCTACTTCGAGGTCGTCGCGAATGGGTGAGGTCGAAGAGCAGTCCTCATGGGGTTTCGAAACCCGCGCCGTGCACACCGGCCAGGAGCCCGACCCCGTCACGGGGGCCGTCGTCACTCCAATCTCGCTCAGCACGACCTTTGCCTAGGACGGCGTCGGCGGGCACAAGGGCTTCGAATATTCGCGCAGCGGCAATCCGACGCGCGCTGCCCTCGAGACATGCGTCGCCTCACTGGAAGGTGGCCGGCACGGCCTGGCCTTCGCCAGCGGCTTGGCCGCAGAAGACAACGTCCTGCGGCTGTTGCGCAACGGTGATCGGGTGCTGCTCGGAAACGACGCGTACGGCGGCACGTTCCGGCTGATCGACAAGGTTCACACCTCGCTGACATGGACCGCCGTCGATCTGATCGACACCGATCGCCTGGCCGCTGATTGGCCTGCCGACACCAAATTGGTCTGGCTCGAAACGCCCACCAATCCCCTGCTGCGCTGTTTCGACATCGAGAAGATCTGCGAGATCGCTCACGGCAACGGTGCCCTCGTCTGCGTCGACAACACGTTTGCCACGCCGTTTCTTCAGCAGCCGCTGTCGCTCGGAGCAGACGTCGTCGTGCATTCGGCCACGAAGTACCTCGGCGGTCACAGCGACGTCGTCGGTGGGTTCCTCGCCCTCGACGACGACGAGTTGACGCAACGACTGACCTTCACCCAGAACGCGGCCGGTGCGGTGCCGGCGCCGTTCGACTGCTACCTCGTGCTACGCGGCGTCAAGACCCTTGCCCTGCGGATGGAGCGCCACTGCGCCAACGCCCGCGCCGTCGTCGACCTGCTGGTCGGTCACAGCGCAGTCGAGCGCGTTCTGTATCCACAGCTACCGGATCATCCCGGGCACGCCGCGGCCGCGAAGCAGATGCGTGATTTCGGCGGAATGGTCAGCTTCACCATGCGAGACGGGAGCGATGCCGCGTTGCGCGTGGCGGCGGCGACGAAGTTGTTCGTGCTCGCCGAATCACTCGGCGCCGTCGAGAGCCTGATCGAGCACCCCCATCGGATGACGCATGCCTCGGTCGCCGGGTCACCCCTCGAGGTCCCCGACAACCTGGTGCGACTGTCGGTCGGGATCGAATCCGCCGCCGACCTCGTCGCCGACCTCGAACAGGCGCTCGGATAGCACGACGCCGTCCGGTTCGGGGCGGCTGACCATCACCGCGCCAACGAGCACGATCGACATTCCCACAACTGCCAATGCGTGCAGCGCGTCCCCGCGAACAGCCACTCCCAGGATCGTGCCGACGATCGGGGTGAAGAAGATCCCGATCATGCCGCGAACGGTGCCGGCCCGGGCCAGCAACACGCCGTAGAGCGCGAAGGCTAGGCCGGTGCCCATCGCCCCGAGCATGAACAGCGCACCGAGCGCCTTCAGGTCGAAGCCGCCGCGCGCCAGGCCGACGATGCCGTACGGCAGCGACAGGACGCAGGCGATGATCGCCATCCACATCATCGGCGCAAGCGATCCATATTTGCCATACATCGGTTGGGCGATGTTTGCGGCCAGCGCATAACACAGCAAGGCGACGCCCAAGAGCGCGATCCCCTTCGGGTCAGCGGACGTACCCTCGTCGACCGAGGTGATCGAGATCACAGCGATACCCGCGAAACCGACCAGTACGGCGACGATCCTGAACGCGGACGGCGCCCGTCGCACCCAGAACGCCGTCACCACCGCTGTGACGACGGGCAAGCCGCCGTTGAGCATCCCTGTGATCGACGTGCTGACCGTTCGTTCCGCGATGGGATACAGCAGGAACGGGATGGCCATCCACAAGGTCGCCAGCAGGACGAATCGTGGCCAGTCCCGGCGCTCGAGCCGCCGACGCGCGGCGGGAAACATCACCAACACCGCGGCGCCGAATGCACACCGCCCCAACGGCACCACGCCCGACTCGACATGATCGATCGCGACAGCGATCCACAGGAACGAACTTCCCCACATGGCCGCGACTGCTGCGGTCATCGCCCACTCGCCGGCCCCGAAATGCCCGATCGAGTCTGCACTGCCCGATCGCTGCACGGGACAAGTCTAGAAAGGTGCGTTCAGTCGGCGATCGTCGCGGCGACCCGCGCCCCACTGCGCAGCGCACCCTCCATGAACCCACTGAACTCGTCGGTGTGCTCACCGGCAAGCAACAGACGACCATGCGCTGCTCGCATCAACGGCTCCGCCGCGGCCATCTGCCCGGGCCCGAAGCAGCTGTAGGCGCCAAGGCTGCATGGATCGTTGGTCCAGTCGGTGTGCACCCGTTCGCCCGCCAGGCCCTTCGCCCCGGGGAAGAACCTGTCGATCTCGGCCACGACCCGGTCGGGGGCTTCCGGCAACGCGGCGAACGCTGCTCCGTCGTGCGATGACAGCAGATTAGTCAGCACGCCACGATCACCGTCCTGATCGTCGGTCGTGTCCCACAAGTGGCCCCATGCGCGCTCGGTCAGCACCGTGCCATTGCGGCCGTAGTCCTGCCAGATCCGGCGGTCGAACTGCACGCTGATCTTCCCTCCGACGCCATAGCCCACCGCACCGAGCTCCAACGGCATCTCGGCCCAGATGCGCGAGAGCACGGGCAACGGCACGGCCGCAACCAGTCTGGACGCGCCGACCACCTCGCCACCGTTCAGGGTGATGTCGCCGGACTCGGTGTCGATCGACTGCACAACTGTTCCCAAGCGCACCCGTTCGCCGAGCCGTGCCGCGAGCCCCTTGGCGAGTTGATCATTGCCGCCGACGATGCGGTGACACTCGCGCCGACCCGCGGCCTGCAACCGGGCAAGGCCGCCGGCGAAGCGTTGACCGACCTCCTCCGGAGGCAGCATGAACTCGGTGCGGATGTGGCGCCCGATGACGAGCCTCGACAGGACCGACAGGTCAAGGGAATGCATCAGATCGGCGAGGCTTCCCTGCTCGCACTGGTCGCTGTCTCCGAGTCGCAAGACGGCTCGGTCCCATTGTTCGAGGTCGGGACCTATCGAGGCGTGCATCGACATCGGCACGGCCCGGCCGCCGGCGTCGAGCAACGTCGCCCCTGGATCGAGGTCGGCTGTCCGCTCTGTCAGGATCAACCCGAGCCTCGCCACAAGTGCCAGAACTTCGGCGTGGTTGGAATCGATGAACTCGGCGCCACGTTCGCAGGTTTGTCCATCGCCGAACCGGTGGCTGAACACCCGCCCACCGACTCGGTCACGGGCTTCGAGAACGACAACGTCGAGGCCTCGCTCGACCAGAACATCGGCGCACCTCAACCCGGCGAGGCCCCCGCCGACGATCGCTACGTCGAACACGTCAGCGACTCATCTCAGAACAGTGTCGGCTGCT
>JANMRB010000218.1:0-10477 GCA_031370825.1 Ilumatobacteraceae bacterium
TCGGCTGATCGGATTCTGCAAACAGCGCGTCGAGCGCGCCGAGTACCGCTGTCGCGCCGACCCACAGCAGCACAACCTGGTCGAAGCCATCTGCCAGCAGGCGGGCCGTGACGGCGGTCGCGCGACGCCACTCCCCCACCAACTCCTCGCCGGCGAGCAGCCCCACCTCGTCGGCCGTGTCGAGCCGATCGGTGTCGAGCCGAGCCTTGTCGAACCAGGCCACCCCATCCAACTGCGGTCGCAAGTGTGGGTCCCCACACCACACGGCACCGAGCTGCCACGTCGGGTGCAGCGCCGCCAGCGCACGGGCAAGCGCTTCCGGACGATGCGTTCCGTGGGGCACGACCAGCACCGCGGCGACGCGTCGACTCATGGTCGATGCTCCGGAGATCGTTCGTGACTGCACATCCGGGCGTATCTTTACCACGGTGCATTCAGAGGAGCTCGACCACCTTCGTTCCCAGAACGCCGAATTGCGTCGCCGCGTCGAGGCCACGCGCATCGAGATCGACGAGTTGCGCGCCGAGTCGCTGCAGCGACGCGACGAGGTTCGCAAGTTGGTTGAGGGCCTTCCAACGGTCGTCAGCCGACGCACCGTGATGCGCAAGATGGTCGTGCAAAGCGTCCATCACCCCGACAAACCGGGCGTGTTGGGGCGAGCCGTACGCAAGCTGGGCAGGGCACCACGCAAGGCAGCGCGTGTGATCACCCGGAGCCAGTAGGCCGTGGCCTCCGTCAACGTTTTTGTCGCCCAGCGCGGCAACCAGTTCATGCGCGACCTGGCCGGCTGGATCGTCGAGGCCGCGAACCTGACCGGAAGGCAGGCGGTGCTCGTCGACGACAGGCTTCCTTCTGCCGACGGATCGATCAACCTCGTCGTCGCTCCACACGAGCTCTTCGAGTTGTACGCCGCGCCGCGCAAGGCCTTGCAGCGAGCCGCGGCGGCGAGCATCTGCATCAACACTGAACAGCCCGGCACCTCCTGGTTCCGCCTCGCCGTCGACGCATGTCGCCGCGGTCTGCTGACACTGGACATCAGTGACCAGGGCGTCGACGCTCTGCACCACGCGGGCATTGCCGCCGAACGCCTCCGCCTCGGCGGTGTGCCGTCGATGAAAGCGGTTCACGGCCCAACCGACCGACCGATCGATGTGCTGTTCATGGGTGGTCTCGATGACCGACGCGGGGGCGCGCTGGCGGAGTTGGCGCCACACCTGTGGGATCTTCACGCAGACATCCGGCTGACGGGTGTCGATCGGCCCATCGACGAGACCACCCCTCAGACGGTTTTCGGTGCGGACAAGCACCGCCTGCTCTCGTCGGCAAAGGTGCTGCTGAACATCCACCGCGACCGCCCACAAGGCGCGCAACACCCGCCCTACTTCGAGTGGGTGCGCGCGATCGAGGCCATGGCCGCCGGTTGCGTGGTGATCTCGGAACCATCCGACGGATGCGAACCACTGGTGGCGAGTACGCACTTCATCGAATCGACGCTGGAGGAGCTGGCCGTCGTCACCCTCGACATCGTCAACGACGAGGAACGGCGCACCGAGGTGTCCGATCGAGCGAAGGCGATGATCTTCGGTGAGCTCGCTCTCGGCGATTCCATCGCTGCGGTGCTCGATCGAATCGAGCAGGACGTTCTGCTCGACATCGCCGCGCACGCCAAGTCAGCCGCGGTCCGCAAGGGACCGTGGCACATCGGTCTCGGCCAGGCGCCTGCGCCGGTGCGACTCGGCCCGTTCCGGCCGTTCCTGCCGACACTCATCGCAGCGAAGCGAATCGCCATGGCCGAGAACAAGGCGTTGCAGCGACTCGACGCCGCGGCATGCCAGCTCACCCACGGCACCAAACAGCACGAGACGTACTCGGACACACCGTTCTTCGATGGCGCGACACCCGATGTCAGCGTGGTCGTGTCGCTGTACAACTACGCCGGAGTCGTGCTCGACACCTTGAGCAGCATCGTCGCCAGCGAAGACGTGAAGTTCGAAGTGATCGTCGTCGAGGACCACGCCACCGACAACAGCCGAGCAGTGGTACGAAAATTCATCAATGACCATCCCGGAATGCCGATCAAGCTGATCGCCAAGGACGCCAACCAGGGTTTGGCTGCTGCACGCAACACCGGTTTCGAACACGCCCGCGCCCCATTGGTGATGGTGATGGACGCCGACAACACGATCTACCCGAGTTGTCTGCGCAAGCTGGCCGAAGCGCTGCGCGACAACCCCGATGTCGATGCCGCGTATGCGATCCTCGAGGACTTCGGCGACCAACGAAACATTCGTAGCGCGCTCGCATGGGATGTCGATCGGCTGTGCAGGGCCAACTACATCGACGCTCAGGCGATGATGCGCAAGACCGCGTGGGAACGTCTGGGCGGCTACAGGGCGGACGACGACTTCGTCTACGGGTGGGAGGATTGGGATCTGTGGTTGCGCCTCGCCGCCGAAGGTGGCCAGGCGATGCTGGTGACGCAGATCCTCGGTCGCTATCGCGTGCAACCTCGGTCGATGATCGCGCTCACCAATCTGGCTACGGACGACGCCATCGCGGCGATGCGCAACCGCTACCCGACGCTGCCATGGCCGACGGTGGAGCGATGGGCGCTGTGACCTTCGCGGCGAGGTCATGCCCCTGAGCCGAAGGGACCGCTCGGTACACTCTCGCCGGCATGGCTCTTCGAACAGCATTGGCGCATCGCAACCTGCTGTACCTGCTGTCGCTGAAAGAGCTCCGCACTCGGTACAAGAAGTCGATCCTGGGGTGGGCGTGGAGCCTGCTGAACCCGCTGACCCAGATGCTCATCTTCTCGATCATCTTCCTGTACGTCTTCACGCAGACACCGCCGACCGGTGACCCGAGCCATCTCAAGAACTTTCCACTGTTCTTCCTGTGCGGACTGCTGCCGTTCAACTTCTTCTCGATCTCGGTCGGCGTCTCGATGGGCAACGTTCAGGGCGGTTCCGGCCTGATCAAGAAGGTCCAGTTCCCACACGAGCACCTGGTCTTCTCGGTCGTGATCGCCCAGTTCGTCACGATGCTGATCGAGTTCGTCGTTCTCATCGTCGCCCTCCTCATCGGCGGCAACATGGTGTTGCCGTGGATCCCGGTCCTCCTCGTGATCCTTCTGCTGCTCGCGTTGTTCACGACGGGTGTGGCCCTCACGTTGTCCGCTGCGAACGTGTTCTTCCACGATGTGAACTATCTGTGGGGCATCGTCGCCCAGCTGTTGTTCTACGCGACGCCGATCATCTACAACGCCGCCAATCCGAAGATCCCCAGAACACTGCGCCTCATCGCGGCGCACGGTCCCACGGGTAGCTTCGTCACAGCGGTGCGGCACGTCATGTACGACCTGACCATGCCGTCGTTACGAGATTTCGGCGTGCTCATCGTCTACGCGGTGACCGCGTTCGTGTTCGGCAACTTCGTGTTCAGCCGGCTCTCGCCGCGGTTCGCCGAGGAGATGTAGCGATGGGCGAGGTCGTACTAGAGGTCGACAACGTCACCAAGACCTTTCGCATCCATCGTGAGCGCGCCAACTCCCTGAAGCAGCGAATCGCCGCCAAGGGACGGAATCGCTTCGACGAGTTCGTCGCATTGCAGGACGTCACGTTCGACGTGGAGGAAGGCGAGGTCTTCGGCGTCATCGGCCACAACGGCTCGGGCAAGTCGACGCTGTTGAAGTGCATGGCCGGCATCCTCCAACCGAACCAAGGCTCCGTGCGCGTGCATCGCCGCATGTCGGCGCTGCTCGAGCTCGGGGCGGGCTTTCACCCCGAGTTGTCCGGCCGCGAGAACGTGTTCCTCAACGCTGCGATCCTGGGGATGAACCGCCGCGACATCGCCACGAAGTTCGACGAGATCGTCGAGTTCTCCGGCTTGGAACGGTTCATCGATCAGCCGGTGAAGACCTACTCGTCCGGCATGTACGTCCGCCTGGCGTTCTCGGTAGCCATCAATGTCGACCCACGGCTGCTGATCGTCGACGAGGTGCTCGCTGTCGGCGACGTGACCTTTCAGAAGCGCTGTCTCGAGAAGTTCGTCGAGTTCCGCAACGACGGGCGGACCATCGTGCTGGTGACCCACGACCTGGCCAGCGTGCGCAACATGTGCGACCGGGCGATCTGGTTGAAGCAGGGGCTTGTCAGCGGTGAAGGCGACCCGAAGACTCTCGTCGAGGCGTACACCGACAGCATGCTGGGCTCGGCTCCTCAAGCCGAGACCGGCAGCACGCGACGCGGTTCCGGCGAAGTGATCATCAGTGAAGTTGAGATGTTCGTCGGCGATAACGCGAGTCCCGTCACCCGTTTTCAAACGGGCGACACCGTCAAGTTCCGGTTGTACTACACGAGCCACAAAGCCGTGCCGCGCCCGATCTTCAGCCTGATCATCGACACCCTCGGCGGTGCCACCGTGTCGTCGCCGTGCAGCCGCGATGTGGGCTTGATTCCCGACTCACTCAGTGGCGACGGCTGGATCGACATCGTCGTGCGCGACATCAGCCTGTTGCCAGGTGCCTACGAGGTGCACACCGCCGTCCACGATTTCAACCGCCAACACGAGTACGACCATCTGCAAGTGGCGGCGCGCTTCGACGTAACGACGGGCAGGCCGTACGAATCATCCGGCGTCGTGACGCTGAGACCGGAGTGGCAGTTCAGCGGCGACCTGTGAGACGCCGCACGATCTTGCCGACGACGGTGCGTTGCGTCGGAGCCGGTGCCGGCCGAGGCGGCGGCTGAGGCGAGACCCTGGCCGGCGTCGGGTTGGCGACGATCTCGGCGATGAGTTCTTCGATCGACACGTCCTCCATCGGCACGAACGATACGTCGCGTTCAGAGCGGACCGCCGCGGCGTCGGGGCTGGACGACACGTCGAAGGCGCGTCGTGATGTCATCGAGGTCGGGGTTGGATGATGCGATCCACATGACGAGTGCGTAGACGTCGTCGTTGGAGGCCCGTGACGCCGTGATGCCGTTGAGTTCGAGGAACACGGCAGTCGCGAGCCATCCGAGCCGCTTGTTGCCGTCAACGAGGGCATGGTTGTTGACGATCGACTGGAGCAAGGCTGCGGCCTTGGTGAGCACGTCGGGGTAGGCGTCTTGACCGAATGCAGTGGTTTGCGGTCGTGCTGCGGCCGAACCTAGGAGACCGACGTCGCGGATCGGTGGCGGGCCGCCGAGCAGGGTGCGGGCGAGTTCCACGAGGTCGTCGAGATCGAGGTACTCGATCGGGTCGCTCATTCGCCGAGGCGTTGCAGTGCGTCGGCGTGTTGGTCCATGATCCGCGCGGCTGCGGTCCTGACGCGATCGCGGTGTTGCCCGCGAGTGACGAACTCCCGGACGGCTCGACGGGCGGCTTCTTGCATGGAGATACCTTCCGCTTCAGCGCGTTCGCGTAGTGCCGCTTGCTCGTTGTCGGTGAGACGAAGGGTCATGGCCATGGCGCCATGGTATCAGTCCGATACCACTCACAACTGCCAGTGAGAACGGAGTCATCGAGGACGGTAGACGTCCGCCCGGTGATCGATCCGCAGGACGATGACGATCAAGTGCTCCGCGTCGATCTCGTAGACGATGCGGTAGTTGCCGCGACGCGCCGACCAGACTCCGGCGAGTTCGCGCTGCAAGGGGTGACCGACTCGGCGTGGATTGTCCCGCAGCGGACCGAGTGCGAATTCGACGACCGCGGCCGCGATCTTCTCCGGAAGCCGAGCCAGTTGCCGTTCCGCCGACACCGCGATGACGAGTTCCCAGGTGGGTTCAGTCACCGGTTGAGGTATTTTGCTCGCAGTTGGTCTGCTGTCAGGATCTTGCCGGTCTTGACTTCCTTGCGTGCCCGTTCGATCTCGGCGAGGGCCTTCGGGTTCGACAGCAACTCGAGGGTGTCTTCGAGGGAAGCGAGGTCTTCCGGGCTGACGAGAACGGCGGCCGGGCGACCGTTGCGGGTGACGGTGATGCGGTCGTGTTGCTGTTCGACACGATCGATCATCTCGGAGAACTTGGCTTTGACCTCGGCGAGGGGAAGTGTGTCGGACATGACCAGAATCATAGTCATCTGTACGGCCAGGGGCAACGGTTGTGCCGTGCCTTGAGCTCGTGCTTTGGCGTCACGTTTCGAACGTATGTGGGTTCAGGAACTGCCGTTCCCAGAAGCGGTCGCGTTCGACGGTCGTGAGCTTGGCGATGTCGCATACGTCGCTCCACTGTCCGCGAATCGTTGTCTCCTGTGCATCGACGATCTCGCGAGCCTCGTTGCGGTCAAGCAGGTACAGCTCCGCTGCTTCGACGAGCAACGCCAGACGGGCGTCCCGGTTGCCGTTCTCGTCGTAGGCCATGGCCTGCTCGGCGGTCTCACCGCTGCGGGCCTGAGGGCAGATGTCGTAGGCGGGGGTGAGTTCGAGTGCGTAGTCGACGAACGCGGCGTGGTTTCGGGCATGATCGTCGGTGTTGCCGCACATCATGTTGAAAGCGATCCGACCGAACAGCTCCCGCAGTGTGGCCGTCGGGTCGTTGAATCGGGCACGAATCCGGTGGGTGAGATCGGTGTAACTCGCGTAGCGGCCTTCCGGAAATGATGTCAACCCAAGAATCGTCAATGCCGACACGAGCCGGCGCCGGTCGCCGGCCGGCGTCCGGTCAAACCGCTCGATGAGCAGCGCGTACCGGCCCGCCGCGGTCGCCAGTTCGACTCGGGCCACGTCGAGGCCGACCCGTCGTGCGAGTTCCATCGCGACGAATTCGCCTTGCACCACTGGGTAGGTGTCGGTCGTCGACGAGAACTTGGCGATCAGCTTTCGGTCGTCGTCCTCGATGATCGCTTTCGGTCGCGCACCACCGATCGATGTGCCGCGTAGGAGCGCCGCTTCGAGACTCGCGGTCAGCGGCCGGCCGGTTTCGATCCGGTTGGATGCAGTGGCGAGCTCGTCGAGCGTCGCATCGGTCACCTCTCGCGGTTGGTAGTGGTCGGCCGACGCTTGAAAGTCGAGGGCACCGATCCGGTCGGAGCCGGACTCCAACAAATACGTGAGGTCGCCGAACTCGACCATCAGCTCACCGAGCCGATGGTTGACGAGGCGACGTCCCCACGAGTCCGGCATTGCATCATCGATGCACAACGGCACGCCGCGTGTCTGAGCACTCGCTGGGTACTGGTAGCCAGTCTTCAGCGGCAGCTCAGAATCGTAGATCGGGACCGCGTGGCTGCTTTCAAGATAAGAGCGCGCGTATACAAACGCGATGCGGTCGTCGACTCGGTCGAGACGGCCGCACACCACCGGATCGGTAGCGCCCGGAAGCCAGATCCAGACGTATGCAGACGTGGGCTCAGAAGTCATCGTCGGCCTCGGCGCCGGTCATCCGGCCTGCTTGAGGCAACAGCTTCAGCTCTGCGGTCAGACGTTCCATGTGGCGCGTCCGGACCAACGGGTCCGGGTCGAACAGCGGCACCCCAACCAGGGTCGCGGCCTCGAGCACCGTGCCGATTGCCACGGTGGGATCGGCGCGCTCGACCTTGATGATTGTCGGGTGCGACACGCCAACCCGTCGCGCGAGCTCATCGATCGACCAACTGCGTCGCAACCGCTGCGTCTTGATCGACGATGCGAGCAGTCGCAACGCCTCGTTCGTGAGTGGAGAGAGAACTGGACCAGTCATAGTAAAGTAAAGTTTAGCGGAACAGCCTTCCGCTAAACTATGTTTTAGCCGCCGAAAGTCAGACGGGTCACGGACACACTGGTTGCGTTGGTCGTACCATGGTCGTTGGGCGTGGGAACGCCAGCACGGGGCACTGACGGCGGAGGAGCTTGCCGCAGCCGACCGTGAGCTCGACCGAGTCGGTGTTGGCCGGCACTGATGGCACGCCGGTCACCGAAGCTTCCGCTCGGACTGGTCTACGACGCTGGTGCTCTCATCGCTGCAGAGGCGAACAACCGGCGCATCTGGGCGCTGCATGCCCGCGCCATTCAGCGTGGTGTGCTCCCGGTGGTACCGGCCGGTTGCGTGGTCGAGGTCTAGCGAGGTGGCCGACAACCGAATCTCGCCCGCCTCCTCGACGGTTGTGAGGTGGAGGCGCTCTCGCTCGAACAGGCCAAGCGGGCCGGCACGCTGCGGCGGACGCTGCCCGAGACGGTTGGTCCCGTCGACGCCACCGTCGCCGAGATAGCGCTTCGACGCGGAGGCGCGGTCGTCACCTCGGACCGATCTGACATCGAACTGCTCGCCTCGGCAGCCCATCGCCAAATCCAATTGATCGACATCTGACCTTCCAGGTCACTAGGCGCTGGCGCGTAGGAGGTCCCCGATATGTCAGGATTGACCATTCCTCATCGAGGCAGGAGGTGGCTATGAGCGACGATTTCGGGGCGACCTGGGATGCGCACGAGGTCAAACAGCAGATGGATTCTTCCCGGGAGTCCGAGCAAGCGGCCGCGCAGGCCGAGGCGGACCTCCGGCAATCCGAGCAGGGAGCGCAGCAGTCGGCGTCCGCCCTTCAGTCCGAGGCGGCGAACCTCGCGGCCGCGACGGCATCGCTGAATGAATCGGCCGAGCGGGCTGCGCGCATCTTCGATTCTGAATCCGATGGTGCGGCCAGCGACTACCGCGCGTACGAGCGAGCGGCCGAAGACCACGCCGTCAACATCAACCAGTCGGTCGACTACGTGGCGAAGGCGACCAGCGAGGATGAGGTGACGCCACAGCTCGACTACATCCCGGGCGAGGTCGAGCAACTGAAGACCAGCGCCGATGGGATGGAGGGGCTGCACAACCGGGCGCCGGACAGAGTCAAACAGGAGACGTCGGACCTCCCGGAGCAGGCCACGATTGTCCGATCATTGTGCACGTCGCTCGACGCTGCGGTTGAGACTGTGCGCGCGTGGTACGCCGACGTCACGTGGAAGCGACAGGTGCTCGCGGAGAGCCGAGCCCGCCACCTCGAAGAGATCCAGGCGGAAGGCCTGCAGGAGATCGCGGGTGGTCAGATGCCTGACTATGGCGATGGCGAAAATGTCTACGCGGACACCCAACGGCTCATGGATTGGTCGCGAGAGGACGACGCGACGATTGCTGCCGCCCGAGCTCGGCAGCGCGAGGACATGTAGCGCGCGCGGCTAGTCACGTTCGACAACAACAAAGGGGTTGCCATGCTGGCCATCAGCGCTATGAGTCCAACGATGCAGGGGATCTTCTTCCTTCTCGCGGTGGCGTGCTTCGTCGCCGCAGGTTTCTCGATCCTTCCAGGCAAGAAGAATCTGGTGGCCTTCGGCCTCGCGTTCTACGTGTTCGTCTTTATGTGGAACGCCTTCGCAGCTGCCTAGCCAAGACGCACGACGGGAGACAGCATGCCGGAAGAGTTCGAAGGGGATCTTTCAGGAGCCGTGTTCTGGGGCGCCGATCTCAGCGGCGCCCGCTTCCGCGACGTCAACCTCACCGACGCGAAGATCAGCCACGCCTGGCTGGTCAACGTCGACATCGACGCGCTGGTCGACACAGTTGTCATCAACGGCGTCGACGTCACGGCATATGTGAACGAGCGTGACCGGTGGTACCCGCTGCGGGCGATGCTCCGTCCTTCGAACCCGGAGGACATGCGCGCAACGTGGGCAGCCCTCGAAGACGAGTGGGCGAAGACGGTCACCCTGGCGAAAGCCCTCCCCGAAGACACGCTGCATGAGTCGGTCAACGACGAGTGGTCCTTCGTCCAGACGCTGCGACATCTCGTTTTCGCGATGGACAAGTGGTTCACGGCGCCGATCCTCGGAGAGCACTTCCACCCGATCGGGTTGCCGAACACCGGCTCCGTCGACTTCCCGTGGCCCGGCCTCGATTACGACCTGACGCCGTCGGTCTCGGATGCTCTCGCCGCGCGCGCGGATCGGGCCACGCGCTTTCGCGACTATCTCGCATCGGTTGCGACGACCGACTTCACACGACCGATCGACGTGCTCGAGAACGGCACGAACCCAGTGCAAGAGTGCATCTACACCGTCTTCGAGGAAGAGTTCTGGCACAACCGGTACGCGCAGCGCGACCTCGCGCAGCTGGAAGCGGCGAAATAAACCCGGCTCGAGCGTCACCGGCAGCACGCACGGGCTCGGGCGACGTAGCCCCTCAACCAGGAAGGCCGCACTGACAGCTCTCGGCGGCCATCGGATTCTGCCATGGGTGGCCGTCCGCGACTGCCCGCTGACGGCCAATCGACCGCTGAGAGTGATCGGTGACCGATGTTCGCGAGCGTGGCATAGCGGCAACACATTGGGGATGCAAATTTCTCGTCGTCAGCGCGTGTTGTGGCTCACGATCTTGGACTGGTTAGACACGGGTCGCGGGTGCGATGCAACAAAGGTCTTGGCGCTCATGAGCTGCGCAGTACCTGGGCAGCGGGGGTTCGCCGCGCCAATCGTTCGGGGTTTGGCAGCCATGATCGCGGCAACGAGCAGCGTGGCCGGTATTGCGAGCGCGATGGCTAC
>JANMRB010000250.1:0-9591 GCA_031370825.1 Ilumatobacteraceae bacterium
CGCATGCGCACGCGATGGCGGCAATCACCAACCCCACCGTCAACAGCTACAAACGAATGAGCGTCGCCGCGCCGAACTCCGGCGCGACATGGGCGCCCCCGTACGTCGCCTACGGAGGCAACAACCGAACCCAGATGATGCGGATCTCGGAGGGCAACCGGCTGGAGGTGCGCTCGGTCGATGGCGCCGCCAACCCCTACCTCGCATTCAGCGCGGTGCTGGCCGCCGGTCTCGACGGCATCGATCGCAAGCTCGATCCGGGTAGGCCGAACACCGACAACCTCTACGACATGCACCCTGATGAGGTGCTGGCCAAGGGGATCACGGCGATGCCGCCGACGCTGCTCCACGCCACGGAGCAACTGCTCGGCAACCCGGTGATGCAACAGGCCCTCGGCCACACCGGCACTGAGTTCTACAGTGACTATTTCTCCAAGGTGAAAGCGGAAGAGTTCCGCCAATGGCATTCCGGGGTGTCCGACTGGGAGGTCGAGCGGTACCTGACACTATTTTAGCTACCGCGGCGGGATGATCTCCATGGCGGCGGCGTTGCCGTTGCGTCGCAGCCGGCGGCCGAGTTCGGCGCCTACATCGCCCTCGACGATGCGCCGCAGGCCGGTGGCAGTGGTGCCGTCGATGACAACCGCGGACACTCCTCGCAATCCGGCGATCTTGGCGAGCAGCTTCACGGCGCGGCGAGTAGTGGCCACCTGCCCATCCGCGCGTACTCCTCGCGCGGCCAGGTCGTCGATCGCTGTGTCGACCCAACCGGTACGCTCGGCGAGCTCCGCCTTCGTCGGCATCAAGCCGGGGTTCGGGAGACCGAATGACGACCCGTAGATCTTGGCCACGGCAACGACCGCGACGGGATGGGCAGACTCAGCGGCGATCGCGGCCGCGCGGGCCACGGCCCCCGAACTGATCGGCTGGCGACCATCCGAAACGAGCAAGACACTTGCCGGATTGGTCGGCTGCACGTCCCACCGCCGAGCCCGGCGGGTGAGGCGCATCGATTACACCGTCACCTGCGCCGGCTCGGTCGCGTAGGATGTGCTGCCGCGCCGACGATCTTCGTACATGCGCCAGGCGTAGAGCGGGAACCAGAGCGCGAGCAATCCGAGGCCGAGCCAGAACAGATATCGCTTCGACGTGTCGGCGAGCACGAAGTCGGCCGAGTAGAAGCCGCCGTAGAGCCAGCAGAACAGGAAGAAAACCCCGACCACCAGTGCGACGGGCGCCATCCACTTCGGCATCCGCACCGGCCGGTCGACATCAGGACGTTTCACCGAATACAGCCAGTAGCCGATGAGAGCGAGTGCACAAGCGAACAGGTAGCCCATGTTGGAGAAGACGAAGATCTCGAGCGGGGTGCCCGACAACAGCAGCACGATCGAGCAACCCAGGTTGAAGTACATCGCGTTCCCGGGAGAACCGTTGCGATTCGTGTGGCCGAACCACCTGGGAAGGATGCCGTCGTGGGCGTTCTGGTAAAGACCCCTGGCGCAACCCATCACGGCGTTGAGCACCGATAGCAGCAGGGCGATGACGACGGCCAAGCCGACGAACCAACTCCAGAAGTCGTTGGTTCCGAACAGCGCGGTGATGTACTGGTCGAACACGGTCTTGGGGTCGATGCCGACGAGCGCAGCCCCGGTGCCGAGCACCGCGATCACCATCAACGGGACGGTGACGTAGACGAAGAACCCGAACAGACCCTCTGCGGTCATCGCGATCTTGGCGTCGCGTGACGGGTCGCGGCACTCGCCGATGTAACAGGCAGCCGCCTCCATCGCGAGCACGGACCAGGTGTAGATGAACACCCAGGCGATGATCAGCTTGAAGCTGCCGTCGACCCCGTCCGGGAATCCGAATCCATCGAGCCGGCCGAAGTCGATCTTGGACGGCTTGACGAATGGAATGAAGACCAAGATCAGCAGCGGAATCACCGACGCAATACCGAGGATCGTGGCGAACCGCGCCCCGAGCCGGATACCGAGGAAGCATGGAACGAACATCACCAGCATGATCACCGTTCCGACGATGAAGTCGGTCGAGCTCAAGGGAAGACCGAACGTCGTGCCGAACGGATCGAAGGTACGACCGGCCGGAAGATCCCACAAGATGCGGATGTAGCTGGCCGCGATGATCGAGTTGATCGGAGCCACGGTGAACCAGCCGAGCCAATACCCCCACGTTGACAGGCCGCCGAGGTGGGTGGCGAGGCTCGAGCCCCAGGGCTTGAACGTCTCGAAGGCATAGCTCGGCAAACCTCCGGTGCGCTCGGGCATCGCGGCTGCAAGCTCGGCCAAGCAGTAACAGAGCAGTACACCCATCGCCGTGATCACGACGAAGAGTGGGATCGAGAATCCCCCGAGTGCCTGCACGGCGAAGCCGACGAGCCCAATCACGAGAATAGTGCCGGACAGACCGATGACGAAGGCCCCCCACCAGTTTGTATCCTTGGCGAGTTCACCAGTGTTCGTGACCAGTCCAGTCCCAAATGACGCTGTCTCGTCGCTCATACCCAAGCCCCCAATGGCTACGCCGCCGGAAAACCTCCGGGGTACAAAGAGTTTCCCTCGTTGTGGGTTTCAACGCAAGGGTTAAATGTTTCCTGTGTGGAAACATTCTGTTGGCCGAGTGCCGGCCGAGGAAGTTAGTCCCGAACAGTCTGCGTCTGGGGGAAGGATCCAATATGTCGCCTGCCGAAGCGTTTAGCCCCGGGGAGCGCGACCTCGAACTCGCGCTGAACACCGTGATCGCCCAGCGGGTCCGCGAGCACCGTCTGCTGCTCGGCCTCACCGTCGCCCAGCTCGCCGAGTCGAGCGGCATCTCCAAAGGGATGCTGTCGAAGATCGAGAACGGTCACGCATCGCCGAGTCTCGGCACACTTGCCAGGGTCGCCGCGGCAATCAATGTTCCCGTCACATCGCTGTTCCGGGGGCTCGAAGAAGAGCACGATGCTCTGTACGTGCCGGCGGGACGGGGTCTCGAGATCGTTCGGGAGGGCACCCGCGTCGGCCACCGCTACCAACTGCTCGGCTCGATTCGCGGCGCTCACAAGCGGATGGAGCCGTTGTTGGTGACGCTCACCGACGAATCAGAGGTCTTCCCGCTCTTCCAGCACCCCGGAACCGAATTCATCTACATGCTCGGGGGCGCAATGGAGTACGGCTACGGGCTTGCCCGTTACTCGCTGCACAAAGGTGACGCCTTGCAGTTCGACGGCGAGATCCCGCACGGGCCGACGAAACTGTCGAAGACCCCGATCAAGTTCCTGACGATCATCGCCTACGGCGTGATGCCGTCGATGTCATGACTGTCCGTTCGATCCTGCTGTTCGTGTTGGCTGCCCTCGCCGAGATCGGCGGAGCCTGGCTCGTCTGGCAGGGTGTGCGCGAGCACCGCGGTGTCGCATGGATCTGTGCTGGCATCGTCGCCCTGGGCGCATACGGATTCGTCGCCACGATGCAGACCGAGGCGAACTTCGGTCGCATCCTCGCTGCCTACGGCGGAGTCTTCGTCGCCGGCTCACTCGTGTGGGGCCGAGTCGTGGATGGTTTCCGGCCAGACCGCTTCGATCTCGCCGGCGCCACGATCTGCCTGGTCGGCGTCGGCGTGATCATGTACGCGCCGCGTTGACAGCTCACCCACTCGGCATGGTCGGCGATGTCAACGTCAGCGCCACGTTCGACGCAAACATGTAACTCGTCCTCGCGCCGCGGGAGTCGGGACTTTCGGGCAAGACGAACCCACTACCGTCGCGCCTATGCCCTTACCCACCCGCGACGAGATGCTCGCCAAGGTCGACCTGCGCTTCCGAGAGCTCGCTCCTGCCGCACCGCCGCGGCTCGATCCGGACGACCCGTCCCACGAAGCGATGATCAAGCAATGGCACCAGGCCCATCACGAGGTCCTGTCGGCGCTCACCAACGAGACGTACTTCTCGTCCCTGCCCCACCCCCCGGCTCCTCTCGATCCTGCGAATCCCGAGCACGCAATCTTCATCGACTACTGGAACGACATCGCCGATCAGATCAACACCGGCAATCCGGGGCGATATGACTGGTCGAACGCGGCCGTGCAGCCGGATGCGAGCTCCGATCTCGAGGCGGACGAGATCGAGATGCCGGTCCAGGATGGTTCGGTGCGATTCGAGGAGCGCGTCGCGTCCGTGCACGAACATCTACGTCCCTACGCCGACGCGGTCGCGGCCACTCCACTGGCAGCCAAGTTGATCGAACACACCTGGCAGCAGGTCGAGAAGCTGCGAGGTCTGGTGACCGACGGGACGTTCCAGACCTACGATCACTGGTGGCGATCGTCGTCGTACAGCGAGGCGATCTACGACGAGGACGACCGCAATGAGCAGCTGGCTTTCGTGCGCGACTTGACGCTGGAGGCGAAGATCGACCGAACGACCGGCGAGCTCGATCTTCACCTCGCCGGTTGGGCCACAGACTTCCGCACACACGACTCGTGGGGCCGCGTGAGCATGACCGACGGGTGAAGTCTCTGCGCTGCGGCGAGCGCATGGTTGCCTCGACGGCCGGCCAGGCTCAACGCCCTTAGGAGTGCGGGAGCGAGCACGACTCGTTCGGGGCGAGCACCGCTCAGCCCGTCAGCTTGTGGCGGTTGCTCGGTAGCGGGGGGTGTAAACATCATTGACGTGAAGACAACGACACAACAGGCGGCTGACCGCGTCGCGACCGTTCTCGGGCCTGTGCTGGCCATTGCGGTGGCGTGGGTCTCGTCCAGGGTGGCCAGCGACATCAGCATTGCCAACGCCGCGCTGGCTCTCGCCTTCGTGTGCGTCGCTGCGGCGCTCGTCAGCCCGATCGCCGGGTTCGCGACCTCGGCCGTCGCCGCGCTCACCTTGAACTACTTCCACACCACACCCGTCCATTCGCTTCGAATGACGGAACCGGATGAGGTCGTCACGGTGGTCCTGCTGGTGTTGCTGGGGTCGTCGGTCAGCGTCGCTACGACGATGAGAGTCCGCGCCAAGGTCTCGGTCCATCGAACTGACGAGTCCCTCGCCGCGACCCGCGACCTGCAAAAGCTGTTGTCGCACGGCGGCGCACTGCCGGCGGTGTGGCTCACGGCGGTGCAGTCTGTCTGTGTCCAGGCGGGTTCCATCGACGTGTCTCTGCTCTCGGCAGCGCCGAACGAGGTGCCGGTCATCAGTCGTCGCCTGCCATCGGGTCCCGGCTCGGATGGTGACGCGGTGGTCATCCCGGAGACCGGCGCCGCGCTGCTACTCCCCAACGGCCGGGGTGCCTTGCTCCTCAGGCCGCAGGCCGGCCTCGGAGCGATCACCGCCGCGCGGAGGATGCTGCTCCAGTTCGGGGACCAGCTGGCGGCAGCGTTGGACGACGCAGACCAGAAGCGATCAGCGGCGTAGAGCATCGCGAAATGGCGTCCGACCAAACAGCAGGCAAGACGGTTACGCCGGAGCGGATCATTGCGGCCGCCAACGCGGTCGCGCTCGCGAAGGAGCGCGAGCCTCGCGAGCCTCGCGAGCACGCGGAGCACGGCAAGGCGGGGGCGACGGCGCTTGCGCTCGGGGCACTGGGTGTGGTCTACGGCGACATCGGCACGAGTCCTCTCTACTCACTGAAGGAAGCGTTCACCGAGAAGTCGCACCGGCTCGCGGTGGACGAGATCAACGTCTACGGGGTGTGTTCGTTGGCCTTCTGGTCGTTGGTCATCATCATCTCCATCAAGTACCTGATGCTCGTCATGCGGGCCGACAACAAGGGTGAGGGCGGGATCTTGGCGCTCACTGCGCTGGTGATGCCGAAGCGGGGGCGCACGGTCGCCAAGGCGGGCATCCTCGTCTTGTTGGGTGTGTTCGGCACCTCGTTGCTGTACGGCGACGGCATCATCACCCCGGCGATCTCGGTGCTCAGCGCGGTCGAGGGCTTGGAAGAGGTGTCCACGTCGTTCGAGCGTTGGGTGATCCCGATCGCGATCGTCATCCTCATCGGTCTGTTCGGGGTACAGCGGCGAGGGACGGGCGCAGTAGGCAAAGTCTTCGGGCCGGTGATGATTATCTGGTTCGCCACCATCGCGGTGCTTGGCTTGTGGCACATCTCCGATTCGCCGGGGATCATCAAGTCGGTCAACCCGTACTACGCGATTCACTTCTTTGGCCACGAGAGCATGAAGGCCTTCTTGTCGCTCGGTTCGATCTTCCTGGTCGTCACGGGTGGTGAGGCGCTCTACGCCGACATGGGCCACTTCGGCCGGTGCCCGATCGTGCTCGGGTGGTACGGGATGGTGCTACCTTCGCTCCTGCTGAACTACTGGGGTCAGGGGGCGTTCCTTATCGGACACCCCGAGGACGTGCACAGTGTGTTCTTCCGAATGGTCCCCGAGTCGCTGCTGCTGCCGGTGGTGATCCTCGCCACGTGCGCAACCGTCATCGCATCCCAGGCGCTCATCTCCGGCGTATTCTCACTCACCGCCCAGGCGGTGAAGCTGGACTACTTGCCGCGCATCAAGATCCTTCACACCTCGCAATCGCAAGAGGGACAGATCTACGTACCCCTGGTGAACTGGCTGTTGATGGTCGCGTGTGTCGGACTGGTGCTCGGCTTCCGTTCGTCCAGCAACCTTGCGGCCGCATACGGCATCGCCGTCACGATGACCATGGCCATCACCACCCTGATCTTCTTCCGCGTCCTCACCGACCGGTGGGAGTGGCGGCGAGCAAGGGCGTTCCTGGTGTGCGCGCCGCTGTTCACGATCGAGGTGGGCTTTCTGGGCGCAAACATCGTGAAGATCCCGCACGGTGGCTGGTTCGCGCTCACCATCGGCGTGATCCTTATGGTTCAGATGCAGACGTGGCGTACCGGTCGAGCGCTGGTGGCCAAGCGCATCCAGCGAGGGGAGCGACCGCTCCAGGAGGTGCTCGATGAGTCGAATCCTGAGCGCGTGCCGGGCACAGCGGTCTTCATGTTCAAGGATCTCGGCAAGGCACCGCCGGCGTTGGTGAACAACCTGCGGCACAACAAGGTGCTGCACAAGACAACACTGATCGTGTCCGTCGAGACAGCGGACACGCCCCGCGTGCCGACTAACGAACGGGCCACCGTCACCCGCGTTGAGCCGGGCGTGTTCCAGGTTCAGCTCGAATTCGGCTTCATGGACGCACCCGACGTGCCGGCGGCACTCGCCGTGATCGAGCACCGAGGCCTCGTGTTCGACCCCGATGACGTCACCTACTTCATCGGACGCGAATCCATCATCGCCGGAAAGGCACCAGGAATGAATCCGGTCGCCGAGCATCTGTTCGTGTGGTTGAACCGTGGTGCGGATAGCGCTAGCCGTTTCTTCAGCCTGCCCTACGAGCGTGTGTTCGAGGTGGGTTCACGCGTCGAGATCTGAAGCCGGGCGCGATCTGCCGGCGACAGTCCGTGACAGATATGTGGAGCGGACGACGGTGCGGACGACGGTGCGGACGACGGTGCGGACGGCGGGATTCGAACCCGCTACCCTCACCTTGGCAACGTGAAGAGAGATCCGTCCGTGTGGCCCGTCCAGCCCGCTGACGTGGTGGCTTGTCCGCCTAATCGTCCGTCCAGTCCGCCCAGACCGTATACCGGTCTACCATCGCGCCCGCCCATCGAAAGGCGCAGAAGATCTGGACCGCACAGGAGCTGGAGCGGATGACTCCGGCCGAGCAGGATGCGATCTTCGACGCCAGCATCGTGCGCAACCTCGACGACGTACAAAAAGAGTTCCTCGCCAGGGTGCGGGCTCGTTTCGAAGCGCACCTCGCGGGTACCGAGTCGCCAGCTCAGTGACCGCTGGGCGGCGAACGGTTCGGGCGACCCCACGGTTCTTCGCGGATCTCGATCGCCAGCTGCCAACTGAGCGTGGCCCGAACGGTGAACCATCCACCAATGATTTTCAAGTGCTTGACCTGTTGCGCATCGTCGCCCGCCTCGCCGTAGTCGGACAGCTGGCGCCCGACGGAGCCTTGGAGTCAATTCAGCTCGACATCGACACTGAGTCCGCGGCATAGCGTCGCCCTCCGATCCGCTGATCGCGCTCGAGATCCGCGAGGAACTCGAGGCGATCGTCGACCGACGCCAGTGGGAGCCCAGTGAGCACCAGACCGCGGTCGCCGACCGGCCGACGATCGACAACAGGCCTTCGGATCGAGCCGCCTGACGCTGGCGTCCCTTCACCGCAGCCCGACGCGGCTCCCTCTCACGGTTGCAGCTGTCCATGACCGGGCTACCAGATCGGCCGATGGTGGTGGCGAGATGGCGCACGTCCGGGCACTATGCGTGGGTGCTCGGCCCAAAGGTGGAGGTGACCCTCGGCCAGTGCCCGCTCCGGCGTCGAGCCGGTGTTCGCTGGCTACGGGCTCCCAGTCGGCTCGCTCGATGGATGGTCGTTGAATGACGCTGCTGTAATGTGCCCGTGTGATGCTGCGTCCTCGGGGCGGGCTCGACGTCAGAGGAGGCAGACATGGGTGTGTTCAACGGAATGTTTCCGATCCAGGCCGGCAAGGAGGAGGACGCTCGAGCGTTCGCGGCGGAGACCATTGGGGCTCGGCGGGCCGAGTTCGAGGCCCAACTCGCGAGCGGCGACATCACCCGGGAGACGTGGGCGCTGCAGGAGACCCCCATGGGGAGCTTCATGCTCGTTTGGTTCGAAGGCGATGTGGAGAAGACGTTCACCAACCTCGCCACTGACGACTCCGAGTTCACGACGTGGTTCCGTGGTCGGGTCCTCGATGTGACCGGCGTCGACCTCAGCGCACCGTCGGACGACCCGCCTCCTACGGTCCTCGTCGACTCGCACGCCTGACCCCTGCGACGCGGTGACGGCGTACGCCTGCGCCGTCGGCTTTCTCGTGGAGCACTTCTGGGGCCGGAGAGGCACGAACGCCCTCTGAGATGGTCGACGTACTCCGTCGACGACTCCTGCAGTCGGGAGCGCCAGAACAGCAGATTCCCGGCAGTTGGGACGATCGCGACTTCCGTTGCGGCCAGGAACGCATGGGTCCCTCGGTGCGGCAGGTCCGTCGCGGACTCGGCTTCCACCGCGATCAGTGCGGGGCTGCGGTGTACCCCTGACTCACAGAGGATGAGTACCCGCTGCGGTGGTCACGCAGGGGTCGACGACGAGCTCGACGCCCTGCGTGAAGAACCAGTCGGGTAGCGGGTCTTCGGAGTCCTCGACGCCGAGGTTGCGATAGGTGACGCCTCCGGTGTGTGCCCACAGTTCCGTGTCCAGGAATGACCGCGACGTGCCGCCGCGACGACCTCGTCATCGGGTGAACGTGAGGTGGGTGACGCCGCTGGGCGTCGAGACTGCCTCGACGTCGTACTGCTGCTCCAACGCCTCCAGGCCGTCCCACAGCCGAACACCGCGGCCGAGCAGGATCGGCACCTGCACGACGTGCAGGTGGTCGACGAGACCGGCGGCGAGGAACGCGCGCATCATGGTCGGGCCCCCGCCGATGCGGACGTCCTGACCGGCGGCTGCGTCCCGCGCCACTTCGAGTGCATCCGCTGGCGCGCCGTCGAGGAAGTGGAACGTCGTACCACCCTCCATCTCCAGCGACGGGCG
>JANMRB010000256.1:0-1964 GCA_031370825.1 Ilumatobacteraceae bacterium
ACCGGTGCTAGCTCGGCGGGGCTGCCGAACCCGCCGTGGACCAGGACGAACGTCGTCATTGCGGCCTCCTTCCTCGGGCAGAATCTGGTCACCCCTCGGATGGCGACAGCGAGCGCAATCGCCGCTTGGACCTTACTCCGGTCGCGTCGTGCTCAAACCCAGCTGACGCCGGGTGCGGAGCCAACCCGAAGGTCAGCTCCGCCGGTCGCGAGACCGCTCCGGGTCCCGTCAATCCTGAAGGTGGCTGCTGAGGTTGTACTCGAACTCGCTGCGCTGCTGGAGCCCTCCGCTCAAGAACCTGGCGGCCCGAGCTTGAGTCGTCGGCTCGGCGAGGAGTGCACCGAACTCGCCGTATGTGGCGACGAGGTCGTATGAGATGCGATCTGTCCTCGCTCGTTCAGCAGTCGCTTCGCGAGCGCGATGGCATGGTGATCGAATGACGCGACTCGCTGTGCGAACCGGTTCACGAACGCCTCAAGATGGATCGTCCGGAACGGCACGGTTGATCCATCCGTAGCGCTCGGCGGTGGCGGCGTCGAAGTCCTCGGATCCGACGATGATCTCCACAGCGCGAGACCGCCCCGCGATGAGAGGCAGGCGCTCCAGCCCACCCCTCGAACAGCTCAAGTACTCGCGCTCGCCCGTTGTCGTCCATCAACGAGTTGCTCATGTGCTTCATCCCGACCGGCGCCGACCCCGCCGCCTACCTCGACGCGGTCGAAGCAAATCCCGCCCGGGCATCGCCGATGCCCGGCCGCCCACCGCACCTCACCGCAGGCATGTACGGCGAGGTCACCGTCCGATGACCCGATCGGCGTGGCCAAGGCACGGGCGCTGACTGCGGTCGCGGTCGTCAGCCTGCTCGCTGCGTGCGGTGCGGTGACGATGAGATCGGCCTGGCCATCGGCAGGGCTGGGACTTCACGCTTGGCGCACTGGCCGGTCGGCTCGCGCACGGCAGCACTACCCCGGTTGCCGGTTCCACATCTGGATCCGGACCCACTGGTGGTCTTGTAGCCCGGTACCGGGTCAAGCCACGTGAGTACCGTCACCTCGCGCGGCCCGCCAGCGCGATGGGCGGAGGTGACCGCACCGCCGGAAATCACGGTCGGCGGCTACGCCGCCAAACACTTCAACGCACGGCCCCAGCCGGTGTGACGGTCGGGTCCCCGCAGTTGACGGCGTGACGTGCCTGGCGGCTGGCCCGAAAGCGGCACACTTGCTGACGAGCCGGTCACACGCTCGGATCCCGGCGGTCTCGCTTGCGCACCGTCCTTCGGGCCTTCGGAATTCGCTAACGTACAGCGATGGGGAGGGGGCGGATCGTGTCGGTCGCGGTCATCGTCGTCAGCGCGGCTGGGTGCGCGAACCGCGCCGATTCGACAGGGTCGGCGGCGCGATCGACCGATGGCAGCACCGCGATTGTTCAGCCGATCGAGACTGCAGTCTCGAGTACCGATCCACCGACGGATCAACGTGCCTGGATCGTGTACCAGTCGGTGACCGGGCTGCATCGGGTCTTGCCCGACGCAACGGGCGACCAGCCCGCCGCCGGCAACCTGTCGGCATCTGCGCTCCACGCCGACTTCTCGCCAGATGGGCAGCGACTCGCCTTCAACACCGATGAACCTGATGGAACGCGAGACATCTGGACCGCGTCCTGGGACGGGGCCGACGTCGATCGGCTCGTTGACTGTCAGCCGCCATGTCGCGACGCTGACAGCCCGGCGTGGTCGCCGGACGGCACGAGGATCGCGTTCATACGAATCGACAACATCGATGGTCACAACCCGGGTTCCGAGCTGCAACTGGTTGAAGTTGCAACCGGAAACGTCGTGACGGTGCTCTCCACCGACGGAGCGGACTATGTCGGTGGTCCTCGTTGGTCACCTGACGGCAACTCGCTCGTCGTCGAGATCGTCCGGTACGTCGACGACGGCAACGACACGACCGAGATCACTGGGA
>JANMRB010000265.1:0-3820 GCA_031370825.1 Ilumatobacteraceae bacterium
CAGGTCGATGTCGCCGAACACGGCGATCGGCGACATGCGATCACTCGTCGGCCACGAGCCGGTGTGGGTGATGTCACCAAACACGCTGAAATCATTCATGTCGGTTCCTCCAATTTGTCGGTTGATGCACCATTGACGTCACCCGTCAAGAAGCGGTGGTCAGCTCGAAGGCGCGTCGTAAGACGCTCTCGGAGTCGAAGTCCGGGTAGATCGCCTGGCCCCACGAGGCGGCGATCGTGACGTCGATCTGCGGGCACGTCAGGACGAAGGTTCCCCAGAACCCGGAGTGCTGCCAGCACGAGCTACCGGCGACTTCGATCTGGAAGATGCCCATGCCTGCTCGGTCCTCGGCGTTGGTCGCCGGGATCTCGAGCATCGTCTCGAGCGTCTCGGTTTTGGTGAACACGTTGCCTCGCAGCAGCGCCCGGTAGAACGTGCTCAAGTCATCGACGGTGGAGACCAACCCGGCGGGGCCGTACCCATCGAACGAGGGATCCATATCGAAACCGTCGAGCTCGCCAACGTACTGGTGGGCCCGGGCGCCGATTCCGGGTGGCGCAGGTTCGAGTGATTCCAAGTAGGTCGCGTCGAGGTGCAGGCCTTCGAAGTCGAGCAGCGCGCGGTATGCGTCGGCCAGGGGTGTGCCGGTGACTCGTTCGATGATCTCGCCGAGCAGCGCGTAGCCGGTGTCGGAGTATGCGTACACGGTGCCCGGCTCGCCGACGGGGTCGCCGTGGTCCATGGCGAAGCGCACCTGCTCCAAACGGGTCCACCGCTTCGCCGGTTCGGCGATCACGGCGGCCTGGTAGGCCGCGTCCTGCCCGTAGTTGTAGATCCCGCTCGTGTGCTGGAGGACCTGGCGCACGTTGATGGCCTCGGGCTGATAGCCGCCGGCGCGCAGCGCGTCGACCGTTTCCGGTGCAAGGAGATCAGCGATCGGCGTGTCGAGGACCAACCTTGCCTGCTCGACGAGACGCAGGATGGCGGCCGCCGTGAACGTCTTGGTATTGCTGGCGATGCGGAGCCCGGCACCGCTTGTCAGAGGTGTCGCGTCCGCTCGGTTGGCGACGCCGGCCGCGACGCTCACGTCGAGATGTCGGTCGGGCGCCTCGATGTGGAGAACCAGACCGGGAATGCTCGGCGATGTACGCAGAGCCTCCTCGATCACAGTTTGCAGCTGTGCCGTTACATCGGACACCGGCACCGCCGTCTCGGGCACGGCAACCGTCGCCTCGGGCACCACAACCGTCGTCTGCGATAGCGCTGGAGTCGTCGTCGAGGCCGGCGTTGCCGTTGCCGTTGCTGCGGGTGTGACCGCGCTATTGGTCTGCTTCGGGGCCTCGTCGCTGCAGCCGGCGACGTGGACCACGGCGATCGCCGCGAACGCGATGCTGCCTGTGCGTCGATAGCCCATTGAGCATCCTCCTCGTCTCATTTCACCCGCAGGGTCTGCCCACCAGAATGAGCCGGGTCAATTACTGGGCACATCGGTCAGGTGACCGATATGTCGCGAAGATCCAAGAATCGGTCGGCTGACCGATGTGCGGCGCGGTTCGGCCTGGCACGATCCGATTGTGGTGATCACGATCCTGCTGGATGCGATCGATCCCCCCGCTGGGCGGGTCAGCCTCGCGGAGGGACCGGAGGTTGCCTTCGTCGGTTGGCTTGGGCTGCTTCAGGTGCTGTCGGAGCTGCTTGCGTCGTCTGAACGATGACAGCTCGGCGTATGGCCTCGGCGGCGAGCTCCACTCGGTTGGCGTAGCCGAGCTTTTGGAACACGTGCTCGATATGGGTTGCAACAGTGCGCCGTGAGACGAACAACCGCTCGGCGATCAGACGATTTGTGAGCCCTTCGGCCACCAGCCTCACCACATTCACTTCAGTGGGGGTCAGGCTCTCCCATCCGAAGGACGGGCGGCGTCGCGCGCGGCGGGACTGTGAGATGCCCAGCGTTCGTTGTGCCGCTTCGACTCGGGTGACGTCCCAAACAGCCTCGAGGAGCTCGTAGGCCGCGACCGCCTCGCTCAACAGAGCGACCGCTTCGTCTGTTCTGGTGGTGTGCCCGAGGGCTACCCCGGCGTCCTCGCATGCCGCGGCCAGGAGGTACGGGCGTGGTCCCATCCGGTGGGCGGCGACTGCTTCGAGGAGGATGTCGGGGTCGTCGGCGAGCAGACCCTGGCAGCGCAACGCCAGTCCGCGGGCAGTAGGCGTTGGGCTGCGTCGAGCGCTGCGCTCGAGTTCGTCGGTGACCGACAGGGCTCGCTCGTGATTGCCGCCCGAGAGCGCCATCCGGACCAGGTCGGGTCCCATGGCTCTGGACGCTGCCTGGAGATAGCGGAGTGGTGCGATCAGATCCCAAGCCTGCTCGAGGATCGACAGAGCCTGGACCGGTTGGCCCTTCGTCTCGAGTAGCAGTGCCTCGATCCAGGTCATCCACTCGAAGCCGATCTCGAGGGGACCGGCCACGAGGCTGCGATGAGCTTCGTGTACCGCCGACTGGGCGACGCTCGGATCGCCTCGGTGAAACGCGACGTGGGCGCAAAGGGCGTGGGCGAACACGTCGCCGACCTGGTTGACGCTCTCCTCGATCAGACCGAGTCCGGCCTGAGCCTCGGCGAGGGCGTCATCCCACTGGCCTCTGCCGAGGCGCGCCTCGGCGATGGCCCAGTGGAAGAGCGGAAGGCGGGCGAGGTCGCCGGTCTGCTCCGCCCTCCACCGGCCGGCCTGCAACACCTCCTCGGCCTCGCCGAGGCGGTCACTGTCGGCCAGAGCCGTCCCGAGCCACAGCTCGGGGACGACGCGGCTGGCCCAGGGGGCATCGCCGCGCCGGGCAACGCTGACCGCCCGCCGCGCAGTCGAGACCGCCTGGTCGACGACGCCATCGACGAGGGCGACCATCGCCAGCGTTTGCAATCCCAGACACAGCGCATGATCGTTGCCCAGACGCTCGCCTGTTTCGACGGCCTGCTCGGCTCGGTCGCGAGCGTCCTCGACCTGCCCGGCCAGAAGCATGAGCCCAGACCCTGCCGCGGCAAGCGATTGGCGCTCGTGCTCGGAGGCCGCGATCGACGCCTGCTCGAGCTCGTGAAGACCCTCCGGATATCGCGCCCCAACGGACAGCACACTGGCGAGGCTGGTGCGGACCATGACATCCACCTCGGGTGCGTGCCCTCGGGCGAGAACCTCGCGGGCCACTACCTCGGCGTCTCGCAACCTGCCGGACGAGAGCAGGGGCTCGACCAGTTCCGCAGCCAGCGCACCGCGGATCGGGTCGCCCGGGTCGGTGATCTCCAGTGCTCGCTCCAGCAGCCGAACCGTCGTGGCCGGCGCCCGCGAAGCAGCGAGCTGCGCAGCCCGTCGGAGCCATTCCACAGCCGCGCCGTCGCCTTGCTCGGCGCCGAGCGCGACGTGACCTGCCACCCGCTCAACGGGTGTACCAGCTTCGGCAAGCACTGCACCGGCTTGGCGGTGCAGACCCTTGCGCACCGAGGCGGGGAGATCGTGGTAGACAGCATCGCGTACGAGGTCGTGGCGGAAGGCGAGACGATTACCCGATTCGGTCAGCAGACCGGCATCCATGAGGGCTGAGAGCGCGGGGACCATCAGCGCCGGATTTCGCCCGGCGAGCAGCGCCAGTTCGGTCAATGAGAACGTGGAACCGAGGATCGAGGCGACCCGAAGCAGGTTCAAGGCATCGGCAGGGAGCAGGCTGAGCCGGCGCAGAAGCGTGAGGCGCAGGGTCGGCGGCGGCGACGCCGGGAGGGACTCGGCCCACCCGTCGAGCACTTCGATCGCTCCCTCGTCGTCGAGCGCCCGTACT
>JANMRB010000305.1:0-13541 GCA_031370825.1 Ilumatobacteraceae bacterium
TACGCGACCTGTGCGATCCCCGGCTGTCACGTCCGCTACTCGCGTACGAAGTTGCATCACGTCATCTGGTGGCGCCACCACGGGCTCACCGATCTCGACAATCTGTTGCCGGTGTGCGAGCGGCACCATCAGAACATCCACCACGACGGCTGGATGCTGACGCTGACCCCGGATCGGGTGTTGACGATCCGGCTACCCGACGGACAGGTCATGACCACCGGCCCGCCCCAGCGAGGCGCGGCATGAACGCAACGGCAGACTTCCTGCAGGGGCGGCGCAGAAGTCGAGCAACCGGCGATCGCGATCGCAACACGCCCGCGCCCTGGAGTTGCAACCCCGCCAAGTTGTTGTCGGCAATGTCAAGGACTGTTTCCGCGCCGAGCCGCCGGATCCGAATCCGAAGTTGTTCAACGCGGCGCCGAAGGTTGGGCATCTGCTGCCAGCAGACCACGCACTTGCTCAGCAGTCTCCTAGGGACCGCTGTGGCGGATCGTCACGGTCCTCGCCGCGGCACTGGATAGCCCGAGCACGACGTCGCGGATCGCTGTCGCGGGCGTGCCCGCGAAGGGCCGCGCAAAGGGGTAGCCCATCTCCCTGGTGTCGGGGTAGCGGTCGCGGGCGCCGCAGAAGCTCATCGAGCCGCAAGGCCCTGGCTGGGCAACCCGATCGGTTGCCGCGTTGGTGAACATCACCATCAGTCGGAACTGCATGCCAGGCGCTGCCTTGCCGCGTGGCAGCAACAACGTGTACGGCCATCCACAGTCGCAGTACGACGGCTCCGCGGAGGCCGGTCGGCTGTCGATTGCCACAGGCGATGTCTCGGCAGGACGCTTGATCACGGAGCTGTCGCGATCCGAACGGCACAGCACGGCGCGTTCGTGCGGCTGAAGTGTCGAGGTGAACTTGTCCATCTCTATCCAAGCTCGACGATCCTGGGCCGTGGTCGATGGCACCATGAAGATCCGGGCGGTCACGTCGAGTCGCTGCGCGCTCGTGTTCTCGACCCTGATGAAGTACGTGAACGGCTCGTGGCTGAGGAACTTCACCGTTCTGCCGTTGGCCAACGTTGCCGTGTCGACGAACGTCACCAGTTCGCTGACGGTGGTGAGCGATGTGTTACCGGACTGAGCCGGCGCAGCGGTGAAGTCGGTATCCCAGTTCGCACCAGCGAACATCGCCTGACCGAGTTGCTGTAGCTGCGCTGGAGTTCGATTCGCCGGAAGATCAGACGTTCTGACGAGGATGATGTCCGGGCTCGTCCACGGTGCCGGCTGACCTGCGAGCTGATCTCGAATCAGCGCGGCGGGCACGTCGTTGAACGTCGCCGGTGCCAGCGTGTCCTGCCACTTCGCGCCGATGTCGTCGATCTGCTTGTGCCACCGCCAGAACACCTGGTCGCGGATCGCGGCCATCGGATTGTTCATCACGCCGTTGGGGTTGCCGGCGCCCGGCCGACCGCTGGGAATGGGTTCGGCGAGGCTTGCGATCAGGCCGTGGCCGGTGTTGTGCAGTTGCTCCTCGACGAACTCGCCCAACGAGTTGGCAGCGATCGGGCGATCCGGCTCGCTGCCGTCGACGCTGTGGACGATGCCAGTGCGCAGCGCGTCATCGACCCCCGACTGCAGTGACTTGAGCAGCTGCACCCACTGGGCGGGTAGCGCGCGATTCGCCTTGCGGGTGGTGAATGGGCGCTGGCCGGCAGTCAGGCCCTCCGGGTCGTATCCCTCCGGGATCGGTTGGTTCCAGGTGGTTGGCTTGAACGGCGCGACCCTTGCCAGTTGGTGGGAGAGCAGCTCTGCGTCGTACCGAGCGAGCATCTGTCGATGCATGTACAGGAACAGCTCACCGTGGCGGTCGTTGAGGATCAGGATCTTGCGGAGTAACGCCCGGGGGAGCTGCTCGGCCGGCGGCACCTGGCCGAAGAAGTTGTCGAGGAGACGTCGCCGTCCTTGCGGATCCAGCGCGGCAGCGAAGAACCCGGCGACCTGTGTCGTCGAAGCACCGGCCACCTTGGCTTGCCAGTTGCCACCCGGTTTGATCACGTTCAGCAACTTCACCTTGTCGGCGTCGGAGACCGCTCCGACCCATTGTCCGAACGACGACGGCGGGCGGCCCGTGAATGGGTAGACCTCGTGCCAGTGCTGGTGGTGCTCGTTGGCCAACATGTCTTCGCGCCAGTAGTCGAGTGTCGGTGCGAGGCCACCAATCGACAGGGCGCGACCGACGCGCTTGACCCGTGGTGCGGTGAAGAGCCCCGGCGCCGCCCGGATCGTGCGCGGCTTGACCAAGCTGCGACCGCGCTCGTTGTGGGTGACGAAGAGAGCGAAGCCCTGGCGAACCAACTCGGGATCGCCGACTGCGCGTTCCTCCTCAACCAACGCGAGCGCCGCGCCGAGAGCCGACGCAGCTCCCTTCTTCGTGTCGGACGCAGCGCTCAGTCGTAATGACAGCAGGGCAGCATCCGTTGCCTGCTCGTTCGCGAACCATGAGAAGCGTGCAGCCTTAGGTGGAAGCGGTGATGACTCCGATCCCGGCTGCTGAGCGACGAGCAGTTCCGTGAAGAGCTTGCGGCTGGAGTCCTGCAGATCCTTCATCGAGGCCATGGCGGTCCCTCTCAGCTCAGTGGTGCGGTGCGATGGATTCTTTCACGCGTCGATGTGGTCCTCGGGCCGCGTGATCAACCGATGGTGACGGATATGCCTTCGGTTTCTGCCTTGGGCAACAGCATCTCGTAGTTGTTCTTGGCCGGTGGATACGTGTCGCGGAAGTCCGTGAAGAACTTCGTCGTGTAGTTGCCGATGATGGTCGGCTTCTCGCCGCCGTCGAACACGACTCGTGCCAACGCCTCCGGATTGGGATGTGAGAACTGCACGCCGTTGCTGGAGAACAGCCAGAGCGGGCAGTCGATGCGTTTCACCAGGTCACGCGTGACGTTTCGCCGGCTGCCGTGATGTGGAAGCTTGCACGCGTCGAGCGAGTACTTCGGCTTGTTCTTGCGCAACGCATCGAGTCCAGCCACGACCACGTCGGGGTGGTTGTCGGCGGCGAACAGCACGGAGCGCATCGCGTTGCCGTCCTTGACGCGGAACACGAAGCCGATGCTCGAACCGTTGGCTTCGGCTGTGTCGTCGTCCGTCGCCCGTTCGGCGAGCTCCCTGAGCGTCGGTGCACCGAGCAGCGCACGCGGTGGCTTCTCGCTCGGCTCGTGTTGCTCCTCGGCCACCAGCGACATGCCGGCGGCTTCGACAGCCTTCTTCCACACCGGCAACAGGGCGGCGAGCTTCGCGGGAGTGGGGGAGATCACGATCGCCGTCGCGCCGCCGGGCAGCTTCACTGACTTCGGACCGTCGGCGGCCACGATCGGCCCGCCGACCGGCTTGGTTGTTGCCTTCTCGTCGCGCCACGGCCAGCCCTGATTCCAGGGGATCCCCAGCTTGACCAGGCGCGTCGTCAGACGTTCACCGTCGATCGGCCCGAGCAGATCAGAGAACTCGGTCAGATGCTTGTAGCCGTTGAACCAGACACCGCCCAAGCGATCGGTGAAGGCCTTCTCGTCGAGCAGCGGTACGGCGCCGCCGATGTGGTCGACGTCGACGTGGGTGACGACGAACAAGTCGATCGGCCCGTCGAACGTGCCGAGCTTGTCCAACACGGTTGGCGCAACGCCAGCAAGACCGGCGTCGATCAAGATCCGATGCGGTCGCCGTGCGGAGCCATACGTCAGAAGGATTGCGTCGCCGAACTTGGCAGGCATCAAGTCGATCGTCAGCACGGTCAGCCTCCCGTCAGTTGAACGTCGCCGTCGCCCGAGGCGGTGAGCGCCAGCGCCAGCACGTCACCGCGCAGCAACGTGGCGCGGCGAGCCGCGGTCATCACCGCGCCGAAGCGCTTCGGCTCGTTGGTGCCGTCGGCGAGCAGCACGGCGAGCACGTCGACCAGGCGCTGCACGAAGTCGGCGACTTCTTTGCCCGGAATCTGCGAGATCGCCGAGACGACGATCTCGACGCCGAAGCTGTGCAAGCGCTGCACCAAGCTGGCGTACGACGCCTGCACCTCATTCGTGTCGCATCCCAATGCGAGCACGATGGGGCCCGGTTCGTTGGGAGTGGGGTTGAAGTAGCGCTTGTCGATGTTGCGGACGAACTTGGCTTCCTTGCCCAGTTCGAGCTGGGTGCTGAGATCGTCATCGGGGTCTTCGGGCTCGATCGTGTGCGTGACGAGCACGACGAGGTTGCACGCCTGCGTGACCGCCTGCTCCAGCGAGTCCCACGTCGCTGTGATGGCGCAAGTACCGGGGTCGCTGAACCCGGTGACCGCCGAGCCGATGCGGTCGGCCGCCGTCGGATCGTCGGCGTTGGCTTTCGGTGTGACCGCGACCGCCGAGCCCTTGCGAACCGCGACCTTGCGCTGGCTGCTGACGATCGTTTGACGACGCTCGGCGGTGTGCAGTCGCCGCTCGACCACCTTGGTGGTCGCCCAGAACCCGAACGGGCACACGCAGTCCGACCGTTTGCGATCCGGGCAGTTGGACGCGCACTCCTGTGCGCCGGCGAGCGCTGTCGGGCAGACGGGCACATCGAAAGAGTCGGGCATCGGATGTTCGTAGATCAACTCGAAGGGCACGCGGTCACCGCCGTATGACGTGACATGCACCCACGTCGCGTCGTCGTAGAACGACTTGTCCCTGCCCCTCAGGTTGTCGCGCAACAACGACCCTCGCGTCGCCAGCTTGGCGAGCGGATGTGCGGCCGAGGCGAGATCGGTGGGCGGGTTCTGGAACGCCTCGACCAGATCCTTGCTGACGTTCATGTTGGCTCGCTCCAGGTCGTCGGACGCGATGGGGACGCCTCGTCCGGCGTCGAACACCTGCGGCTTTCCCTTGAGCGGGATGATGACGAACGATGCGTCTGCAGGAGGGCGGGCGTCGGCCGCGTCCGGCGGCACCGACGCGGGTGTCGACACGTCGACGGCGAGCTTTATCGCCTCCGGCCCCGGCTGCGCATCGCGGCGCAGCACGGGCCCGGACAGGACAGCGCTCTGCACGGCGCGGCCCTGCCACATGATCGTGATGAAGATCTCCGCCTGACCGAGCCTCTTCGGCACGGTGATGACGAAAGGTTCGGTCCACTCGCTGTCCTTGACCGCCGGAAGATGCAGCTTGCGCCGCGCCGCCTTGGCACGTGGCCAGCCCGGCTGGATCACGACGTCGAGATCGATGGCGACGCCGCGGACGGGATTGGTGAAACGGGCATCGGCACGAACAGCAGGCTCGTCGACCTTCTTGGCGATGCAGACCCTGAGGGTGCTGCGCACGCCACCGATGAAGCCGTCGGTGCGTACGAACCCTTTCGGAGCGGCGACAGCTGCGTGCAGGCTGCGTTGATCGGTGGTCTGCGGTCTCGGCTCGAGAGGAGCGGCAGGAGGCCTTGCGGCCGCTCTCGGCACGTCGCCGCGAATCTCGACGGTCGTGTGGTTCGCGGCCTCCACCGCGCTCACTTGCCCCGCGGTCACATGGCCGCCCTGGTTCTCGCTGTCGAACGGCACCGTCCTGGCGATGTCGGCGAACGGCGGGACGATCTGCAATCGATCTCTCAGCTGCTGGTCCACCTGCAAGTTCCAGTTCCGTATGGCGGTGATCGCCAGGAATCGCGGGTCACCGGTGATGACGGCATCCGGGCGGACGATGCCGATGGCAGCGTCGAAAGGGCGATCGTGCGAGAGGTGACGGACCACGAGCTCCAACCAACCCAGGACACGGTCGGGCGTGGCGATGATCGCTCCCGACTCGATGCTCCTTCCACGGTCGAGTCGCGTCGCCATGGCCTGCGCATCGCCCGCGGCGATCTCCGATCCGACGACGATGACGGCGCCGGCATGCGCTAACGGGTGCTCAGCGAGGTCCTCGTCGATGACCAGGAGGTCGAGGTCGGCTTCTTCGGCAGCATCGACGATGCGCACGGAGTACTGATCGGGGAACTGTCCCTGGCCGTTGGCTTCGTCGACGAGGCGCGCCGCATCCGGCGACGCGGCGACGCCGACGCGCAGCGGCCAACGCCATCTCCACGCCCCGAGCGTGTCGGCGATGTGCGCTGTCACGTGGTACTGGCCGACCTTGCCGAGGCGCTGCAACGTCAACGCATCGTCGACCGATCGAACCATCAGGCGCAGCACGGGTTCGTCGAACAGCGCGCGACCGCTGAGCCGAGCATCGGCGACAGCGCGCCAGCCGTCGGCGAGCACCTGCTCCCTGGCGGCGACGACCTTTAGATCGGGGGCGTCCCAGAACGCGGCCGGCTGCCTGGCGCCGGCGAGATAGGCGTCGACTTCGCCGGGCGCAGCCAGAGGTGAAGTCACCCAGAGCGTCGATGGAGTGCAGACCCCGACCTCCCCGTCGAGCTGGTCACGCACCTCCGCGGCCGACACGCCAGCGGTCAGCCCGAAGCGAGCAGTCAGCAACCCACCGGCGATGAGGGCCGCCGGGTCGACGCTCATTGCACGAGCGGGAGCAACGACTCGACATCCGGGATGGCGAGCAGCGGATAGCCCAACAGCAGGTGCGCGTTGATCATCGTCAGCACATATGCGTGTCGCAGCAGTCGCGCCGCGCGATCTGCCGGGATCTTGGACAGCTTCGTAGCGACCTTGCGGTTGGCCTTGGCGTCTTTCGCCCAGTCGGCCTCGGTGTCACCCAACGCTTTGCGCAGACGGCGCGCTGTCTGCGAGAGCGCGTCATCACCCGGCGAGCCTTCCGGCCGTTCGAACTTCTTCGGGAGCTCGAACGGCGACCGGTCGATCTGCACGAGCGTGCCCGCCGGGCGCTTGTCGTGAAAGAGCTCGTCGAGCAGTCGACGGCGTACCGCCGTGGTCTGGTCGTAGAGCACATCCTTGTCGGCGAGCAGGGCGAGCAGCTCGCCGATGATCGGAACCCGCAGCCGGTTGCGAGCAGTCACGCCTTGGCCGGCACTCGCGTTGACGACGATCAACTCGTCGGGAACGAGAGGCGGTGGTGTCGGCGGCGTGCCTTCGTGCACCCGGTCGGCAAGGCGGATCGGCCACTCCGTGCCCATGTTGTCGTAGACCCCGCCGTCGACGAGGATGAATCCGGCCGGCGCTTCCGCAGTCGGATCGCGGAACTTGTGTGGGGCCGCGGAGCGGTGAACCGGCGAGAACGCACCGGGGAGGCACGCCGATGCCTGCGCCGCCCAACCGAGCCGCACGTCGGCGGGTTCTCCCCAACCGAGACGGAAGGAGTGCACGAAGCGACCTGAGAAGTAGACCTGTTCCGCTGTCTGGAGATCGCACGCGGTGATCACGTGGTCGACACCGGTGTGCATCGCCGCCAACTTCGCCCGTTTGAACAGGACGGCGTCGAAGGCATTGCCGGCGACCCAGCTGCGCTTCTGGGCGAGCCACCCGACGGCGACGAGTGCCACGGCCCAGACGAGCAATGGCCAGGCGCCGTGGAGCGGGAAGCACAGCCAGCTGGCCACGCCGAGGATCGCGACCATCGACAGCAGGTAAGCGTACGTCAGCGGTCGTGCCCATACGGTTCCGCCCGTCGAGACCGCTTTGGCCAGAGGTCGGACGTCGTCACGGAAGCCTTCGGGAGTCACTTTGGTCAGATCGGTCTTCAGGCCGACGTACGCGTTGGTGAGGGATCCGCCGGAGATCGACGACACACACGACAGCTCTGGTCCCTTGCCGGCATCGACGAGATACAGCAAGGCACCGAGCCCGAACAGCGATGCACGGTGTCCACCACCCGAGAGAGCAACGGCGATGTGGGCGCGACCGGTGGTCGGGTTGGCGACAACTTCGGCGTTCGAGTCGGCCATCAGATCTCCCGGCGAGCGCGATTGATGTCACGCAGCGCTGTCGGCGAGTGTACCCGAACCCGGCACTGCCGCCTTGTGGCATATGGTGCACGGGTGTTGACGTCGGCGCAGACGATTGCCCGGGGGGCCGAGTTGGCGATCGTGCCGTCGGCGGTTCCGCTGGCGACGTGCTCGACGTGGCTGGCGCTGATCGACGACGCGTACCGCTGCACAGCGGTCGCGCCGAGCTCGGACCTCGTACCGGAGAGCTCGTCGTTCCGGCTGCGAGCGGTCGCCGGTCTGTCCGTGGTCGACGTCTGGTCGGCGCTGAGCAGCCACGTGCGCGAGCGCTGTGTGCGCGTCCTGGGGCCGTGGCTTGCGATCGATGCCGACCAATGCTGGGTGCGCCGGCAGTACACGCCGGAGTCCGCTCCGCCGCGGCATCGCCCGCACAGCTGGCATCAGGACGGCGCGCTCGGATTCGAGTTTGCACGGAACGGCGACGCAGCGATCCACGATGACGCACTGCTGCGGGTGGTCACGTGCTGGATCGCGCTGGCGCCGTGCGGCGTCGATGCGCCAGGGCTCGAACTCGTCACCGATCGCGTCGATCACATGCTCTCACCCACCCAGCTCGCTGACAGCGCCGTCGAGCAGCGATGGCCGACTTCGCGACGAACGCAGCCGGCGATGGAAGCGGGCGACGCGCTGGTCTTCGGCGGCGAGGTGCTCCATCGCACTCACGTGTCCGCGGCGATGACCCAGACGCGAACGAGCATCGAGCTGCGCTGCTTCCGAGCGGATGCGATCCCCGATCGCATAGCCCGCGACGAATTCGTGGCGGTCTCGTGTGGCTCAGGTCGCGCCGCGGGCTGAGACCCGGAATGGTGCGCCGCCCGTTGGCCGGTTGACGACCATGCCGATCGGGTGTGGCATCTCGGTGCTTGTCGGCGTGAGGTCGAGTCGTTGGGCGAGGCGGGCGATGATGAGGGTGAGCTCCATCTGGGCGAGGGCGAACCCGATGCACATGTGGGGACCACGTCCGAATGGCACCCAGGCCTGGTCGGTGACCGCCCTCTGCTCCACAGTCATGTTGGTGAACCGGTCGGGATCGAAGCGCAACGGGTCGATCCACGAGGCTGGATCGCGTCCGGCGAGGTGTGGCGACCATACGACCAGCGTTCCTTTCTGGATCAGATACCGGCCAAGGCGGACATCGATGGCAGCCATCCGGGCACCGATGAGGCCGGCGGGATGAAGCCGCAGCGACTCGTGCACCACGCGCTGTGCGTACTCGAGCTTGGCGAGGGTGCTGTGGTCAGGTTCGGCGGCTGTTTCGTCGGTCGGTCCGAGAACGGCGTCGGCTTCGGCCCTCAGCCGCAGCCAGGCGTCAGGGGACAGCGCTGCACACCACAGCACCCACGCGAGCGCGGACGCCGTGGTGTCGTACCCTGCGCCGATCAGGGTCCTGACCTGATCGCGGATCTCGGCATCGGACATCGAGCCATCGATCACGATCGCCTCGAGGATGTCGAACGGGTCGCCGGTTGGGTGGGATCTCCGTTGGGTGATCTCGGCATCGATGATCACGTCGATCGCTCGTCGATCGGCTCGCACGCGCGAACGGGCGGTGAACGGGAACGGGTGAGGAAGTTGTTTGACCGCTGGTGCTTCGATGAACTGCTGCGGGCGTTCATAGAGTTCGCCGATCTCGTCGGCGCGTGAGGCCAATCGTTCGCCGAAGAAGGCGTGCACAGTGATGCCGAGGATGAGGTCGCGACCGACGGGGTATAGGTCGAGTTCGGTCTGATGGGTGCCGAGTGGCTGGGTGACGCCGTCGATCGCCGCGTCGGTGCGGGCCAAGATCATCGGGATCCAGCTGTTGAGCCGACGGCGTGTGAAGGCCGTCTGGACCGAACTGCGACGGCGATGATGATCCTCACCGTCGGACACGATCATCGAGCCTCTACCGACCACGAACCTGACCCCGACCATGTTGAACTTGTGACTCCAGCGAAACGACTCGGCGGGCATCGAGAACATCTGATGGAGCAGACCGGGATCACCGACGACGGCAATGCGCGTCGGCCCCAACCGCAGCTCGCTGATCGGGCCGTATGCATCGTGAAGGCCATCGAGTGCCGTCGACGGGTCACGGAACAGTTGGCGAACTCGACGCAGCGTCTCGAGACCGCGCGGCCCTGGGAGTCGCTCGGTCGCCACCGGTGTCGATTTTTCCGAGGAGATCATGACTAAAGCATCGCCCGTCTGGATGCGGACTGCATCCGTGAGTTGTGTCGAACACTTTTCCGGCCAGCTGGGTCGCGGCTCGCGAGCAGCAGCAATGCGGCGCCGGCAAGCGCAAGCCAGATCCAGCGTTCGCGCAGGTCCTGGCCCGGTACCAGCGATGGGAAGACTCGGACGTCGCGGAAAACGACGCCGGACAGGAACGCCGGCCCGACGAGCACGACAAGCGCAGCAGTCGGGCCTCCAGGCGCCTGCGTGCGCCGCTGCACCATGGCCGAGGTCGCCAGACCGATCGCGGCGAGTGCTGCGACCTCGATGACGACGTCGTAGGTCGGGAACCGCTGGATGTCGGATGTGGCAACGACCCCGGCGATCACCAACCAGGTTGCGGCCGTGATGACGCCGACGATCGCGACGCGGTGGATTCGCCGCCGAATGAGAGGCGTTGGCGATGCGGCAACCGTCTCGGCGGCGGGGTCGTCGAGCGCGAAACCGAGACCCGCTGTCGAGGCAACGAACGCGAGCGCGTAGATCTCCGCAAGGTCGTGACCGGTGCTCATGCCGGTGATGATCGTGCCCACGGCGATCAGCCCGCCGAGGATCGTCGGCACCGTCTGGGTGCTGCGCACACGTAGGGCCGATGCCCGTGACTCGCCTATCTTGACGAGTTCAGTCGTGGTCACCGGCACGCGACGAGCCCCGCAGGTATGGCTGAGCGGCCACCGGCCGGTACCACGCCGAGTTCCGTCATCAGATCCTCGGTCGTGGCCGACGGGTCGCTCCATCGTTGCCAGTCGGCCCACAGGGTGTCGCGTACGAACGTCGCGTCGAGCGTGAGGATCGTCTGTGCGGCGACGATGTCGGCTGCCGACCACAGCACGGGGGGAGTGGCGTCTCTGATCCAGAGGTACCCGTCGATCCACTCGGGAGGCACATTGGATCCGCTGTCTGAGTCTCGGAGTCCGCTCCAGGTGCCGCTGACGAACCGCTTGGCGTCGTCGTCGTTCATTCCTTGTGCGGCTACCCACAGCGCGACGATGCCTCTCGCCTGGCCTCCGGCCCAGCACGGTGCGTCGCCTGCCGGTACCGAGGGAAGGTCGACCGACCAGAGGCCGAGCGCCAGCCGATTGATCAGGTTCGACTCCGTTCCATCGACCTCGACCCCGTTCCAATTGGCTGAATCCGCAGTCCACGACGTGGTGAGAGCGTCGATGTCGATCAGCTCGCGCACGGCCGGGTCGAGTCGATCGAGGCGAGGTTCGTGCCAGACGACCGCGAATCCGCCGGCGCGCTGTTGGGGCCCGACGGCGGCGAACGGTGAAGTGAGCTCACGGGCCCAGACCTTGGTGATGTCGGCGTAGTCGTGGTAGGCGCACAGCGTCAATCCGTCCTTGGTTCGACATGACGAGTGCGCGACGGGATCGGAGATCATCGCGGCGATTCGCTCGGCATCAGCGTCGGTCATTGGACGCGTCTGGACGTAGCCGGCCAGGCCTGCAAGCGAGACCGCTCCGACACCGAGGAGCAGCGTGAACCGGTCGTGTCGTTGCCTGGCCACGGCGACAACCGCGACCACGAGTGCGAGTGCGAGCAGGTAGGCGGCGTGCCACCAGCTGGGGCGAACCGCGAAGGCCCAGTCATGATCGGGGTAGCGCGGCCAGATCGACAACTGACGGGTGAGGCTCCAGTGGTGGCCGCCGATACCCCCGATGGCGGATCCACCGATCGCCAATACAACAACTGCGACGAGCGCGACCAGGGGATTGGGGAGCCAACGCGCCAACGCCACAGCGAGCGACCCGGCGCACGCCACGAGCGCGAAGCTGACCATGATGTCGCCAATGCTCGCCGCGTCGATCGCCCCGAAGTGGTTCGTCAGGAGCCTCCCGCTGGCAAACGTTGCGGCGACGAACACGATCTGGACCACCAACGCCATCCACACGGAACCGAGATGCCCGACGACACGAGTGGTGGCGGTCGCCGGTAGTGAATCGAACAGTTCCTCGGTCCCTTCGCGTCGGGCACGCAACGCCGCGAGGTTCATCGCCACCAACGTCATCCCTGCGAACGGGAGAGTGAACACGGGCAACAGGGCCAGCCAGTACCTCCACGAGTTGTTCGCGCCGAGGTTGTCCGAAGCCCACACGAGACCAAAGATCAAGAGGATCGCGATCGACATGAAGATCGCGACGATGAACACTTCGTTACGCATCAACTGACGACCCTCGACACGAGCCAACTGCACGCCGGCTGCATGTTGGGCCCTGGAACCCATGTGTCGCGTGTCGGAGCCGCGCTCCGACACAGATTTTGGATGAGCCGGCTGCCAATCGTCGATAGCTGTGCGGTTGCTACCGCGGTGGGTGAACGCATACGCGATCCCGAACACCAGCGCGCCGAGCACGATCACTTCCACGACGACTCCTGCAGCACCGTCGCCCCGACGAGCAACAGGTACCCGTCCTCGACCCGGGGTTCGTCGAGACGAGCATTCGGCGGCGGTTCGCCGACATGGCGGACCATCCCGTCACCGGTCATCCACGCCAGCTGAGCAGACGGGTCTCGCGCATCGGCGAGCCACACCCGCCCGGCCGCAAGACCGGCCAGACCCGTCGGGGTGCCGTCATAGTGGATGACGCCGCCGTGCATCACGACGACCCGCTGACACAACGCAGCGACATCCTCGGTCTGATGCGTCGACAGCACCACGGTGGCCCCGTTCGCAGCGGTCGACAACAGCTCACGGAACCGAAGCCGTTGCTCCGGATCGAGACCAGCCGTTGGTTCGTCGAGGACGAGGAGCTCGGGTGACCCGAGCAACGCCTGGGCGATCGCCACGCGTCGACGCATCCCGCCCGACAACTGCCGGATCCGCTTGTGCATCACCGACGTCAGACCAACCACATCGAGCACACGGCGGACCTCGTCATGTCGCGCTCGCCGATCCGTGATCAGCTTCAGTACCGCTACATAGTCGACGAAATCGAACGCCGAGAACTGTCGATGAAAGCCGGGCTCCTGAGGCACGTAGCCCAACTGCCGCCGGATCAGTTCGCGACCCTGGGCATTCGCAGTCGTATGACCCAACAGCTCAATGTTCCCGCTGTCAGGCGCCAGCACCGTCGCCATCACGCGCAGCAGGGTGGTCTTGCCGGCACCGTTCGGGCCGAGCAACCCGGTGACCCCCGCTCCGATCGCGAGGGTCACATCGTCGACCGCGACCGTGCGCCCATAGCGTTTGGTGACGCCCTCGAGCATCACACCGGCAGTTGTCATTGTCGAATCGTTCATCGTCATCGTCGTCCTCCACTCGCGATCATCACGTCGAAACGGGGCTTGCGGGTTGCAACGATCGCCACCGCGATCGCGGCGACAACGGCGACGATGGTCTGTCCGGGCGAACTGAAGATCAACGACTTGCCCACGAAATCGCCTGCCTTGTCGCGGTCGATCAGCACGACTAACGCCACCAACCACCCA
>JANMRB010000002.1:0-4551 GCA_031370825.1 Ilumatobacteraceae bacterium
GGACACTGTGTACTGCAGCGTGTCGTGGCCGTGCTCCAGGATCGATTGGCTGAACACGGCATCGAGTTCTTCGAGTGGGAAGAGCGTCGCGTCGGGATAGCCACCGGCGAAGGAGATGATCGACGGGTCGGCGCCGAAGCGGAGCAACTCACGAATCGCCGACGGCTTCACGTGTTTCATTCGGGCGGCAAATCGAGTGGTCATCACATTTCTCCGGGAGAGCACAACCGTAACTGAGGTGTGCTTACAGTGACAGGTGGTAGCGCCACCATGCAGGCCTTGGAAGGACCCGATGACCCCAGCATCCGAAGCATCACGCCCCGATGCAGATCTTCTGGAGCGGCTACGACGCATCGACACGGCGAGCCTCTCGGATGCGAACAAAGAACTCCGTGTGCTCCCGCCGGCGATTCGTCCGTTGGTGTTGGGAGGACGCATGGCCGGTCGAGCCGTGACTGCGGTCGCCAACGCGGACCTGATGTCGGTCATCGGTGCGCTCGAGATCGGCGGCGTCGGCGACGTCCTGGTTGTCTCAGCGGGGGGATGCGATCAGGCAGTCTCGGGCGAGTTGTTCGGGACGGAGGCATTCCGTCGCGGGATGTCTGGCGTCGTGATCGACGGTCTGTCCCGAGACTCGGCCGCATTGAGGAAGTTGGGGATGCCTTTCTACTCCCGGGGGGTCACGCCGAAGGCCCCGCCCGCACTGGCCGTTCCGGAGATTCAAGTCCCCTTGCTGATCGACGGTGTTGAGGTGCTTCCCGGCGACGTCCTCGTGGGCGACGACGATGGAATCATCGTCGGCACTATGGCGGAGTTCGAGGCCGTCGTCGAGGTTGCAGAAGCCATCCAAACCCGCGAAAAGGCGCTACGCATCTCGATCGAGAATGGCTTCTCGCTGTTCGACACTCTCAACTTCACCGAGCACAGGGATCGACTGATCGCCGGCATCGACAGCAAGCTGACGTTCGACGGTCAACGCTCGCGCAAAGAAGAGGAGGCTCAATGACGAAGCCGGCAATCGGAACTGAGACCAAGACGCTCCTTGCATCCCTCGACGCCCAGCGTCGACACGTGCTCGGAATCTTGGAGGGCTTGTCCGAGGAAGACCTGCGTCGACCCGTACTGCCGTCGGGCTGGACATGCCTGGGGCTGGTACGTCACCTCGCGCTCGATGTCGAGCGCTTCTGGTTCCGCGGCGTCGTCGACGGACAGCCGATCGACCTCGACGGAGCCGATGACGATGTATGGCAGGTGGGTCCGGATGAGCCGGCCGACAGCGTGTTCGATCTCTACAGGAACGAGATCGAGCAGGCGAACGCGATCATTGCAGCTACTCCTCCCGACGCCGCGCCGACCTGGTGGCCTGAAGAGCTCTTCCCCAACTTTCGCATGAACGATCTGCGGGAGATCGTCCTGCACGTGATCACCGAGACCGCATGTCACGCCGGTCATCTCGACGCGGCACGTGAGCTCATCGATGGCCGCACATGGGTCATCCTGACTGAGTGAGACGCACCGCCGGCTTCACTCAGTTGGACGGCTGGCGTCATCGGCCGGTGAGCATGTCGAATGCCTCGGTCAATTCGGCCACGGAGTTCTTCGGGAACTGGGGGACATCTTTTGGATTCGAACCCATCAAGACCCAGGCGATGATCTCGGCGAGGTGTTCGGCGCCCTGTTCGCGGGACTTCATCTCGGTCCCGCCCCACCAGACGGTGAGACCACGCAGCTCGAGGAATGCCTCGCGGTCGACGGCTCCTGAGGTGTCGTCCCACGCATGCGCGAACTCGTGAAGCGCCCTGCGCTTGTTGATGCGGCAGAAGTCGATGGACCTCTTACCTACGTGATACAGCGCGCCCTTGCCATCGCAGAGCTTGGGAAAGGAGATCGTCAGATCCGGAAGCTGCAGACCGGCGTTGCGGTATTGATCCACCGCCCACGTGATGATCTCGCGTGCTTTCGGAGTCGGTTCATCGACGAAGGTGATCCGAGGCTCATGCCACGTCAGAAGCGATCCGGGCCCGCCGTCAGCTGCCGCCGGCACCACGATTGAGCTCGCGAGCAACAGGGAGCTGAGTCGAAGTAGTGCAGTGTGATTCGTCATGAATCGCACGGGAACACCACCGAGTTGTGACCTCGCGGTGGCGGTCGAGCGGCGCGACCCGTGAATGACGGCCACGCGGAGCGGAGTTCAATCGCAGCGGGGTCAAAGGGCAGCGCTAGGCCCCACCGGGTGCCTCTTGGCGTCGCATTGACACCCATTCATGCGCCCTGACCTGCGGGTTCGCGTAACTACAACCCGGCTACAACCGGAGAAGCGCGACGATGTTGTAGAGATCGTGAGGGGGTGTGGGGCTTGAGTGAGCACGCCGAGGTGAGCGTCGAGACCGTTGAGCGTCTCCGGTTCCGCGTACTCGGCCCAGTCCAGGTCTTCGACAGCGACGGAGTCGCGATTGACGTGGGCGGCTCCAAGCCTCGGCTGGTCTTGGTGCAGCTCCTGCTCAACCCGAACCGGGTGGTCTCGACCGATACGTTGGTCGACGCACTCTGGGGTGAGGACCCTCCGCCGACCGCGCGCCGGTCACTCCAATCTCACGTCGCCAAGCTCCGCGCCGCCCTCGGTGGTGAGGACGGGCCACTCAGATCTCAAGCCCCGGGTTACGTCCTGGTAGTCGACGAAGCCCAGATCGATCTGTGCCGTAGCGAGGACCTCGTGCGCCAGGCACGAGCATCACTGCAGTCGAATCCCCGCGCTGCTCAGCTTCTCGCGCAGAAGGCGATGGGCGAGTGGAGCAGCGAGCCACTCGGGGATCTGGCGACGCACGATCAACTCGTGGCGCAGCGCCGCCGACTCGATCAGCTCTGGTTGGATCTGATCGAACTTGGTCTCGACGCAGACCTCGCTGTGGGCCATACCGCCGAGGCCGTCGAGCGGCTCGAATCGCTGGTGCTCGAGCGGCCGGGACACGAGCCGTTCTGGTCTCGCCTCATGACCGCGTACTACCGGCTCGGCCGGCAAAGCGATGCGTTGCTCGCATTCCGCCGAGCCCGAACCGCCCTGTTGGAAGAGTTCGGGATCGATCCCTCGCCGGAGCTGCAACGCCTCGAGGTGGCGATCCTCGGACAGACTGCTGAATTGGACGGCGTTCCTCCGCAGGCGTGCCCGTACAAGGGACTCGCCAGCTATCAGCTCGACGACGCCGAGTTGTTCTACGGGCGCGACGGTCTGGTCGCCGAACTGGTCGAGGCCGTTCGGTCTGCGTCGTTCGTGGTTGTCGTCGGAAGTTCAGGCGCAGGCAAGTCCTCGGCGTTGCGCGCGGGTCTCGTCAAAGCAGTGGAGGCACGCAAGCTCGGGGGCCTACGCCAAGCGTGCGTGATCACGCCGGGCAACGCCCCGCTGCGGAGCATCTACCAAGTGCCGGCGTCCGCGGACGTGGTCATCGTCGACCAGTTCGAGGAGCTCTTCACACTGACCGACGACGAGGCGACGCAACGTGAGTTCGTGCGGTTGCTACTGGCCCGAGTGAATGACACAGCCGGGCACGTGGTGATCTCGCTGCGAGCGGATTTCTATGGCTACTGCACCAGGATCCCCGAGCTCGCTCCGCTGCTCGCCCGGCGACAGGTCGTCGTTGGTCCATTGAGCGAGCAGGAGCTGCGGGCCGTCATCACCAAGCCGGCAGAAATGGCCGGGCTCGTCGTGGCCCAAGATCTCGTCGACACCATCGTGGCCGAAGCAGCCGACCATGCCGGAGCACTCCCGCTGGTCTCGCACGCATTGGTCGAGACGTGGCAACGCCAGACCTTCGAGGCGCTGACTCTTGATGCCTACCGCGAAGCAGGATCAATCGCGGCAGCCATCGCCCGAACGGCCGAGCGGGTCTACGACAGTTTCCAACCGGCACAGCGAGTCCAGACCGAGCGATTGTTCATGCGCCTCGTCGAACCCGGTGAGGGCACCGAACTGGCCCGGCGAAAGGTGCCCTACGGACAACTCGTCGGATCGTCGATCGACCGAAACGTCATCGATGTGCTCGTCGAAGCGCGGCTTCTGACTGCCGGCGCGGAGGGCATCGAGATGGCGCACGAGGCGCTGATCGAAGCGTGGCCGCGCCTCAGGTCATGGATCGACGACAACCGTGATGGCATTCGCATGCATCGTCACCTCACCTCGGCCGCGAGTGCGTGGGCCGAACTTGGTCGTGACGAAGGGGAGCTCTACCGGGGCGCGCGCCTCTCCGCCGCGCTGTCCTGGATGGGCGGGTCCGCGCCGGATCTCTCTGATCTCGAGCGCGACTTCGTCGATGGGGCCGTAGCGATGTCCGAGACCGAGATACGACAGCATGTGCGCGCCAACCGACGTCTGCGCATCCTCGTCGCGGCCAGCGTCGTAGGCATCATCGTCGCCGCCGCGGGGACTGTTCTCGCGGTCAGCCAGGCCAAGAAGGCCCAGCGGGGGCGAGCAGCAGCTGAGGCCTCACAGCTGGTGGCGACGGTTCGAAGCCAGTCGAACCTTTCCGCCTCAGCCCGGCTTCAGCTCGCAGCGGAAGC
>JANMRB010000008.1:0-2361 GCA_031370825.1 Ilumatobacteraceae bacterium
GCGCCTTCGTCTTGAGCCTTCTTGGCCTTGGTGATCAGCTTCTCGGCGATCGGGCGAAGCGCTTTGGCCTTGGCCTCGGTGGTGGTGATGCCTTCTGCGGCGATCAGCGACGCGGCGAGGTTGGCCATCATCAACTTCTGATGTTGCGAGCTGCCGCCGAAGTTGCGGGCGCGGCGTGGGGTTGCGGGCATGGTCGTTTCTCCGTTTGCGTCTCTAGCTCAGCCGCGCAGCGTCAAGCCGCGCTCGTCGAGCTTCTGCTTGACCTCGTCAAGGCTCTTTTGCCCGAAGTTGGTGATGTTCAGCAGATCGTCCTCGGTCTTGGTGAGCAGTTCGCCGACGGTGTTGATCTGAGCGCGCTTCAGGCAGTTGCGGGGACGCTCGGACAGGTCGAGGTCTTCGATCGGCAGATCGAGGTCAGGTGACGATGCAGCAACAGCGGCGACTTCACCGAGCTCGAGGCCCTGTGGCTCGTCGCTGAGGTTGGCAACGAGATCGACCAGCGAACGCAACGTGGCACCAGCCGAAGCGAGCGCCTCGCGTGGCGTGATGGAACCATCGGTCTCGATGTCGAGAACCAGGCGCTCGTAGTTGGTGCTCTGCTCGACGCGGGTCGGCTCGATCTCGAACATCACTCGTCGGACCGGCGAGAAGATGGCGTCGATCGGCACGACACCGATCGTGCGATTCTGCGAATCACGATCGCTCGACAGGTAGCCGCGACCACGGCCGACCGTGAGGTCGACTGCCAGGCGGCCCTTGCTGTTGAGCGAGGCGATGTGCAGTTCCTTGTTGAGGACCTCGATCTCGCTGGGGCACTTGATGTCGCCGGCGGTGATCTCGGCGGGGCCACGCACATCAAGGCGCAAGACGATGTCATCGTCACTCGTGGACGTGAGAACGATGTCCTTCAAGTTCAAGATGATGTCGGTGACATCTTCGGAGATGCCGGCGATCGTGTCGAACTCGTGGAGGGCGTCATCGAATCGCACGGCCGTGATGGCCGCGCCGGGGATCGACGACAGGAGGGTGCGACGGAGCGAGTTGCCGATTGTGTGACCGAAGCCGGGCTCGAGCGGACCGACAGCGAAACGCTGCCGATTGTTTTCTTCGTCGCCGATGGCTTCGACGGTTGGGCGCTGAATGACGAGCATGAAGGTGCCTTTGGATGCTTAGTGGGCTTCGAATTACTTGGAGTAGAGCTCGACGATGAGCGATTCCCGCACGGGAACGTCGATGTGATCGCGCTGCGGGAGATCGCGAACGGTGACTTGCTTTCCACCGTCTCCGACCTCCAACCAGCCAACGACGTTGCGGTCGATGACATCGAGGTTGTGCTGGATCACAATCATCTCGCGAGACTTTGGCGGCAAGCTGATGACCTCACCTTTGCGTACGCGGTAGCTGGCGATGTTGACGCGCTTGCCGTTGACATGGATGAGTCCGTGACTGACGAACTGGCGTGCCTGCGGACGAGTGCTTGCCCACCCGGCGCGGTACACGACGTTGTCGAGACGCTGCTCGAGCAGGCGGAGCAGGTTCTCACCAGTCGGGCCCTGCAGACGAACAGCCTCTTCGTAGGTGTTGCGGAACTGGCGCTCGAGGACGCCGTAGATGTACTTGGCCTTCTGCTTCTCTTGCAGCTGGGCGAGATACTCGCTGCCGGCATTGCGACGACGAGTACGGCCGTGCGCCCCGGGAGGGAAGGGGCGACGCTCAAGGGCCTTGCGACCCTTCTCATTTTCGAAGATGTTGGTGCCGAGACGGCGCGAGACGCGCACTTTCGGGCCGGTGTAACGAGCCATATCGATCAGGTCCTGCGGCGCTTGGGCTGACGACAGCCATTGTGGGGTACGGGCGTGACGTCCTTGATCGAGGTGACCTCGATGCCGGTCTGTTGAATGCTGCGAACCGCGGTATCTCGACCCGAGCCCGGGCCTTTGACCTGCACTTCGACTCGGCGGAGGCCGTGTTCCATCGCTGCGCGGGCTGCCTTTTCGGCGGCCATCTGTGCGGCGAACGGGGTGCTCTTGCGAGAACCTTTGAAGCCGACCCCACCTGACGAGGCCCACGAGATGACGTTGCCCTCCGTATCGGTGATCGACACGATCGTGTTGTTGAACGAGCTCTTGATGTGAACGACACCAACGGTGACGTTCTTGCGCTCGCGCTTGCGGGGGCGACGCCCACCTGGCTTCGGCTTGGCCATTACTTCCTCACTGCCTTCTTCTTGTTGGCGACGGTCCTCTTCGGGCCCTTACGGGTACGGGCATTGGTGTGTGTGCGCTGACCACGCACCGGCAGGCCCTTGCGGTGACGGACGCCTTGATAGCAGCCGATCTCGATCTTGCGCTTGATGTCTTG